>JAHZAR010000050.1 GCA_019423835.1 Clostridiales bacterium | reverse complement strand
CTGCGGCATCTCCATCCCTGTAAATTTCCAGTTCTTTTGCAACAGCAAGAGCAGTCACTTTCTGGTCTCCGGTAATCATAATTGTGCGGATGCCAGCCTGACGGCAGGTGCGTACAGATTCCGCTACTTCCCGGCGCGGCGGGTCTATCATACCCGCTGCACCGATAAAGGTCAGATCAGACTCTACAGTTTCATCATCTATCGGAAGACCTGGCAGGAAGCGCACAGCAAATCCCAGTACGCGCAGCGCATTTTCTGACATGGAAAGGCAGAGCCCGGTAATGTGTTCTTTATCTGCTTCCGTAATGGGGCGCACTCCATTTGAAGTTAAAATGTGTGTGCAGAGTGGGAGCATCTCATCTACCGCCCCCTTTGTGTAGGCAGTCCAGCGATCGTTCATTCGATGTACCGTTGTCATTCTTTTTCTGTCAGAGTCAAAGGGCTGTTCAAACACACGCGGGTATTTTTCTTCCAGGCTCTCATGGTCAATGCCAAAAGCCTGGGCCATGTAAATCAGCGCGCCTTCGGTCGGGTCGCCGATGATCTCACCTTTACGGTCCGGGTCAAAGCTGGCGTCATTGCAGAGTGCAGCCGCATAGACCAGCTCCCTGTATACCTCCGGGTGCTGACGAAAGGCATTTTCAATCGGCGTGGTTTTCCCGGCTTCAAAATCGCCGTTGACTGCAATATGGGTTACGGTCATTTTGTTCAGAGTAAGAGTACCGGTTTTATCAGAGCAAATTACAGTGGCGCTGCCCAGCGTTTCCACTGCGGGCAGCCTGCGAATCAGCGCATTTTTCTTAGCCATACGCTGTACGCCCAATGCCATCACGATGGTTGCTGTTGCCGGCAATCCTTCTGGAATAATGGAAATTGCCAGGGAAATGGCAACTAAAAACTGTGGAATAAGAGGACGCTGGTATAGTGCGCCAATGGCAAAAATCAAAATGCAGACAATCAGTCCTGCTGCGGTGAGAGTTTTGCCGACCGCATCCAGCTTTCTTTTGAGCGGAGTATCCATATCGTCCTGATGCTCCAGCATGGCGGCGATATTTCCCACTTCTGTGTTCATACCGGTTGCGACTACGACGCCTGCTGCACGTCCGTAGGTGATAATGGCAGAGGTATACGCCATATTGCTGCGGTCACCGAGAGGGCAGTCCTCCGGCAGAATAGCCCCCGCTTCTTTTTCTGACGGAACAGATTCGCCTGTCAGAGAAGCTTCCTGTACCTTCAGATTTGCGGATTCAATCAGACGCAGATCAGCCGGAACCATATCTCCGTCACTCAGCATCACAATATCGCCTGTGACCAATTCGCAGGCAGGAATAATACTCTCCTCACCCTGACGCAGTACGCGGGCTGTGGGAGCGCTTATGCTGCGCAATGCTTCCAGTGACGATTGTGCTTTTTTCTCCTGTACGATACCGATGATTGCGTTGACAATAACAATGATAGAGATTACTGCCGCCTCTGTCCATTCCTGCAAAACAGCGGAAAAGGCCGCTGCTCCTATCAGAATAAGCACCATTGGGTCGATAACCTGTGCTTTCAGCATCTGCAGGATGGTTTTCGGCGGTTTTGAACGCAGTTCATTGCGCCCGTTCTTTCTGAGACGTTCAGCAGCCTCAGCATCGCTAAGTCCTTCCTCAGAGGTATGTAAAGCATGATAAACCTCTGTAAGCTGCCTGGCGTGCCAAGGCACGCGTTTGTGATTATCCATATTGGACAAACCACTCCTTTCTTTGAAAAAATAATATATTTCTGACCGCCTCTCAGCGGTGGCCAGCAAAAAAAGAAACACAAAAAGGCATAGCCTGCTGTCTGAGAATTAGACGCAGGTTATGCCTGATATATAAAATCGATGCAATTTACTGTAAGTATTACTTCGGTCAGCGTCGCTACTGTCGGCGTCGTCCATGATTTTGGGTTCAGTTCCTTTCCTCAAGTATATTTGAGCGTGATTATACGGGATAATTTTCTCTCTGTCAATAGGGTTAGTAAAAATTCTGCGTGATCTTTTTGTGTGATTCATCAGTGCTCAGGCCTCGGAATGCTGGTCTTTTGCCCGTTTAAATTCCCGCGTGCTACTTTATGGCACATGAGCATTTTAGGCGGAGTAAAACTGCCGCCGGGACGGCCGAGCGGAAAAAGCAGCCCTGTGAGAGCTGCGAATGGAGATGCACGAAAAAAAGAACGGGACAAACAGGTGGGAATGTGATACGATAGAAGCTGTCAAAAGCCTGTGAAGGGCAGAAAAAAGGATTGGGAAGGGAGAGACCTTCTGACCATAAAGAGAACGTGCCGGCTCCTGGAGATGCCGGGAACGGAAAGGAGAAATGTTATGAGTGAAGCGTGCAACCATGACTGCGGAAGCTGCAGTGCCGACTGCCAGAGCCGCCAGCCATCCAGCTTTTTAGAGCCGTTAAACCCACAGAGTACAGTAAAGAAGGTAATCGGCGTTGTGAGCGGAAAGGGAGGAGTGGGAAAATCCCTTGTGACCTCACTGATGGCCTGCAAGATGCGGGCAAGAAATAACAGGGTCGGGATTCTGGATGCAGACATTACCGGACCTTCAATTCCCAAGGCCTTCGGCGTCCATGAGATGGTGAGGGTGACGGCTGACGAGCTGATGGTTCCCTGTGAGAGCCAGACTGGCATCCAGATGCTGTCTGCCAACCTGATTCTGGAGCATGAGACGGATCCTGTGATCTGGAGAGGACCCATTGTGGCAGGCGTGATCAAACAATTCTGGAAGGAGGCGCTTTGGAAGGATATTGACTATATGTTTGTCGATATGCCTCCGGGAACAGGAGACGTGCCGCTGACGGTTTTTCAGTCAATTCCCCTTGATGGAATTATCATTGTAACCTCCCCTCAGGATCTGGTTTCCATGATAGTCGCAAAGGCTGTCAATATGGCAAAGAAGATGAATGTGCCGATTATCGGCCTGGTGGAGAATATGAGCTATCTTGTCTGTCCTGACTGCGGAAAGAAGATTTCCGTGTTTGGAGAGAGCAGAATCGAGGAGGTGGCCAGGGAGTACCAGATTACGGTGCTTGCCCAGCTGCCGATCGATCCGAAGATTGCAGACAGTGTGGATCAGGGTGTGGTGGAGTATGTGGAATCACCATGGCTGGATCATGCAGCAGATGTGATTGAGAAGCTGTAAGCTGCAAAGGGTTCAGCAACCAGATATTCTGAGCGAAAGAAAAATGCGGCTTCCGGCCGGACGGAACGAGATGGTTCCATGTCTGTGCCGGGAGTCCGCATTTTTTCTTTTCCGTACTACATCGGACACCGGGCAGAATTATCAATGGAGCAAAAGCTCTCCCGGCCGGTGCCGTGCTATCTGCCGTTCTCTGTTTCGCGCAGGAAGCGCTCCACATAGGCATTCTGGAGCTTTTTAAAAAGGTCAGTGGCCTTTCCCCCTGCCGTCTGCCCCTCCAGCTCGCATGCGCGCAGCGCCAGCTTGGTGGAGCTGGAAACGATGATCTCGTCAGCCTCCCGAAGCTCCTTCATGGTAAAAGGAGTTTCATCTACCGGAATACCCAGGCGCCTGCATTCCTGGATCAGATGCATTCTGGAAATGCCGGGAAGGATATAGTGGTCAGTAGGATGGGTGATAAAAACGCCGTCCTTTAAAATAGAGATATTGCTGTGGGCGCACTCGGTTACAATGTCGCCGCGGTGGAACACACACTCATCGCAGCCTGCCTCGTGGGCCTTCTCGGCGGCCATGACATTGGGAAGAAGGTTGAGTGTCTTGATGTTGCAGTGGAGGAAACGCGTATCCTCTGTGGATACCAGCTTCAGGACATGATCCGGATCCGCCTTCTTTCCGGGCTTCATGGTAATCCAGAGATTTGGCTTTACGGAGGCGTCGGGGAATACATGGTTTCGGATGGCAGTGCCTCTGGTGAGCTGCCAGTAGACCAGAATCTCAGAATCATCCATTCTGCCAAGCATGGAATAGAGAATGCCGGTCAGCTCCTCTCTCGTGTAGGGAACTGTCATCTTAATCAGTGCGGCGCTGTTGAAGAATCGGTTTAAGTGATCCTCAAGGGCAAAAATTTTCCCGTTTCTGGCCAGAGTCGCTTCATAGACGCCGTCGCCGAAGTATCCGGCGCGGTCGTTCATAGGTACGGTCATCTCTTCCAGAGGGCCGAAGGCACCGTTGTAGTAACCTAAGTTCTTCATAATAAACCTCCAATCCGATGTAAAGTATCTACAGCTAAGCATACCATTAAAGAGATAGTTTGTAAACCGATCGGTGTGTGCAAAACGTGCAGAGGCAGGACATTTGACTCTGGCGAAAGAGCGCCCTGCACATCCGGCACAGAGGAAAGCCATCCGGCACGGCAGAAAATAACTTCAGGGAAAATTAATGAAAGTTTCATTGTCTCTGCACTGTTTTTCAGCTATAATAGACGGAGATAATGCGGATAACAGCGGCGATCCGGCTGTACCGCAGCAGACAGAATGACAAACCAGAGGTGTGAGATATGAGTTTGAACCAGAATCCGAACAGTGAACTGAACCAGTCGGTTGTGATTGGGCCAAGAGAGGTGGAGGTCCCGGAAAGCCTGCTGGGAGAGGCCATTGAATTTCGGAATGAAATGATGAAATACTCCTGTGCAATCCGTGAACTGAAGACAAAGCTGGAGGTGCTCAACGATGAGCTGTCAGTCAGGAACCAGAGAAACCCCATAGAGATGATTAAGTCCAGAGTCAAAAGGCCGGAGAGCATTTTCGGAAAGCTCAGACGCAGAGGACTGCCTCTGACTGTGGAATCCATGACACAGAATCTTGATGACATTGCAGGGGTACGCGTGATCTGTTCTTTTATTGATGATATTTACGATGTGAGCCGGATGCTGGCAAGACAGGACGATGTGAGGGTGATTGCCATTAAGGACTACATCAGGAGCCCGAAGGTAAACGGGTACAGAAGCTATCATATGATAGTGGAGGTTCCGGTGTTCTTTTCCAACTGTAAGCAGTATATCAGGGCAGAGGTTCAGATTCGGACGATTGCCATGGATTTCTGGGCCAGCCTGGACCATCAGCTCAAGTATAAGAAGGAGATGACCGAGGAGGAGGCGGCGGAGATCGGGGAGGATCTGAAAAAATGCGCCGAAGTCATCGCCGGGACAGACTGGAAGATGCTGGAGATCCGAAGGAAAATTGAGGACCGGGAGATGGTAAAGGAATTTGACATTAACAGCGGGCGGGGAAGGACTGTCTGAGAACAGCAGGAAATCCCATATCATAATCTAATACAGATAATACGACAGGGTTTTGCATATGCAAAACCCTGTCTTTTTGTACAGGGAGACAGCCGGCAGATTGGTTCCTGACACATGAAGATACATGCGGCGGCATGAAAATCCGCTTTTTTTATCGGCGAGCAGGGAGAGGGTGAGAAGCAGCGCCTCCCGCCCAAGCCCGCGGCCTCTGAGAGATGTTTCGATCTCAAAACCGTAAAAGCAGGCGCTGTCCCCGGACGGGAACAGGCGGCAGCTGCCGGCCCGGCGATTTGGGAAGGGGGATTCCTTTAAATAAAACTGAAGCAGGACTGAGCCCTCCTCCTCTGCGGCTGTTACAGAAAGCCTGCTGCATTCCGGCAGAAATCCGCTTTTCTGTTCCCTTCCCACCTCAATTTCCATCAGGTATTCATCCCTGTCATGGACGGCTCCCAGGGAAGCGAGAGCCTTCTGCGTGTTCTGATTGGCGGGCTCCGTGACAAAATACAGATCAATAGTTTCAATGTCGCTGGATAAAAAATCAAAAAGTGAGGAAAAATATCCCAGACGGCGCAGGGCAGGGAGGGTGAAGGCGGAACATTCCGCGTAGCCGCCGTCGGCTCCCTCCTCTGAATGGCTGACATCTCCGAAAAAGGAAAGAGCCGCCGCGCAGGCCAGTTCTCCTTTCTCTGTGTAGTGAAGGTAAAAGAGATCTCCCTCCTCAGCGGGAAAGGAGAGGGTACTCTGATCACAGCGGCTGCACGCGCGGACCAGATCTGCGATCTGCTGTTTCTGCTCTCTGGTGAGGCGGGGGGTTCTGAAAAGGTTCGGCTGTTTTACGGGCATGGCAAACTCTCCTGACTGAAATCTGAAGCCGGAGATTCTGTCTCATAAAAGAACAGGAGTTCTTCCGGCACGTATTATAAGTATAGCCCATAGATCTGTCAAAATTCAATCAAAATATTAGGACTTTTTCTATTGTGCGATGAAAAACAGGATGATAAAATAGAAAGCGTTTACAAACAGGAGGACTGAAGATGAAATTCATGAAGGGCATCACTATTATTTTCGGCATCACCGTAACAGGGGAATTTCTCAATGTCCTGCTTCCGTTTCCCGTACCCTCAGGGGTATACGGGCTTTTTCTGCTTTTAGCTTTGCTGTGCCTTAAGGCGGTGAAGCTGGAAGACGTGGAGGAGCCTGGAAACTTTTTTCTGGACACCATGCCTCTGATGTTTATTCCGGCAGGCGTGGGCCTTATAAACAGCTGGGATTTGATGAAAAGCGTTCTGATTCCTCTTACAGTGATTACAGCGGTATCGACGATTTTTGTCATGGCTGTGACTGGAAAAACGGCCCAGTATCTGATCCGAAAGAGACAGCAAAAGTAACTGGATGGGCAAAGACAGAAGAGATGACAGCAAAGGAAAACGAGAGATGGAAGAATTAGCAGGAACATCCCTTTATTTTGGGATGCTTTTAAGCGTGGGAGCATACCTTTTAGGAGTGTGGCTGAAAAATAAGACAGGGCTCTTGATTTTAAACCCTCTTTTAGTGGCCATTCTGGCAGTGATTGTGGTTTTGAAGGTCTGTGGGATCAGCTATGAAGCCTACAACAGGGGAGGAGAATATCTGAGCTATTTTCTGACTCCGGCGACAGTCTGTCTGGCCATTCCGCTCTATAAGCAGCTGGAAATGCTCCTGAACAACAAGCTGGCAGTGGGTGCTTCCATTCTGACAGGAGTGGCCGGCAGTGCAGGGAGTATTTATGTCATGGCAAAGGGGTTCGGTCTGAACCATGAGATTTATGTGAGTCTCCTTCCGAAATCGATTACCACGGCTATCGGCATGGGAATCAGCGAGGAGGTCGGAGGGATTGTGACTCTGACCGTGGTAAGCATAATTATTACAGGAATTCTTGGAAACATTATAGCTGATGTGATCTTTAAGGTCTTAAAGATTGAGGAGCCCATGGCGAGAGGACTGGCTCTCGGAACTTCCGCCCATGCAATCGGGACTGCCAAGGCCCTGGAACTGGGAGAGGTAGAAGGCGCCATGTCGAGTCTTGCCATAGCAGTGGCAGGTATTCTGACCGTGGTTGTGGTTCCTCTGATTTCAGGCATGCTTTAGCACAGAAACAGTCTGAACATATCAGTCAGGTCAAATAAACAGGCACCCTAAGGCGGGGACGGAAAAAGGAAGTGGGAGTATGAATCTGTATGAAGCAATAGGCGTCCGCCACTCAGTGCGGAAGTATTCTGATAAAGAAGTTTCGGAAAGGATGAGAGAGCAGCTTCTGGCATTTGCCGGAAAGGCCTCACCGCTCAATGACAGAATTGCCGTTGCCTTTGAGATGATCGACAACAGAGAAAAAAAGGCAGACGTAAAGGGACTGTGGAAGGTGGACGCGCCCTGGTATCTGGCCCTCTACTCAGAACCGGCAGAAGGATTTGAGAGGAACGGAGGCTACCTGATGGAGCAGGTAGTTCTCTATATGACTACAAAGGGGCTTGGGACCTGTTATCTCGGCGGCAGCACGGTCAAAAAAAAGAGAACGGACGGAAAGCGTCTGGTTATGATTATAGCTTTTGGCTATCCGGAGGGAAAGCTGTGCCGGGAAAGCTCCCTGGCAAAGAGACTTCCTCTGAGCGAGCTGTGTGTCTTTAAGGAAGAAGTGGGAGAAACCATGAAGACTGTCCTGAAAGCGGCAAGACTGGCGCCTTCCGCATTTAATTCCCAGCCCTGGCGTTTCATTGTGTATTCAGACAGAATTTATGTATTTTCCAAAAAAGAAACAGGGCTTTTCAGAGGCCTGAAGGGACTGGCCCCCCAGGCCGGCACAGGCAGAGATTTCTCCATAGGCGTCATGCTCTCTCACATCATGCTCGCCGCAGAGGAGCTCTGGCTGGAGCTTGAAACAGCCACAGAGGAGCAGTTTGCCTCAAAAGTGTATAAAAACGGGACCTATGTGGCCACACTGACGATCCGGCCGTAGAGAAAGATACAGAGAGAAAAGCAGAAAACCACAGAAATATTTGTGCCATGCAGATACAAATTTTCTGTGGTTTTTCTGCGCAGACAGGAAAACAGAAATTGATAATGCTGTGAATTTTAATGATAAAAGCATAGGGAAAAAAGATACGGTACGCTTGAAAGAAAGCAGCCTTTGGAGCGGAATGTGCCAGAGGGCTCATTTGCAATGGGAGGAGCAGGAATATGAACTTGATATATAAAAGAGCAGAGGAAAAAGATATTGAAATTTTGACGCGGACTAGGCTTGAAGTTCTGAGGGCAGCAAATCAGCTCTCTCCTCATACAGATATGACAGAAGTGGAAAAACAGACAGTGGATTACTACAGCCGAGCTTTATTTGAAAAAGAGCACATAGCCATTCTTGTCTACGACGATAAAGAGATTGTAGGGGCTGGCGGTGTCAGCTTTTATCAGGTAATGCCCACTTTTCACAACCCCAGTGGGAAAAAGGCGTATATTATGAATATGTATACAAAGCCAGAGTATCGGCGGAGGGGAATTGCTTGGCAGACTTTAAATCTTTTAGTAAAAGCTGCCCGCCAGGCGGGGGTTTCCTCCATCTCCCTTGAAGCGACTGAGGCCGGCAGACCGCTGTATGAGGCCTTCGGGTTTGTGCCCATGGAACATGAGATGGAACTTCCTGTATAACGCTATTGATCCCCCCTCTCTCTTATGATAAAATGAGTTAGAATTAAGCTAGAATTAAACTAGGTAAAGTCTGGAAAACAGGAGGATAAGATGGTAAGTAAATTAATTGAAAAAATTCAGAAAACAAAGGCTCCGATCTGTGTTGGCCTGGATCCGATGTTAAGCTATATCCCGGAGCATGTGACAAAAAAGGCATATGAGGAGTTCGGTGAAACGCTTGAGGGAGCAGCAGAGGCAATCTGGCAGTTCAACAAGGAGATTGTGGACGCGACTTGCGATCTGATTCCATCCGTAAAGCCGCAGATTGCCATGTATGAGCAGTTCGGCCTTCCAGGGCTTGCAGCGTACGACAAGACCGTGAAATACTGCCAGGAAAAGGGACTGATTGTCATCGGAGATGTGAAGAGAGGCGATATTGGCTCTACCTCTGCGGCCTATGCAGCGGGCCATATCGGAAAAGTCCAGGTGGGAAGCAAAACTTACAGCGGCTTTGATACAGAGTACATCACAGTGAACCCGTACCTGGGAACAGACGGCGTGAAGCCCTTTGTGGATGTGTGCAATGAGTGTGACCGGGGAATTTTCGTTCTGGTGAAAACATCCAACCCGTCCAGCGGCGAGTTCCAGGACAGGCTGATTGACGGCCGCCCTCTGTACGAGCTGGTAGCTGAAAAGGTTGTAGAGTGGGGCAGCGCCTCCATGGACGGAGAGTACAGCAATGTGGGCGCTGTAGTGGGAGCTACGTATCCGGAGATGAGCAAAATTCTGAGAAAGCTCATGCCGAAGACATATTTCCTGGTACCTGGCTATGGAGCCCAGGGCGGGACTGCGGAAGATCTGAAATACTGCTTTAACCAGGACGGACTCGGAGCAATCGTAAACTCTTCCAGAGGAATTATTGCTGCCTATAAGAAGGATACCTACGCAAAGTTCGGCCCGGAGCATTTCGGAGAGGCTTCCAGACAGGCAGTCATCGATATGATTGCTGATATTGGCCGCGTACTGTAAACCGGAAGAACTGTATGAACGGCATGCTGATTTCCTGGGGTCAGTCCTGCAGGCTTTTTTTCCGCAGCCAGACAGGAGAGAGGCAGGGAATACAGGAAAGGTTTCAGAGATGAAAATAGAGAGCCGCGTGAAACAAAGAAATAAATACAAAAAAGCAATAAATAAAAGAGCAAGAAATAGAAAAAAGCCGCGCGGCGTATATACAGGGAGAGAAAAATGGCACAGATAAAGGAAACGGCTGTTGTATACAGCCAGGAAATGCTGGCTCCTGGGATCTACAGCATGTGGATCTCCACGAAGGCGTCAGAACAGGCAAAGCCGGGACAGTTTATTTCTGTCTATACAAAGGATGGATCCAGGCTTCTTCCGCGGCCAATCAGCATCTGCGAGATTGATAAGGAGGAGGGGCGCCTGCGCATCGTGTACAGGATTGCAGGAGCGGGAACCGAGGAGTTTTCCCACTATGAGCCGGGAGATTCCATTGAAATCATGGGACCGCTGGGAAACGGATTCCCCGCAGAGGGAAAGAAGGTATTCCTGATCGGAGGAGGAATCGGAATCCCTCCCATGCTGGAGCTTGCGAAAACGCTTGACTGCGAAAAGCAGATTGTTCTGGGCTACCGGGATGAGAATCTGTTTTTAAAGGAAGAGTTCGAGGCCTGGGGCCAGGTGTATGTGGCCACAGAGGACGGAAGCGCAGGGACGAAGGGAAATGTTCTTGACGCCATCCGTGAACATGGGCTGACTGCCGACGTGATGTACGCCTGCGGCCCGACTCCCATGCTCCGCGCACTGAAGGAATACGCCAGAGAACATCAGATCCGCTGCTATATCTCATTAGAGGAAAAGATGGCCTGCGGAATCGGAGCCTGCCTGGCCTGTGTCTGCAAGTCAAAGGACGTGGATCACCACACCAATGTAAACAACAAGCGGATCTGCAAGGACGGGCCTGTATTCTTAGCCGAGGAGGTGGAGCTGTAATGAACATGAAGGTGAATCTGGCCGGAGTGGAGCTCAAAAATCCGGTTATGACAGCCTCCGGAACCTTCGGCTCCGGAGCTGAGTACGGCGAAATGGTAGACTTAAACAGACTGGGGGCTGTGGTGACCAAGGGAGTTGCCAGTGTTCCGTGGCCGGGAAACCCTACTCCCAGAGTTGCGGAGACCTACGGCGGCATGATCAACGCAGTGGGCCTGCAGAATCCGGGCTTTCAGGTATTTGCAGAGCGTGATATCCCCTACCTGAAGCAGTTTGACACGAAGATCATCGTCAATGTCTGCGGCAAGACCACGGAGGACTATATCGATGTGGTGGAGAAGCTCTCCGACCAGCCGGTAGACATGCTGGAAATCAATATTTCCTGCCCCAATGTAAAGGAGGGGGGAATCGCCTTCGGCCAGGATCCGAAGGCTGTGGAAGCCATTACCAGAGAGGTGAAGAGGCATGCCAAACAGCCGGTGATTATGAAATTAAGCCCCAATGTGACGGATATCACAGTTATGGCAAAGGCTGCCGAGGCAGGAGGAGCAGATGTGCTCTCCCTGATAAATACCATTACCGGAATGAAAATTGACATCCACCGGAGAACCTTCGCCGTGGCCAACAAGACAGGAGGACTCTCCGGTCCTGCCATCAAGCCTGTGGCTGTCCGCATGGTGTACCAGGTAGCCAACGCAGTCAGCCTTCCGATTATCGGAATGGGAGGAATTATGTGTGCGGACGATGCCATTGAATTTATGATGGCCGGAGCCACAGCCGTTGCAGTGGGAACGGCAAACTTCCACAACCCCTATGCGACAGAGGAGATTGTAAAGGGGATAGAAGCGTATATGAGACAGTATCAGGTGGAGGATATCAACAGCCTGATCGGAATTGTAAAATAGAAAACGGCGCAGGATGTGCTGGAAAAATCAGGC
Organism: Clostridiales bacterium; assembly: GCA_019423835.1. Lineage (GTDB taxonomy): Bacteria > Bacillota > Clostridia > Lachnospirales > Lachnospiraceae > Otoolea. The sequence continues at coordinate 7,286 of JAHZAR010000050.1, read as the reverse complement.
ATAAAAGGAGCAGAAAATGGAACGTTATAAGCAGGAATTTATCGAATTTATGGTTGAGAGCCAGGTGCTCAAGTTTGGAGAATTTACATTAAAGAGCGGAAGAAAATCTCCGTTTTTCATGAACGCAGGTGCATACGTGACAGGAGCGCAGCTTCGCAGGCTGGGCGAGTATTATGCGAGAGCCATCCATGACAACTACGGCCTTGATTTCGATGTGCTGTTTGGGCCGGCCTACAAGGGAATCCCCCTGTCTGTGGCCACTGCCATGGCGATCAGTGAGCTTTACGGAAAGGAGATCCGCTACTGTTCCAACCGAAAAGAGGTGAAGGATCACGGTGATACGGGAATCCTTCTGGGAAGCAAGTTAAAGGACGGAGACAGAGTAGTGATTATCGAGGATGTGACAACCTCCGGAAAGTCCATTGAGGAGACCTTCCCGATTATCAAGGCTCAGGCCGATGTGGAGGTGAAAGGCCTGATCGTTTCCCTGAACCGTATGGAGAGAGGCAAGGGAGAGAAGAGCGCCCTCGAGGAAGTAAAGGATCTCTACGGCTTCCCGACAGCGGCTATCGTTTCCATGAAGGATGTGGTTGAGCACCTGTACAACAGAGAGTGCCAGGGAAAAGTTGTGATCGACGATCAGATCAAGGCAGCCATTGATGCATACTATGAGCAGTACGGGGCAAGGTAATCTGAGAGACAGCAGAAAAGCGAAGGAGATGAGTCCGATGGAGAAGGTTTACAGGACAATGCGCAATGCAGGCGCATGCAGTATCGTGATCGGAAGCGTTATGATTGTTGCGGGGCTTGCGGCCGGGATTATGGCCATTGTAAGCGGGGCGGCTCTTTTGAGACGCAAATCAGAAATTACATTTTGATAAAAGGCTTTGACAGAAATGGCTGCAGCGAAATAAGCTGCAGCCGGGAAAAAGCAGAGGAAAGAGTGTTGCATTTTTACGTGATTTCAGTTGCAACACTCTTTTTGGGCTGGAGGCAGAGAGTGAAAAAGAAAATATTCGCGGCGTTCAGGAAAGCCGCGTTTCAGATAGAGGGGAACTGTTAAAATAGTTATGTGGAAAAGAAATAAGACGCATCAGAAAGTGTGCTGGGTGCTGTTCGTCTGTTACCTGCTCATGCTCACGCATTTTATGTTTTTTTCCGACGGGTTCAGCCGGTCGGAATATACGGAATACCATTACAACGTCACTCTGTTCAAGGAGATTAAACGGTTTTACACCTACCGGGAGCTGCTGGGAATGAAGGCCTTTCTCATCAATACAGTGGGAAATGTGGTGTGCTTCATGCCCTTTGGCTTTATTCTTCCGATTATCACAGAGTTTGGAAAGCGCTGGTATAATACTTTTCTTCTGAGTTTTCTGATGACGTTTACGATAGAGACCATTCAGCTTGTATTCAAGGTGGGCAGCTTTGATGTGGACGATATGTTTTTAAATACGGTAGGAGGAGTTGCCGGATACATACTGGTGGTAATCTGCAAAGTGATAAGGAGGGCTTTCTATGACCCAGAAACCTAAAAAGATTTCATATATCAGGAAGCCGCTGGCAAAAAACAGCTTTATCTGTCTGGGACTTGCCGCTGTGGCCCTGTTTCTTGGAGGCGCAGGCATCGGCCTGGGAGTAAAGAGTCAGGGGAATCTTCCCGCAGGAGGGGCGGCAGTGTGCTTTTCCAGCTTTCTGTTTGCCGTGTTTGGACTCATATACGGTGCGGCCTCTTTTCAGGAGGATGAAAAAAATTATATTCTGGCTAAAATCGGGGCGCCTGTAAGCGGGCTTCTCGTTATTTTATGGATAGTTCTTATTTTAATTGGATTGAAAGGATGATGGGAATGAAATACGAAACAGGGATCCGTTATGCAGATAAATGGAAAGAGGAAAACGAGGCTGTAGGGGAACGGCATGAGCTGGCCCTCGGGCGAATCCGCGCCATGCTCTCCGAGACAACTGTGGGGGAGCGATTTCTGCCGTATTTCAGAAAAACGGCGGAGTTTATCCTGCTGTGCGAGGAGGTCTTCCGGATGCAGGCCGGCGGGGAGCTGGCAGAAAAGACGCTGTCTGAACTCAGAGGTCTGAACGAGGCGCTCTATGAGGATATTCTGCCTGCCCATTATGGGGAGAGCTTTGCCAATCCGGCCTTTGCCTGCAGGGAGCTGACGGAACGCTGCGGAAGATACCTCTCCTTCCTCTACACGGAAATCAGGGGAATGATCGTCTATGCCTATGAGAGCCGGCTCTCTGATATGACGATTCTGGAAGAGGTGTTCATTGAGGTCTACAATCTGTTTGAGGGGGAGGAGCCGGAGGAGAAGGAGCTGAAGTCTGTGCTCTACTGGTTTGTCAGCGATTACTGCGACGTCACTCTGCCCTATCGGATCCGGGAGTCCTTGGATCCGTCCCTGGACTTTGCGGCAGAGATTATCCGAAATGCAGACCTGTCGGATGAGAGGTATCTCTACCAGTTTGGGGAGTATATTTCAGACACGGAGCGCTCCGTATCTGCCTTCTTAAACAGCCTTCCGGAAGAAACCGTAAAAAAGATGGCAGACACATTTACAGAGGGCTACAGGAAAGGCTTCGAGGTGATGGGGCGTGATCTCACAAAGAAGGAGACTGTCCAGATCCGCTGCCCCCTGGGATTTGAACGGATGATGCGGTACGCAGTGGAAAATTTTGAAAAGATGGGACTTTCGCCGATTTTCTGCAGGGCAGCAGTGGGAACCATGAACCGGACTCCCACCAGGACAAATGGGTACTATGGATTTTCTCCAAACCGCCAGTATGAGTATGATCACCGCTATGACAATGCTCTCTATATGGACAAGGCCTTTAAGGAGAGAAAGCTCTCCGTGCTCAGGGTGGCCTATGAGGAGTACAGGGCTCTGGCAGCTGTCTATGGAGGCCCTGCGGTTCTGGAGACCTTCGGGGAGGAGGCTTTCCTGCCGGAAAACAAGAGAGAGGCATTCTCCCTGACTGAAAAGCAGGAGAAGCTGACACACGCCTATGTTAACGAGTCCATGCAGATTGCGGACGGGTATATTCCGGGAGATGAAACCAGCTTTACGATCATCGCCTTTCCCGTTCCGGAAATCGGGGCGAAATTTCCGGAAATTTTTGAGGAGACGATTCGTATCAATACGCTGGATTATGAGCTCTATAAGAGAGTCCAGCAGTCGATCATCGATGCTCTCGATACAGCGGAGTATGTGAGGGTAACAGGCAGGGGAAAGAACCGGACGGATCTCAGAATCAGTCTTATGGCCCTCGAGCATCCGGAGAAGGAGACCAGGTTTGAGAACTGTGTGGCAGACGTGAATATCCCGGTGGGCGAGGTGTTTACCTCACCGGTGCTTCAGGGCACGGAGGGGACGCTTTTCGTGGGAAATGTCTACATCGGAGACTTCCAGTTCAGAAACCTCTGCATTCATTTTGAGAACGGCAGGACCACAGACTATACCTGTGAGAACTTTGCCGACGAGGAGGAGTGCAGAAAGCTGGTTAAGCAGGTGATCCTGAAGAATCACGACAGCCTGCCCATGGGCGAGTTTGCAGTGGGAACAAATACAACTGCCTATGCAGTGGGAATCAAATACGGAATTCTCGATCAGTTCCCCATTCTGATTGCAGAAAAAACAGGCCCTCACTTTGCCGTAGGAGATACCTGCTACAGCTGGTCAGAGGACAGTCCGGTTTACAACCCGGACAAAAAAGAGGTTGTGGCCCGGGATAATGAGGTTTCCATCCTGAGAAAGGAGGATCTGTCCAGGGCTTATTTCGGGTGCCATACGGATATCACGATTCCATACTCAGAGCTTGACACAGTGGAGGCTGTGCAGAAGGACGGCAGCAGCGTGTATATTATTAAAGGAGGGCGGTTCGTACTTCCGGGGACAGAGGAGCTGAATCTGCCGCTGGAGGAGCTGCAGGAGCAGGAGAGCTAGACGTATAAAACCTGTCTGCGGAAGGGGCGGAGCCTTCCGTTAAACAGCAGGGTTCATATCTGCTTATAAGTATAATTCATAAGCGCTGATCTTGACGGCAGAAGATAAAACAGGTATTATTAATTAGCAGAGCTAAGGTAATGGATAATAATTATTAGAAAAACTAATGTAAAATAGAAAGACAAAGGAGAATTCACTATGGCAAAAGTAGGAATTGTTATGGGAAGCGACTCAGATATGCCGATTATGGCGCAGGCAGCTGATTTCCTGGAGAAGATGGGAATTGACTTTGAAATGACCGTTATTTCTGCACACAGGGAACCGGACGTATTCTTTGAGTACGCCAAATCAGCAGAGTCCAGAGGATTTAAGGTGATCATTGCAGGAGCCGGAAAGGCAGCTCATCTGCCGGGGATGTGTGCCGCCCTGTTCCCGCTCCCGGTGATCGGAGTTCCGATGAAGACCTCCGATTTAGGCGGTGTGGATTCTCTGTACTCCATCGTTCAGATGCCATCCGGAATCCCAGTGGCGACAGTCGCCATCAACGGCGGAAAAAATGCCGGCATTCTGGCAGCTAAGATTCTGGCAGCCTCCGATCCGGAGCTCCTTGAGAAATTGAAGAAATACTCCGAGGAGATGAAGAACGAGGTGGTCTCCAAGGCAGAAAAGTTAGACAAAATCGGCTACAGGGAGTACGTGGCTCAGATGAAATAGTCCCGCGGGGCTTTGCAGTTTAAAGCCTGTTATGATACGAAAGAGCGGCAGATGTGAATACAATAGGACTTGCGCACAGGGCGCAGATAGGAGAAAAATCATGGATTACAAGAACGCCGGAGTGGATATTGAAGCTGGATATAAGTCTGTGGAGCTTATGAAAAAATTTGTCCAGGGGACAATGAGACCTGAGGTAATGGGAGGAATCGGAGGATTTTCCGGAGCCTTCAGTGCAGCGGCCTTTAAGGGGATGGAGGAGCCGGTTCTCTTATCCGGTACAGACGGAGTGGGGACAAAGCTCAAGCTGGCTTTCCTTCTGGATAAGCATGACACCGTGGGCATTGACTGTGTGGCCATGTGCGTGAACGATGTGGCCTGTGCAGGCGGCGAGCCTCTGTTTTTCCTGGACTATGTTGCCTGTGGGAAAAATATTCCCGAGAGAATTGCCACGATCGTGAGCGGCGTGGCAGAGGGCTGCATCCAGTCAGGCGCTGCCCTCATCGGCGGAGAGACGGCGGAAATGCCGGGCTTTTACCCGGAGGATGAGTATGATCTGGCAGGCTTTGCCGTGGGTGTGGCTGACAGAAAGGATATGATCACCGGGGAGCATTTAAAGGCAGGGGATGTGCTGATCGGTATGGCATCCTCCGGCGTTCACAGCAACGGATTTTCTCTGGTGAGAAAAATTTTCGAGAAGGAACTCACAAAAGAGGGCTTAAATACATACTATGATGAGCTTGGAAAGACTCTGGGAGAGGCTCTGATTGCTCCCACCAAAATCTACGTGAAGGCACTGCGGGCAGTGAAGGAGGCAGGAGTTACCGTTAAGGCCTGCAGCCATATTACCGGAGGCGGCTTCTACGAGAACGTGCCTAGAATGTTAAAAGAGGGAACCAGAGCTGTGATTAAGAAGGACAGCTATGAGGTTCCTCCGATCTTTGGCCTGATGGCCAGGAAGGGCCAGGTGGAGGAGCACATCATGTACAATACCTTTAATATGGGAATCGGCATGATTGTGGCTGTGGATCCGGCAGATGCAGAGAAGACCATGGAGGCCATGAGGGCAGCAGGCGAGACGCCCTATGTCATCGGCTCTGTGGAGGCAGGAGAAAAGGGAGTAGACTTATGTTAAGAGTCGGAGTCATGGTGTCGGGAGGAGGCACGAATCTTCAGGCGATCCTCGATGCCATTGACAGCAAGAAGATCAGAAACGCCACTGTGGCGGCAGTGATCAGCAACAACCGGAATGCCTATGCCCTGGAGCGGGCGAGGAACCATGGGATTGAGGCTGTCTGCGTTTCACCGAAGGACTATGAAACCAGGGCTCAGTTCAATGAAGCTCTTTTGGCCAAGGTGGACGAATACAGGCTGGATCTGATTGTGCTGGCCGGATTTCTGGTGGCTATCCCGGCAGCTATGATTCAGAAATATCCAAACCGTATTATCAACATCCATCCGTCCCTGATCCCCTCCTTCTGCGGAGTGGGCTATTACGGACTTAAAGTGCATGAGGCAGCCCTTAAAAGAGGCGTAAAAATTACCGGTGCTACCGTTCACTTTGTGGACGAGGGGACTGACACGGGACCCATCCTTCTGCAGAAAGCTGTGGAGGTAAAGCCGGGCGACACGCCGGAAATCCTTCAGCGGCGGGTGATGGAGGAGGCCGAGTGGATTCTTCTTCCGAAAGCCATTGACATGATTGCCAATGGGGAGATCTCATAAATAGAAGGGCCAAAAACGGCCCGGCTGGTTTTGAGGCTGGCTTCCGTCCGGGAGGCCGGCCTTAGGCCGTTTTGGCAGAGGCTGAATTTTGACAGAACTGAGAGTTTGGGAGAGAGATTTTGGGAGAGCGGATGATGCCCGGAAAGGGACGGATTCCGGCTCAGATAACTCAGAGATAAATGGAGGACAACGAGATGAAGGTTTTAATTGTGGGAAGCGGCGGAAGAGAGCATGCGATTGCCTGGAAAGTGGCTCAGAGCCCAAAGGTGGAGAAAATTTACTGCGCACCGGGAAATGCGGGGATTGCAGAGGTAGCAGAGTGCGTTCCCATCGGAGCCATGGAGTTCGAGAAGCTGGCAGCCTTCGCAAAGGACAGACAGATCGATCTGACGGTCATCGGCATGGACGATCCGCTGGTAGGGGGGATTGTGGACGTATTTGAGAAAGAGGGGCTGAGGGTATTCGGGCCGAGAAAAAATGCAGCCATTCTCGAGGGATCCAAGGCCTTCTCCAAGGATCTGATGAAGAAATACGGGATTCCCACAGCAGCCTATGAAAATTTTGACAATGCGGACGAGGCTCTCGCATATCTGGAAACAGCCTCCATGCCTATCGTCCTGAAGGCGGACGGTCTGGCCCTGGGCAAGGGCGTGCTGATCTGCAATACGCTGGAGGAGGCAAAAGAGGGGGTAAAGAGCATCATGCTGGACAAGAAATTCGGCTCTGCCGGAAACCAGATGGTGGTAGAGGAGTTTATGACAGGGCGGGAGGTATCCGTTCTCTCCTTTGTGGACGGCAGCACCATTAAAATCATGACCTCCGCTCAGGATCACAAGCGGGCCAAGGACGGCGATGAGGGACTCAACACAGGCGGAATGGGAACCTTTTCCCCCA
>JAHZAR010000005.1:64202-71351 GCA_019423835.1 Clostridiales bacterium | reverse complement strand
GCGGCCTCCCTGATTATCACGGTTAAAGCTTCTTCCTCCGTCGCGGCCTCCCTGGTTATCACGGTTATAGCCTCTTCCTCCGTCGCGGCCTCCCTGATTATCACGGTTAAAGCTTCTTCCTCCGTCGCGGCCTCCCTGGTTATCACGGTTATAGCCTCTTCCTCCGTCGCGGCCTCCCTGATTATCACGGTTAAAGCTTCTTCCTCCGTCGCGGCCTCCCTGGCCGTCACGGTTAAAGTTCCTTCCTCCGTCGCGGCTTCCCTGGTTATCGCGGCTGCCCTGATTTCCCTGACTGTTCTGGTTTCCCTGGCGTCCCTGGCCGTTGCCTCCCTGGGAACGTCCCTGGCCCTGTCTCTGTCCGCCGGATGGTTTGCTGCTCTTCATTGTACTGTTCTGCGGACGGTATACAGCCGTAATCCTCTTCTTCGGCGGCTCGGCTGTTCCGTTTCCGTCTGCTTCTGTCTTTACTGGTTCTCTCTTAATCTCTTCCACTCTCGCTGCTTCCGCCTTTCCTATTCTTTCCTTTTGTACCTGTTCCCAATTCTCCCGGGGTTCCTGGGCTTTGACTCTCAGGCTGACCCTTTCCTCTCCGGAAGGTGCTCTGCCCTCAGCTTCTCCCATCCCTTTCCCCGGTTTCGGCTCCTTCTCTGCTCCGGCCGGCTGCCTGGAAAAGCCCCTTCTCACCGCGTCAATCTGCTCACTGCTCACGTTGGAAGAATGGCTTTTCACCTCATAGCCCTGTGCCCTCAGCAAATCCAGCACCTCTTTATTTGTCCTGCCGAGTTCCCTCGACAACTCATTGACTCTCATACTTACCGCCTCCATTCTGATTCAACTGTTTCACGAGTGCTTTCGCCAAACCGCTGTCCAGTACGGCAACCGATGCACGCATCTCCTTGCCCATGGAGTGGCCCAGTTCCTCTTTCGTTCCGAAAAAATACAGTGGGACCTTGTAATAAGTACACATGTTTGTAAACATTTTTCTGGTATTGTCTGAGGCCTCCTCTGAAACGAGTACCAGGAAGGCTCTGCCCTCCTTTACGGCCTTTTCTGTCATAAATTCTCCGCTGGCTGTTTTCCCTGCCTTGGTGGCAAGGCCCAGAAGATTAAGCACCTTCTTACTGCTGTCCAATCTGCTCCATCTCCTTTTCCAATGCCTCATATACTTCCTTTGGGATGGCCATTTTCAGGGAGCGCTCCAGCCCTCTGCTCTTTACAGCCTTCTTAAAGCACTCCATGGAAGGGCAGATATAGGCTCCACGTCCGTTCCTGCGTCCGGTGGCGTCAATGGTGATCTCATCCTCGGTGGTTTTGAGCACGCGGATCATCTCTTTTTTGCTCTTCATCTCGCCGCAGCCGATGCACTGTCTGAGCGGGATCTTCTTCATTCCCAATTTCTCTCACTTCCCAATCTTATTTTCTGCAGTGCCTTAAAGACCGGATCCATGCCGGAATTATTGCCCGTCACTGCTCTCCAACACTTCCTCTGCCTGTTCCTGCATATGGTCCTCTGATTCCTGAGGCTCCGCGTAATCGGAGAAGTCATCAGCCTCTGTGCTCTCCGGAAGTCCCTCCTCAAAGCCCTGCTCATAGCCCATCTCCATCTCGTCGAAGAGCCCTGACTCTCTGGCCTGGGTTTCACTCTTAATGTCGATCTTGAAGCCTGTGAGCCTTGCCGCAAGTCTTGCGTTCTGGCCTTCCTTTCCGATAGCCAGAGAAAGCTGGTAGTCAGGAACAATCACCTGCGCCTCTCTCTCCTCCTCGTCGGCAGCCACGAAGATCACCTTGGCCGGGCTCAGCGCATTCTCGATCAGGAGGGCCGGATTGTCATCCCAGTTGATGATATCAATCTTCTCGCCGTTTAACTCGCTTACCACCGAGTTGACTCTCGCGCCGTTCAAGCCCACACATGCGCCCACCGGATCCACGTTCGGATCGTTGGATGCCACTGCAATCTTTGTCCTGGAGCCTGCCTCCCGGGCAATAGCCTTGATCTCCACGGTTCCATCCTTCACCTCAGCCACCTCAGACTCAAACAGGCGCTTCACCAGATCCGGATGGGTTCTGGATACGGTGATTCTCGGCCCCTTCTTCGTATTTTTCACCTCAAGGATATAGAGCTTGATATGCTGGGTAGGCTTAAATTCCTCCCCCTTCACCTGCTCACTCTCCTTGAGAACTGCGTCAATCTTTCCGAGGTCAATATACACGTCGCGGCCCACATAGCGCTGAACGATTCCAGTCACCACGTCCTTTTCGCGGCAGTACCAGTGATCGAATAAGGCGGTGCGCTCCTCCTCGCGGATTTTCTGGAGAATTACGTTTTTAGCGTTCTGGGTGGCAATTCGTCCGAACTCCTTGGAGTTGATGTTTACGCGGACAATATCGCCGTACACATGCCTGGGATCCATCAGCTTTGCCTCTGCAAGGCTTATCTGAGTCAGCGGATCCTCCACGTTCTCAACCACTTCCTTCTCAGCGTAGACAGCGAAATCACATTTCTCCCTGTCAATATAAACCTTGATATTGTCTGCCCTGCCGAAGTGGTTCTTGCAAGCTGTGAGAAGGGAATTTTCGATGGCCTCGAAAAGCACCTCCTTGCTGATATTATTTTCCTTTTCCAGCACGTTTAACGCTTCGAACAACTCTTTACTCATTTTCTTTTTTTATCCTCCTATCGTTTAAAAATCAAAGGCCAGGCGTATTAACGCAATGTCTGATTTCTCAAGTACGAGCTCGCTTTCATTCTCCATGGAAAGTGTCACTGTATCTGCATCGTATGCTTTCAGGGTTCCCGTAAATTCCTTCTGTCTTTCAATCGGGCGGTAAAGCCTTACCTCCACATCCTTTCCCAGGCTGCGTGCAAAGTCTTTTTCCTTTTTCAGAGGGCGGCCCAGTCCCGGTGAGCTTACTTCCAGAATATAGCTGTCGGCGATGAAGTCCTCCCTGTCAAGCCAGTCGCCCAGCTCCCTGCTCACCACCTCACAGTCGTCTACTGTGATGCCGCCTTCCTTGTCAATATAGGCTCTCAGATACCAGAGTCCGGCTTCACGCACGTACTCCACATCTACCAGTTCAAATTGGTACTTTTCAAGAAGGGGAAGCAGCCACGCTTCTACCTTTGACTCATATTCTTCTCTTTTTGCCATTCAAACACCGCCTTTCTCTGTGTCCTGCCAGAGCATTCTGCCGCCCGGGAAACACAATTCCGTTTCCTGCGCAACAAAGTGAAAGAGTGGACTTTTGGTCCACTCTTTCTAGTCAGTCTATTATGTTATCGCAATAAGTATAGCACCTTTTTCGCCGGAGTGCAAGGGGATCCTCGAGGGTTTTTGGGGGATTTTGCATGTTTGCTCTCCCATTCTCAGCGGAAGCCTCTGCCTCTCTCCTGCCGGGTTCTGACTCTCATTTCAGTACTCTCAGCCCTCATCTGCTCCATACCGGTTGAACCAGGCCCTCTTCTCAAAAGGCAGCTTGGCCACGGATTTCAGCGGCTTTTCCGGGATTCCCACCGGCAGATAGAGGACGATCTGCATATCCTCAGGCACTCCCAGGAGCCGTCCGATCTCCTCTGCGCGCCGCCCCAGAATCTGCCCCTCGATCCAGGTAGTGGCATAACCTTTGGCTGTGATGGCCAGAAGAATATTTTCCGCGGCTGCGCTGTAGTCCTGGATATGGTAGGAAACGCCGCTTGGCGCCATAGTGTACTTCGTGAGCACCAGAATGACTGCCGGCGCCGTCATGGCCCACTCACGGCCATAGATTTCGCCGATCTTCCTTACCAGCTCCGGCTCGTCCACGGCGATAAACTGTGTTGTCTGCAGATTGCAGCCGGACGGGGCTGCTGTTCCCGCCTCCAGGATCTCTCTCAAATCCTCTCTCGGCACAGGTTCTTTCTTAAATACATCCCTGTAGCTTTTTCTCTCTTTTATGGCTTCCAGTACGTTCATCTCGGTCACTCCTTCTCCTTTTCTCCGGTTTCCCGCTGCTTCTTTGGCTGTTATTCTGATGCTGCACTGCCTTTTTTATAAATCACCTCATATACATCTGTGCGCCTGTTTTCCAGGGAAGGGAGCTGCTCTCTGATCTTATCGAGATAGTCCAGATCAATCTGAGCATAGGTAATACATTCCTCATCTCTGGCTCTGGCAATCACGGTTCCCCACGGGTCTGCCACCAAACTGTTTCCGTAGGCTGTATAAGCAGGCTTTGTCCCTGTCTGTCCGGCAGCTATGATATAGCATCCATTTTCAATGGCCCGGGCTCTGAGAAGCGGCTCCCAGTGGTCCTTGCCGGTAGGCATGGTAAAGCTGGACGGGACAAAAATCACCTGAGCCCCGGAAAGAGCCATCAGGCGGTAGAGCTCCGGAAACCTCACATCATAGCAGACGGACATGCCAAACACGCCAAGCTCTGTCTCAACCGTGACAATCTCCTCCCCTCCCTGAACCCGATCTGACTCCCGGAACGGAGTTCCGTCGGAGAGAGTGATGTCAAACATATGAAGTTTCCGGTAGCCTGCAAGAATCTCTCCGCTCGGATTGATGAGAAAGCTCAGATTTCTGGATCTCTTCTGCCCGGGCACCTGCTCTGTGATGCTGCCTGCATGGATATAAACCCCGTGTTTTTTTGCCTCCTCCCGCAGAATCTCTGAGGTGTATCCGGGTATTTCCTCCCTGCCTCCTCCCTCTCCGATATTCTTTCCAATCAGGTTCATCACCTCAGGAAAGCAGATAAGCCTTGCCCCGTGAGCAGCGGCCTCCTCTATAAACCGGCTGGCCTTTCTGAGATTCTCTCCCTTGTCATTCTGCGTATCCATCTGGATGAGGGCCGCCTCATATTTTCTGATCTGTTTCATTGCTGTTCTCCTCTTTTCCTGTTCTGCCGCCCTCTGGCGGGGATACATAAGTCTTCAGATCTTCTCTGCCGCAGCAGCTCCCGTTCCGTCCGGGAAATCTCTGTCCATCCCCGCCGGGCACTTTTCTGTCTGCCGAAAATCCGCAGGGGTTTTCCGAAAACTGAAAAGGCCGCTGCATCATCCTGTGGCCGGATATATTGAGGACATCTTCCAAGCCTGCTGTCTGGCATTTGAACCAGAAAAGCACAGCTGCCCCGCTCAGGGAATCCAATCACGCGCAGCCTGAAGCACATCAATCTACCGGCGTCTGACTCATGCAGCAGCCCTTCTGCCCAGTCCGGGCTGTTTTCTTCTGATTTTCATTATAATTCCTTTTTTCAGGAATGACAAGAACCTATCTGTCTTTCCACCCGTTTCATCTGATTTCATCCCGGCTCTGTATGAGCGGTGACATTTTTTCTGAGCGCTGCCCTTCTGCAGTGAATCTGAAGAACCTCTGTCACCTGATTTTTTTCTCCAGAACCGCAATACCCTGATACAGCAGAGCCGACATAAAGCACAGAATTACAATACTCATGACAACCATATCCATTTTGAACACCTGGCTGCCGTAGATAATCAGATATCCAAGTCCCCTGTCAGCCGCCAGGAACTCGCCGATGATGACTCCCACCAGACACAGTCCCACATTCACCTTCATATTGCTGATAATCAGAGGCAGGGAACCGGGGAGAAGCACTTTTTTCAGCACATCCTTCTTCGTCCCTCCCAGAGAATAGATCAGCTTGATCTGTTCCGGATCCATCGTAGAAAAACCATTGTGCAGCGTCAGGATGGAACCGAATACGGCCACTGAAACAGCAGCTACGATAATTGTGTTCATATTGTTTCCCAGCCACACAATAAGGATTGGGGCCAGCGCCGATTTCGGGAGGCTGTTTAACATCACCAGGTACGGTTCCAGCAGATCGGAAACCGTACGGCTGGCCCACAGGAGCATGGCCCCGGAAATCCCTAAAAGCACCACCAGACCAAAGCTGACAAGGGTTTCGAACAGTGTCACTCCTATATGGACAAATATGCTCCCGTCCGCTGTCATGGAGATGAAACAGGACAGCATCCGGGACGGGGAGCTGAAGATAAAATCATTTAACAGACCTGTGTCGGCGCTGATTTCCCAGAGTGCCAGAAGAAGAAAAAGGAGCAGGAAGCGACCTGCCGCTATCCTTCTCCTGTATCGCTTCTGTCCTGCCACAAAAGCCTGCTGGGCCAGAGTTTCATGCTTTTCATACCTGTTCATGAGACGCCTCCCTGTTCTCGAGAATATTCCACACCTGATTAAAGTATCCGGAAAACTCAGGAGCATTGCGCCGGCTCAGCGGGCTTAATCCCGGCTGGGAAAACTTCACAGGAAGGATGGCCTTAATTCTTCCCGGCCGTTTTGACAGAATAATAATCCGGTCTGCCACGCTGACCGCCTCCGACAGATCGTGTGTGATTAACACAGCCGTCTTTTGGGTTCCCCGGATGATAGAGCTGATATCGTCACAGACAGCCAGTCTTGTCTGATAGTCGAGAGCAGAAAAGGGCTCATCCAGCAGTAAAATCTCCGGTTCCAGAGCCAGTGTCCTGATTAACGCCGCCCTCTGGCGCATTCCGCCGGACAGCTCCGACGGCCTGGCATCCTTAAACTGCAGGAGGCCGTAATCTGACAGAAGCTTTAAGACAAGCGCCCTGTGCTCTTCATCCAGGTTTTTCTGTATTTCCAGCCCCAGGGAAGCATTGGAAAAGATGCTTCTCCACTCAAACAGATGATCTTTCTGGAGCATATACCCGAGCTTCTGGCTGGTCCCCTCCACCGGCTCTCCGTCAATCCGCACGGTTCCCTGATCCGGCTTAATCAGGCCGCAGATAATGGAGAGAAGAGTGGATTTTCCGCAGCCTGACGGCCCTACTACAGCGATGAACTCCCCTTCCTCAACCTGAAAGGATATATCTGAAAGGGCCTGCGTTTCTCCATCCATAGAGTGATAGGAATAGCTGAGCCCTGTGACTTCCAGCTTGGAAATCATTTATATTCCTCCCAATGCATTGCAATTGTTGGTTTATTATATGGAAAAATTTTTTGAGAGGTGAAAAAGCACGGATGGAAAGCCTGTTTCTACCTTGCAAGTGCGTTGGGATAAATACGCTCCATCCGCTCATCGTCAAAGTATTCATCCAGCAGCTTTTCTATCCCATTGTCTGCCTGCTTCCCCTCTGAGCGCCTGTCATACCGGATCAGGGCCATG
>JAHZAR010000005.1:31273-64192 GCA_019423835.1 Clostridiales bacterium | reverse complement strand
TAACCCCAGAGGGCACGTATTTTTTCTATCCACCCGGAAAAGAGCGGATACAGCCCCTTGATCCAGATTACGGCGGCTATTCCCCAGAAAAAGCAGTAGAGCAGGTTAATTCTTCCGCCTAAGTTAAAGGGAATCTCGCTGTAATCCCAGAACACAGTTCCAAATGCAAGCTCTGTAAAGACACTGCACACATACTCATAGGCTCCGCCAAGCACCGTGCCGATAAAAAAGAGGTGGCGGTCCGGCTTTTCCCGATCTCTGTAGAGCAGGGCCGTCGCCGCCGCTATAGCCAGTCCCCATACAATGCTGAACGGCCCCCAGACCAGACTGCTGCGGCTCATCCAGACGCCTGCAGTCAGACGGCAGAATACAGTCTCTACCAGATCTCCCATGGCAGCGCCGATGAGAAACAGCCAGAACAGCTTATAGAATCCGCAGCCTTCTGCAAAGGCCTTCCGCTTCGTAATCTGCTCCGCTGCCTCAAAGATCAGTGGATAGGCCTTCTCCATACGCCTTTCCACGCCGGCCTCTATGGCCTTTCCCATACGTCTTGTCAAAACGGCTGTCCGGTATTGGAGCTTTCTGACTGGTCTGCTCTCCCCGGCAGTCTTCAGGACTCTCAGGCTTCTCAGTCTGACGTAGCGCACTGTCGCAAGAGACGCCGCTGCATCACAGAACAGAACTGCTGCCGCCGCAAAGGTAACCGTCTTTGACGCAAATCCTGGCAGAATATGATACAGCCAGATAAAAAAGCCATCTCCCCACCGAACCGTCACGACGCCTAGAATCCCCCAGAGCACGGAATATGAAAGGCAGATATACCCGTCGAAATTCCAGCGTTTTCCCGAATAGTCCCACCATTTTTTCCGGTTCAGACGCTCCAGGGTTTTTCCGGTTATCCACTCCACTGCTGTCGCGACTGCAGCGCAGCCTATAAACAAAAATACCGTGCTGTCTCTCAGCTCCTGAAGCGAGGCTGCCATGAGCACGGCCGCTGTTCCATATACGCCGCAGAACGGGCCGGTCGTAAAGCCCCTGTTGATAAACCGTTTTCTCTTAATGGTGCCGGCAGCCGTCTCCAGAACCCATCCCAGAAATGAGTAGACGATAAACAGCCACAAAAGCTCCATCCCTGTATACTTCAATTCACTGTCTCCTCCCGTCTTTCTATTCTCAGCCGGCAAATCCTTGTAAACAGCCATAAACAGCTTTTGAGAGCGGCTGGTATAATTCAGCTATTTTACCACACAAATCTCAGAGCTGCCAGCAGAGTTTTCAGGAGAAATATCCACCCCGGCCTGATGAACTCCAGGAATGTGTTGACTCCCACATAGGGGCTATAGTACATTATTATACAGGGAATCGAGCAGAACCGGCTTCTCTGCGCAGGAACCATTTCTGCGTTCCACTACCAACTACTGAAACGGAGAGTCAAAAATTACATGATCACTGTCAGCATTATCAGCCCAAAGGTGTCCCTTCAGGCCATCAACCGCGTCATTGAACAGAATGATTTCGGCTGCATTTTTCACAAATATGTTTACCACACCCTGGAGGAAATCCAGGATATCTATTATAAATGTAAGGATCACTGCGATATAATCTTCTGCAGCGGCGAGTTTGGCTATTATCAGCTTATGAACATCCCCAATATCGAAAAGCCCTGTGCCTTTGTGTCCTATGAGACAAAGCATTTCCTGGCAATCGCCCTGGACTTTGTGCAGACCCACCCGGATATCCCCCTCAACCGGATCTACTGCGACTTTCTGATACCCAGCAATAATTATCTGGATCTGCACCGCTATCTCCGCCCTGAACTGATGCCTCATTGCTGTACAGATCCGGTTCTCAGCTATGAAACGCTGTTTTACACGGCAAAAAAACTGTGGGATGAGGGGAAAATCGACATTGCTTTTGTGCGCTCAACGAACAGCCTGAAACGGTATGAGGATGCACACATCCCCTACCTGTACATTTTTCCCGATGACAATACTATTGCAGATTCAATTCGAAGCGCAGTTTCCACGGCAAAACTCCGCCTCAACTCTGTTGTGCAGAAGGCCAGTATTCTCATCCGGCTTGTCTATCCGGACAATCTTGCAGGTACTGAACTGGAATACCAGAGAGTTACACTTCTGAAGGCTCTGATGGATTTCCGTAAGGAGCAGGGGGCCAGCTTTTCCGTCCAGACCTTTGTCACCTATTTTCAGATCACCTGGGAGCTTGAGGACGGCGGACAGCTTCCTCCCCTTCTGCGCTCACTGATCCTGTATCTGAACACCCAGGGCGAAATTTCCTTTCGTCTGGGCGCAGGCCTTTCCGCCTCTCTTTCCAACAGCCTGGAGCAGGCAGAGCAGGCTCTGAATGAGTCAGTCCACTATGGAAAAAATGACGGCTTTCTGATCAATGAGCAGCTCCGCCTGATGGGTCCTCTGTCCGTTCAGGATCCTCTCCATGTCTCCTATGACAATGAGAAAATCCTGGAATTTTCCAAAGCCAACGGGATCAATGAGGGAAATCTGCAGAAAATTATCGGCCTTTTTCTGAAAAACCCCAAGCAGTTTCTCACCTCCTCCCTCCTGTCAGAGTGGCTGAATATCACCCCGAGAAGCTGCAACCGCATCATCCAGAAGCTCTGTCTTGCCGGACTCCTGACCCAGATGCATACAGAGACTCCCATGGAAAAAGGCCGTCCCGTTAAAACCTACTGTTTTAACGAGAAGGCCTGTCTCTCAACCTTTTTCTGATAACAGAACTTCCTGTCTCTCCCGCAGCCCAAGGGCAAGTCCTGCAAGCAGGGCAGCTCCCCGCCAGAGTACCCCTTCATCGGGGCTGTAATGGCTGCTGTGCAGAGGCCATACGGTCTCTCCCGGCGGCGTCGTCCCAATCCATGCGAAAGTTCCTGGCTTTTTGTCCAGGTAGAAGGAAAAATCCTCAGCGGTCATGGCCGGCTCCACTGATACAGCCGTGCCGCTTCCCAGAATCCTGTCGGCCGACTCCCTCACATAGTCCGCCATTTTCTCATCATTCACCACTGCCATGTAGCCTCTCTCATAGTGAAGCTCTCCCGTACAGCCTGAAGCAGTGCAGACTCCGGACAGTACCTCGGACAGTCTGCGCTCTGCCAGATCGCGGACAGACGGGTCAAAGGTGCGGCAGGTTCCCTCCAGCACACACTCTCCTGCTATAATATTATAACGGGTTCCCGCATTCAGCCTTCCGATGGTTATGACGATCGACTTCATGGGATCCGCATTTCTGCTGACAATGGTCTGTGCTGCTGTCACAAACTGTGCTCCTGCCACCAGGGCGTCGATCCCCTCGTTGGGCCTTGCGGCATGGCTGGATTTCCCCTTGATGGTGACTGTGAAATGATCGGAGGCCGCCATCAGGGGGCCTGCCTTCACTCCCACTTTCCCCAGAGGGAGATCCGGCCAGACATGCATTCCGAATACAGCGTCAACTCCCTCCAGGGCGCCTGCTTCAATCATCTTCCTCGATCCTCCCTGCGGGGACAGCTCTTCCGAGGGCTGAAAGATCATTCTCACCCTTCCTCTCAGCTCATCTTTTCTCTGAGCCAGAAGACGGGCTGCACCCAGAGCCATGGTAATATGATTGTCATGACCGCAGGCATGCATGACTCCCGGGTTTTCCGAGCGGAAGGGAAGCCCTGTCTCCTCCTCAATCTGCAGCGCGTCCATGTCTGCCCTGAGAGCTGTTGTCGGACCGGGCAGAGCTCCCGTAAGCTCTGCGATTACCCCGTTTCCTCCAATGCCCTCCCGAATCTCAAATCCGCCGATATCCTCAAGCTCTCTCACGATTCTGGCGGCTGTCTCTCTCTCGTTGCCTGAAGTTTCCGGATGTCTGTGGAACTCTCTCCGAAGCTGCCTTAAATGCTCCTCCATGGCCTTTGCTGATTCAGCAACTGTCATATTTCCATCGCCTCCTGTTTCTGTCTATTTTCTGTCTTGTCTTCCTGCTGTCAGACCGGCGCCCCCTCCTCTTTTTCCGTTTGCATTGGGCAGGATCTCTGCCGGGATGGGGCACTCATATTTTTTCCCCTCCGTCGTCTCCTCAAATTCCTCTCTGGCCTGCTTCACAAGCTCCGGCTCTTCAAACAGGCGGCGGCAGGCTTCAGAGAGTACCTGCGCTGCGTAAAGCATCCCCTTCACCGCAGTCTTCTCTTTTCCCTGGGCTGTCATCTGCCAGGAGTGGGCCGGTGTTCCAGGCACGAAGCAGGCACCCACAAACTGAGCTGTGGGTGCTGCATGGCTGCAGTCCCCCACATCCGAAGACCCTGGCAGAAACAGATCCTGGTGACGGTATTCCACCACAAAATCGGCCATGGGAAGCTCCCGGTAACGGGAAGCCAGCCTTCTCTTTTCTGCCCCCTGGGCCATCATCAGAGACATATCGCTGGCAATGTCAGCGTCTGTGATAGTTTCCTTTATTTTTTCCGCATACGCCAGCTCCTCTTTTGTGTAGGACGGAAGCGGGACCGTTTTCATGCAGTCATAGAGCAGCTGTTCCAGGACGCTGTTGGATAGAATGTTGGAACAGGCCTTGTCAAAGACTACCTCCACCTTCGTTTCCGTCATCAGAGCAGCTCCTCTGGCGATATTTTTTACCCTCTCATACATCTTTTTTACCTTATCAGTGTCAGTGGATCGGATCAGATAGAGAACCTCTGCATGATTCTGCACCACATTGGGAGAGCTGCCGCCTGTATCCGTGATCGCATAGTGAATCCGGTCGGTGGGCTCCATGTGCTCTCTCATGTAGTTTACACCTACATCCATCAGCTCCACTGCATCCAGAGCACTTCTGCCCAGATGAGGCGCTCCTGCCGCATGGGCGGAAACACCGCGAAAGCGGAAATAGGCCTGGCAGTTTGCCTGCAGAGAGCCTGTCAGAACAGCATTGCCTCCGGCCGGATGCCAGGTGAGCGCCGCATCCAGGCCGTCAAACACACCTGCCCTGGCCAGATAGGCTTTTCCCGAGCCTCCCTCCTCTGCCGGGCATCCAATCAGCACAACAGTTCCCTCCCTGCCGGTCTCAATCAGGTAATCCCTTGCCATCAGCGCAGCTCCGGCTGCAGCCGTTCCCAGAAGACAGTGGCCGCAGCCATGGCCGTTCTCTGTCTCTTCTCTGGGAACCGGCTTTATCTCCCCGGCCTTCTGGCTGAGTCCGGACAGAGCATCATACTCTGCCAAAAGCCCTATCACAGGGCGCCCTTTTCCGGCTGCAGCTCTGAATGCCGTATCCATTCCGGCCAGCCCTCTCTCCACTGAGAAACCATGCTCCTCCATCACATTCATGAGAGCCTCTGCCGACTGGTATTCTTCAAATTTCAGCTCTGCACAGTCCCATATTCTGGCATTCAGCTTCTCGAGAAGTTCCTCATAATTCTGCATTTCTCTCACCTCAATCACCTGCTTTTCCCGGAATTTTGTCCAGAAAGAACGAATCTTCCCTCAAAGAGCCGAAATCATTGAACGGCTCTCTCTTTGCCTCAGCCATCCTAATTTCCCTTGAACTGGCTTCCGAAGGAAATACGGCTGCTCACTATCGCAAACAGCACGGCTGCAAGACCCAGCCCCAGGGCTGCCAAAGCGGTCACGCCTGCTCCGGAACTCATTGGAAGTACGATAAAGAGATTCAGCATGGCAAAATAAATAATGCTTGTGATCGTGTAGGATAAAGAGTAATTGGCCAGAGCCGGGCTCTCCAGATCCGGATCGCAGATTCTAAGAAGCAGAACTCCTGTCAAAAATACCCCTGTGCTCATGCCGTAGGTTCCAATCATCTGCTCAAACCAGAATCCCTTTAACAGCCGCTTGCTGAGAATAAAGAGAACGCCTGTCGTTACCACATATCCGATTGCCACCATCACAAGGATCGGGACAATATATGACGCTACCGCCTGAATCGGAAGGCTTGCAATTGCGGCAATTACAGCAAATTCTGTGAAGGAGCTGGAAACCTTGCTCTTGATCTTGTCGTCTACCAGGTAGTTCAGTTTCAGCTTGCACATAATTCCCCAGATGACGAACATCACAATCATGCCGTAAGCCCAGACGGAAATACTCTTCAGGACAGGAATCTGGAATTTTTCAGCTCCCATTAAAAGAAGGTACGCCAGACCGCAGGCAACAAAAATCAGAGCAGCATGGAAGGCAAGAGTGTCAATCGAAGAAGACATCGTAGTCTCACGGCCTACTGAGTTCTGTTTCTTGATATCCTTCTCAAAGCCAACACGCAGAGGCTCCGGAATATCTGCCGGTTTTTTTAACATCGCTGTCTGACCGTGTCTGGCCGCCCAGTTGATCATCATAATGCCAATCAGGATGCCGCCCACGATTCCGAACGTAGCCGTCGTGGTCGCCACGCCCTGAGAGGTCTCCCAGTAAGGCAGGTTCAGCGCGGAAAGCATATTTCCCAGAGTTCCGGCTGTGCCGTGTCCTCCGACAAATCCGATAGCCAGCTCAATTCCAAACACGTCATAGAGATCCTCTCCGGAAAACAGCACATGAGTTCCATATCCCACTGCAAACTGGAACATAGCTGCCGCCAGTCCGATTCCGATAAGAGGGAACACATTTTTAAGGACATCCGGATCCACGCCGTCAGCCTTTCCGCCTCCTATCTTCAGCCCCAGCGGAACAGCAGCCACAACCGGAACGATCAGGATGCCGGGAAGCAGAGAATAGGTATCAAACCAGGACGCCGGAACAGGCAGAACATTTGCGCACTGAGGTCCTAAAAGCAAAAGCAGAAACCCTCCGATCACAGAGGCCGGAATAAAGGTTTTCTGCAAAATTTTTAGCTTCGCTCTCAGAAAAACCCCTATCAGGAGAAACACACCCAGAAGGCCCAGGCTTTGCAGCAGATCTGTAAGCATTGCGTTTGTCATAGCACTCTCTCCTTTTTAAGATAGTTGGACGTCCATTTTAGGACATAAAATTTTTATGTCCTATTTATTTAAAATTTATAACACTTATAAATTTTCTTGTCAAGATGCATTGCTGATTTTTTTAATATTTTTATTTATTCATCAAAAATACCTCACTTTTTTTATTTTTCACAATTGTATACAAAAAATAGAGCATTCCAACCGATTTTGACAAAATACGGCTGGAATGCTCTCCTCTGAAATCTTTTATTATCTGTGACAGATTCTGCGGTCTAATTCTGCTGTCCCACTGATTCTCTCAGCTGTTTTACTCTGTCCATAAATTCCCTGGTCCGCTCATAGCTCACCGGATTCTTCCAGTTATTGTCCTCCTTGAACCAGCTTCCAATGATTGCCCCGTCAGCAGCGCTCAAAAGTTCACACACGTTCTGGCTGTTCAGTCCGCTGCCAATGAGAATGGGCAGATTTACGGCCCTCCTGCACTTTTTAAGGTTCTCCACTGTGGGCGGTGTTCCGGTATCAAAGCCCGTGACAATTACCGCATCCCCATCCTGGGCCTCCACATCCATAGCCTGCTCTTCCACACTTCTGTCATGAATGATAAAGTGACTGCCGTGCTTCACGTTTACATCACACAGAGCTAAGATCTGCTCCGCCCCCAGATTTTTTCTCATCCTTGCAACACGGCCTCCCATGGCATTGATAAAACCGGACTGGGAGATGAAAGAATTGCACCATTCAAACACGCGGATCCACTCTGCACCTGCAGCAACAGCACAGGCCAAGGCACAGTCTGCTCCATTCATATGGCATTCCGCACCTACCGGTATGCTGATCTTCTCCCTCACCGCATGGATTCCTACAGCGAGAGCAGCGGCTGTCTCATAGCCGATCTCGTCCGGCCTCATATATGGAATATCCCACATATTTTCCACCTGAACACCATCGACCCCTGCCGCCTCGAGTTTTTTGGCTTCTTCAACTGCAATTTGAATAATTCGATCCATCCCCATAGAAACCGGGTCATATCCCGGTGAACCGGGGAGCGGGCGCAGATGTACCATTCCAATAATTGGCTTTTCCTTTTGAAATAAATTAAACAGTCTGTTTTTCATCTTCTATTTCTCCATAAGCTCCTGAGGAGTCGTCGTAAAATAATTATAGCTTCTCTCCACATCAAGCCCTATCAGTTCATTCATTTTCTGCTGAATCCGGATATAAAGCCTGAGCTCTTCATCAGTAAATTCAAATAGTTCCTGGGAATTATGCTCATAAGACAGGCGATCAAAATTTTCATGATGATCATAAATCACCATTCCCTCTTTTGTGAGATGCAGCTTATATTCCCTGTTATTCTCCTTGTTCCGTTCCTGGAGGACCCAATTTTTCCCTACCAGTTTTTTCACCATCTGGGAGCAGGCACTTTTAGTCTTTTTCAGAATCTTAGATGCCTCCGTCACCGTAATCCCCTCGTTTTGTCCGATGCATTGAATTAAGTGCGCTTCTGACTGATACAGAACTACATTTCCATAATCATGAGGGAGGCTGTCATACTCATTCATGAGTTCATTGGTTTCCTTTAACTCCTTCATCATTTCACAGTAAATTAAATATCTGTTTCTGTCCATCCTGTATCCCATCCTTTTCCCTTTTCTGTAATTTGATAAAACGCTTTCCTTGCGGAATTCACGGGAATTTTGCTCTGTTTTCTCTGCAAAAAGGCCAGCTCTGCACACCCCGCTAGCCTTTATTATAATACATCATTCATAAAAGGGATAGACTTCTGGGCTCCTTTCTTTTGGACACATAAGGAGGCTGCACGGTTGGCATAGTCTATGGCTTCCGGAAACGGTTCTCCCAGTGACAGGCGGGCTGCCAGACTGCCGATAAAGGTGTCTCCTGCTGCCGTTGTATCCACTGTGGGAACCTCTATGCCTTTCACATGGTACACCTTACCTTCGGACTCATAAACAGCTCCCTGCTCTCCCAGGGAAATAATCGGCATTTTAATTCCTCTCTCCCTCAGGACGGACGCTGCCCTGTACGCATCCTCAATATTCTCTACATGGATTCCGGTAAGTATCTCCGTTTCCACCTCATTCGGCTTTAAAATATCAATGCGCCTGGCTATCTTATCGGTGAGCTTTGAGTAATCCTTTGACGAGGGATCTACCATTAAAAGGCAGCCTTTTCTCTTTGCCAGTTCTGTGACTGCATCAAGAACCTTCTCCTCATGCTCCAGGGTCGTCATCACAATATCTCCCTCCTGAAACACTGGCTCATATCTTCTGCTATCCTCCGGCGTGTTTCTGGCCTTCGCCCCCAGAGCCCCCAGGCATCTGTTGCTGCCCCTGCTGTCCACCCAGACGAAGGCCACCCCTGTCTTGGCCAGACGGTCTGTGAGAAGATAGCCTGTCTCAATCCGGTCTGCCCTGAAGCTGTCTGTCAGTATATGAGCATACTCATCGTCGGCAATCCGCCCCAGAACCGTTACGCTTCCGCCGGCCCTTGCGGCAGCTACTGCCTGATTTCCCCCTTTTCCACCGGGATTTACCTGATAATCCTCATAGGTGTAAACCGTTTCACCGGCTTTCGGTATCTCTTCACAGCCAATGGAAATATCCATGATAAGCGAGCCGAATACGAAAATATGTTTCTTTCCTTTCAGTTTTTTTCACCTCCCTCTGAGGGCCTTACCTGCCTGATTTCAGAGCCTCATAAGCTCCTGCTCCGGTTAATCCAGATAGCTTAAAAACTGGGTAATTCTGTCATTTTTCATATTTACCAGCTCATCATAGCTTCCTTTTGCGAGAATGGTTCCTTTCTCCACAAAAACCACTTCATCGCTGACCTCCCTGGCAAAAGACATATTATGGGTTACCACAAGAATCGTATAATTCTCTTTCGACAGTTCCCTGATCAGATTGAGGATACCTGCCCCCAGTTCTGGATCCAGAGCACTTGTGGGTTCGTCAAAAAGAAGGATTTCCGGCTTCATGGCCAATGCCCTGGCGATAGCGATCCGCTGCTGCTGTCCGCCTGAAAGCTGGCTGGGAAGGCTGTCCCATTTATCCTCAAGGCCTACCTTTTTTAAGAGCTCCATTGCCTCAAGCCTGGCTTCCTTTTTATTCTTTTTCAGCACGGTTACGGGACCTTCCATGATATTTTCCATTGCATTCATATGCGGAAACAGGTTGAAGCTCTGAAAAACCATTCCCGTACGTTTTGTAAAGGCAGACTTTGTGCGGTGTGCCAGGCGTCCCGGAAAGCGAAGTGTGTTTCCGTCAAGGCTTATCTCCCCCTCATCCGGCGTTTCCAGAAGATTAATACAGCGCAGAAGTGTAGATTTTCCTGAGCCGGAAGAGCCTATAATTGCGGTTGTCCTGTTTGACTCGATTTTCAGATTAATGTCCTTTAACACGTGGTTGCTGCCAAAATATTTGTGCAGATGTCTGATTTCCAGCATAGCGCTCCTCCTATCCCTGTGAATCTGAAATTTCCTTAATTTTCCTTTTTTCGTGGGGAGTCAGCATCAGCCTGTCTTCCACCTTCTTCTGAAGATAATTCAGAACAGTACAGAAAATCAGATAAATAAAGCCAACTTCCATGTACATGAGGAGAGGCTCATAATTCCGGGCTGTTATTCTCTGCGTAGTCAGAAACATTTCCGGAATCGTGATATTCGCCGCAAGAGAGGTATCCTTTACCAGCGCGATAAAGCTGTTAAACAGCGGCGGAACGGATATTTTTACGGCCTGGGGAAGGATTACCCGAATGAGCTGCTGCGGGTAGCTCATCCCCAGGGACATAGCCGCCTCCCACTGTCCTTTGGGAATTGAGAGGATTGCTGCCCTGAAAATCTCAGAGCTGTATGCGCCGATGCTCAGCGTGAAGACTAGAATTCCCGACGGCATAGGTTCAATAACAATTCCTACCTTGGGCAATCCGAAAAATACGAGAAAGAGCTGCACAAGCAGCGGGGTTCCTCTGATAATCCAGACATACAGCTCACATATTCTGTCCAGTATCGGCACTCTCGATATCCTGATAATAGCCACCAGCACCGCAAGAAGGGTTCCGAGGGCGAATGCAATCAATGTCAGAGGTATGGTATAAGTGATTCCCGCTTTCAGTATCGGCCAGAAAGAATCTGTCAGTATTTCAATCGTACGTGCATCCATTTCATTCACCCCCCTGGCTCTTTACTGTGTAAGTTCCTCCAACGTCATTTCCTTAGAGAAATCCTTTCCGAGATATTTTTCTGAGAGTTCTGTCAGAGTTCCATCCTCCCTGAGCTCTGCGATGGCCTGGTTTACCGCTTCCAGCAGATCCTCATTTCCCTTGGGAATCGGAATGGCAACCGTATCCGGAGTTTCCTGTACCGCCACAATCTTAATGGGAGTGTCCGGCTTCTGTGTCAGGAAATCATTAAATGCGATGGTATTATTAATTACACAGTCTGTTCTTCCGGCTAATAACAGTTCAATGTCTTTGCTGAAGGTATCAGAGGCTGTAATATCCATTCCATACTGCTCTGCGATTCCCGCATAGTTGCTGGATACGTTTAAGGATGTTTTCTTTCCCTCTGCGCTCTCCCAGTCTGTAATCTCTTCGTTATCGTCCAGTGTAATCAGAGCAATATAGCTGTAGAGATACGGATCGCTGAAGTCATATTTTTCTTCTCTTTCCGGTGTCACTCCCACCTGATTCAAGACAAGATCCACGGTTCCTGTATCAAGGGAAGTTAAAAGTCCTTCCCAGGTAATCTCAGAATATTCCGTCTTTACACCCAGCTTATCCCCGATCATTTTTCCGACCTCCACATCATAGCCGCAGAGCTCATTATTTTCATCGTGATAGGTAAACGGTTTATAGGTTCCTTCTGTTCCAATTTTCAGGACACCGGATGCCAGAATATTTTCATATCTGGTCGCCTCTTTACCGGAATTTTCCTCATCTGTTCCGGCTGCTCCAGCTGATTCCCCCTCTGCGCCATCCTCTGCCTGACTGAGAGCGGCAGACTGTGTCTCTGTCTCTTTTTCCTGCCCGCTGCACCCTGTAGCCACTGCTGCCAAAGCAAATGCTGCTGCCAGTGCCAATGTTCTTTTTTTCATGTTTTTTCCTCCTTTATTGTTATATTTTCATTGGTTTCTCGTTTGCATCCTGTCAGTCTGTTTTCCGTTTTTTCTTTCCTCATCTCTGCCCTGTCAGGCGAATGCTGTTCTCATACGCTCAAGCGCCTCCCGGATTACCGTTCTCGGAGCTGCCACATTCATTCTCACAAATCCTTCTCCGTCTGCAACGAACTGCTCACCCCCTTCTATTATCAATCCGTTTCTTAAAAACCGCTCCACCAGGTTCTCCTGTGAAAGCCCATATTCTCTCATATCAATCCAGGCCAGATAGGTGGCCTCTGGAGCCCTGAAATGAACTTTCGGCAGATAGTGCCCAAAATAATTCTCCATCATCTCAAAGGTCCCGTCGATATATCGATTCAGACCTTCCTCCCACTGCCCGGCTCTGGTATATGCTGAAATCGTCGCCTCCACCGAAATCGGATTTGGCATATAGTGGTATCTCCGCTCCCACTCTTCCCTCAGACTGATATCAGGGATCATGATATTCGCCAGATGATTCCCCGCCAGATTAAAGGTTTTACTGGGGGAGGTGCACACAATCACCCTCTTTTCAGCAGGAAACAGGGATGTCAGAGGGAGATGTCTTTTTCCGCTTCTTACCAGATCTCCATGAATTTCATCGCTGATAACCGCAACCTTATAAGCGCGGCAGATTTCCATTACCCGCCTGAGCTCCTCCTCTGTCCACACTCGTCCCGTGGGATTGTGAGGACTGCACAGTATAAATACCCGGTTATCTTTATCGGCCGCTTTCCTCTCCAAATCCTCAAAGTCCATTTCATATCTCCCGTTTTTGCTGACAAGAGGCGAGAAAACAGGCTTCATTTTCAGAGAACAGACCGTATTATAAAATGGCCTGTATGCCGGAGTCTGAATTATCACTCCGTCCCCCGGCTTCCCCAGAAGACTCAGCCCGTGGAGAATCGCAGGCACCACTCCAGAGTCTAATACAATCTCACTTTTATCGAATTCCCAGCCGTGTTTTTTCTTCATCCAGCCGCAGACAGCTTCATAGTAGGAATCATCATAGATATCCGTATAACCGAAAATTCCGCTCTCTACTCTGCGCTTCATATCCTCTACAATCTCTGGAGCTGTCTTAAAATCCATGTCGGCGATCCAGAGAGGTATGCTTTCTTTCGGCGCCTTAGGCGCAAATTTTGCCGCACCGTCATATTTTTCGCTGTTTGTATTTGATCTGTCTGCAGACTGTTCAAAATCATAGGTCATTTGCCGAACTTCCCCTCTTTTTAATTAAGTATCTATACTGTTAATATGTTTAATAGTTTATGTGCTTTATTTTAGCATGTTGAACAAATATTGTCAATATAAAGGTAATATTTTTAAATAGTTTTTATAAATATTGTCAAGACTGCTATACATAAAATCTATTCTTTTTTTATCTTTTCTCTATTTCCGTTTTTATTCCTTATTTACAATTTATTTCCTTTTTCTCTTTAGACTGAATCCTCCGAAAGAGCTTTTCTGCCTGTATGAGACTTCTTCAGCAGCAGATTTTCTGCACAATAAAAGAACTCCCACGGGAGTTCCCCATGGGAGTTCTTTTATTGTGCATATAATATATGAGAGCATTCAGTTAGGATCTTGTTTCTCATGAACACCTGTATTTTCCGGCCCTTATCCTTCGATGGCAATCCTGTGGTTCTCCGGAACCTGCCTGTTCATCTCTGCCTTCGGGAAGTCGAGGGTGAGGACGCCGTTTTCAAATCTGGCCTTGATATCTTCCTGTTTCAGATTCTCGCCTACATAGAAGCTGCGGCTCATACTGCCTGAATATCTCTCCTGCCTGATCAGACGGCCTTCTTTGTCCTTCTCATCCTTGTCAAGTCCCTTGGCGGCACTGATGGTTATATATCCATCCTTCAGCTCCAGATGGATTTCATCCTTCTTAAAGCCCGGCAGGTCAACGGCCACCTCATAAGCGTCATCCTTTTCCCTTACATCGGTCTTCATCATGTTCTTCGCATGCTTTCCGTACAGAGGATTCTTTCTTCCAAAGAAACTGTCGTCAAAACCAAATCCGAAATCATCCATAAAGTCATCCATTAAATTTTCTCCGAAAATACTTGGTACATATAACATAAGTCATGCCTCCTTCAAATCTTTATGCCATGTAACCGTTCAGGATGCTGTTCTGAAAGCTACCTGAGGGATTGTCTTCCGACGGGAGATGTCTGTCTGAAAGCTCTTCACTGCTTTCCGTCTCTCTTTATCCCTCTTTCTCTTTACGCCCTTATTATAGCACTATTATTAGCACTGTCAAGAGGTGAGTGCTAATTTCTTTGTGAAAATTTTGTGTCTTTCATGTAAAATTCACGTAATATCAGGATATTTTCTGCTTCAAACAGCTTTTAGCGCCACTATTTTTTTTGCTGACACATTCTTTTCCCCTCAGAGATTTTAATTGTAAACTTTTTAAAATATATAGTTGACAATTATCTTTTTTCCAGATATACTACCCTTACATTTCACCAGCAAAGGAGAACGCTATGATTCAAAAGGATCTTCGAATGTCGTCCCGCAGGCAGGGCTCCAGGGCTCTGAAGCTGACCCTGTGCGCCCTGTTCACGACGCTGATCTCTGCAGGAGCTTTTATCAGAATTCCTGTCCCGGTTGTCCCTTTTACTCTCCAGTTTTTATTCACCATGCTTGCAGGCCTGCTTTTAGGCGGAAGAGACGGTGCATTCTGTGTGGGAACCTATATCCTTTTAGGCCTTATGGGGCTTCCCGTTTTCGCCGAGGGAGGAGGAATCTGGTATCTTGGGAAGCCCAGCTTCGGCTATCTGATTGGCTTCTTCCTGGCCAGCTATGTGACCGGAAGACTGGCCTGGAGCCGGAAAACTCCTTCCTTCCGTTTCATCCTTCTATGCAGCTTTGCAGGCCTTGCCATCGTCTACGGAATCGGCATGCTGTATTACTTCCTTCTTTCCAACTATGTCATTCAGACGCCCATTGGCCTGTGGCCTCTGTTCCTCTACTGTTTTGTCCTGGCTGTTCCCGGAGATATTTGTCTGTGCATTCTGGCCGCAGTCCTCTATTTCCGCCTGAAGCCGCTGTTTCTGTCAACTTTTCAGAATGTGAGGTAAAATCTATGAATCCTGCTGAAAACAAAAATACCGAAATTTTCTCATCCCCCTGCAGCAGTTCTTTCCTGAGCTCTGCCAAGAGGCGGGTACTTGGCGGAGAACTCCTTTCCCGGGAAGATGCAATTCTGCTGGCAGCCGAGCCCCTGGAAAAACTGTGCCGGACCGCCGATGAAATACGCTCCCATTTCTGCGGAAATGGCTTTGATCTGTGCTCCATTGTAAATGGAAAGTGCGGGCGCTGTTCAGAGGACTGCAGATACTGCGCCCAGAGTGTCCATTATCATACCTCCTGCACGGAGGAATATCCCCTCCTCTCATCAGAAGAGCTATTAAGACAGGCCCGGTTCAATGCCGCCCACGGAGTCCTCCGTTATTCTATCGTCACCTCCGGGAAGCGGCTTTCTGATGCCGAGATCGGCAAAGTCTGCGAGAGCATACGCCAGATCAGACGGCAGACCAATATCCGCGTCTGTGTTTCCTTCGGGCTTTTAAATGAGGCTCAGTTTACAAAGCTCCGCCTGGCAGGCGTTTCCCGCGTTCACTGCAATCTGGAGTCCTCTGAGCGTTTTTTTCCCTCTGTCTGCACCACCCACACCTGGCAGGAAAAAACAGAGACGCTGAAAGCAGCCATGCGGGCCGGCCTTGAACTATGTTCCGGGGGAATCATAGGATTGGGGGAAACCATGGAGGATCGGATCGATATGGTTCTCTCCGTCCGCAGCCTTGGCGTAAAATCTGTTCCGGTCAATCTGTTAAATCCGATCCCGGGAACTCCTTTTGCCCACAATCCCGTTCTCAGCAATGATGAGCTGAGGCGCACCGTCGCCATCTTTCGCTTTCTCATCCCAGACGGCTCCATCCGTCTGGCCGGCGGACGGGGGCTTCTCGCCGACAAGGGAGAGGCATGCTTTCAGAGCGGAGCCAATGCCGCCATCAGCGGAGATATGCTCACCACCTCCGGTTATTCCTTTGAGACAGACAGAGAACTGATCCGCCGTCTTGGCTATGAGGTGAAAGATGAAAGACAGATTTAGCTCAGAAACTGCAGAAAAACAAAATAATACAGCAGGTATCCCTTCCGGGCGTTCCCTCTTCGTCACCGGAACGGGAACGGATGTGGGAAAAACCTATGTAACGGCCCTGATTGTAAAAAAGCTCCGGCAGCTGGGCAGACATGCGGCCTATTTTAAAGCCGCGGTCAGCGGAAACGAAAGAAAAGACGGCCTTCTGATTCCGGGAGACGCTGCATTTGTAAAGGAGTTTTCCGGCATCAGCCAGCCGCTTGAGACCATGTGCCCCTATGTCTATGAGCAGGCCTTTTCTCCCCACCTGGCTGCCCGTCTTGAGGGAAATCCTCTGGTTCTCCCAAACGTGAAGGCACAGTTTTCCGCCCTCCTTTCCTCCTTTGACTGCGTCACCGTGGAAGGAGCCGGAGGGATTCTCTGCCCCCTTCGTTTTGACAGCCAGAAAATATTTCTGGAGGATCTGATTAAGACTCTGAACCTGCCCTGCATCCTTGTGGCCGACGCAGGCCTCGGGACCATCAACGCAGCGGGACTGACTGCTTTCTATCTGAAGCAGCGCAAAATTCCTGCAAAGGGCATCATTCTGAACCGGTTTCACCCGGGAGACGTGATGGAGGAGGATAACCGAAGGATGTGCGAATCTGTCACCGGACTTCCCGTTCTGGCCTGTGTAAGGCCAGGCGATACGGAGCTTTCCATAGAACCGGAGGTACTGCTTGGCTTGTATGAATGATCTCTTGCAGAGTCATCCT
The DNA here is from genome assembly GCA_019423835.1 of Clostridiales bacterium. Lineage (GTDB taxonomy): Bacteria > Bacillota > Clostridia > Lachnospirales > Lachnospiraceae > Otoolea. The sequence goes on along the minus strand of JAHZAR010000005.1, from coordinate 47,257 downwards.
GCCGCTGCCCGCTCTGTGTTCCATACCACTGATTTACAGTCTTTTAGATGTTTCAGATAAGGAGGAAATATCATGATCTGGTATCCATATCAGCAGATGAAAACCATGAAACCGCCCTATTCCATCGTCGATGCCGAAGGTGTCTGTCTCTATACAGAGGATACCTGCTTAATTGACTCGGTATCTTCCTGGTGGAGCGTAATACACGGCTATAAGCATCCGGTTCTCACGGAGGCCATTAAATCTCAGGCTGACCATTTTTCTCATGTGATGCTGGGAGGTCTGACTCACGAACCGGCAGAGCAGCTTGCCGCCAGACTCCGCCATTGGCTTCCCGGAGACCTGAACTACTGTTTCTTTTCCGACTCCGGCAGTGTGGGAGTGGAGGTGGCGCTGAAAATGGCTTTTCAGTATTATGTAAATAAAGGAGAGGAAGGACGGACGAAGGTTCTCTCCCTGACTCACTCCTACCACGGTGATACCTTTAAGGCCATGGAGGTCGGCGACGATGAGGATTACCACTTCGCATTTAAAAAGAAAGAAAACGTCATCCATATCCCTACCAGAATCCAGGACCTGGAGGATGCCTTCCTCCGCTTCCACAGGGAACTTTACTGCTTTATCGTGGAGCCGCTTCTGCAGGGGGCAGGCGGGATGAGAATGTACGATCTCTCCTTCCTGAAAAAGGCCCGGGAGCTCTGTGATGCGTATGGGGTACTCCTCATTTTTGACGAGGTGGCCACCGGATTTGGACGGACCGGACATCGGTTTGTATCTGATCTGGTCTGCCCCGACATCCTGGTTCTGGGAAAAGCTCTCACCGGAGGCTATATCGGCCATGCCGTCACCGTGGCCGGCACAAAAGTATACCAGGGCTTTTATGGGGATGATCCGGCTCTGGCGCTGATGCACGGGCCCACCTTTATGGGGAATGCCCTCGCCTGCCGCGCGGCTTTAGCCTCCATAGAACTGTTTGAATCAGGAAACTATATGGAGAAGATTGCCCATATTGAGGAAGTATCCAGAAGAGAGCTCAAGGACTTATCCTCCCCTCTGATTCGCGAAATCCGGATCATGGGGGGCTGTACCTGTGTGGAGACCATCTCCCCGGACGTCCTTGACGGCTTTCAGGAATTCGCGTATCAGCACGGAGTATTCAGCCGACCGTTCCTCCGCTATATGTATACAATGGTGCCCTATATCATAGAAGATTCCCAGTTGATACAGATTTTTGACACAATGAAGGAGTGGTTTTCCCGATTCCGCTGAAAAACAGGTGAAAAACCTCTGCTTTCCCCTGTTTTCTCCATTGATAAACCCTTCATTTTCCGCTATAATCATGTCGTATTATGTCAAATCAGAGTAAAACGACGGTAAAATGGAGGAATTGAAGTGTTTTCATTTATTTATCTGTTCTGTCCGCCCGCCCTTGCTCTTCTCATCTATGAACGGATGGAGTTCAAGCGGGCGGCTTTTGTCTGCGAAAACAGAAGGCGTGAGGGAAGCCCGGAGTGGCTGGTAAACCTTCTGCTCAAGTATCTTGCCTTTACAGGGGTGGTAAACGCCGTGGCCATGGCCGTGGGCTCCACCTTTATTCCCATTAACCGGATGGCTTCCGGCGGGCGCTTCGGCGACAATATTCTGTCTGTCCGCTATCTGATAACGGCCTGCATAACCGCCATTGTCCTGGCCGTGGCCGCCAAGGTTGTATCCTTTAATTTGAGCATCAGCATAGAACAGAAGAAGAGGGTGAATAAAGATGAGAGTGAGAGCTAAAAAACTGAGCCTGTCCTTCCTGTGCTTTTTCACCCTCCTGTGCTACTTTTCCGCCTGGTGGGCAGTGAGAACCTACGGCAGCATCAGCATGGAGGAGATTGTATTCCATCTGAATGTTCCCCTGGACGGAGTCAACACAGGGTACATATTCAGCTATCTGAAAACCGCTCTGCTCCCGGCCCTGGCGGTGTTTGTCATCGCTGCCGCCGTATTCGGAAGGTGCTGCCTGTATCTGCGCCGCAAAAAAACCTACACCTGCCTGGACATCCGTTTCGGACGCAGGCGGTGGCTTCTGGAGCTGACTGACCGGACCTTTTCCAGGGCCATGGCACTGCTGCTCGTGTTTGGTCTCGTATTCATGGCTGCCGGCACAGACAGCATGCTGAATATCGGGGATTACGTCTACAACCAGTTTCACAAGAGCTCCTTTATCGAGGAGCAGTATGTAAAACCGGAATCCTCCCTGCTGTCCTTCCCGGAAAAGAAGCGAAATCTCGTCTACATTTATCTGGAATCCATGGAAAAGACCTTCGAGGACAGAGAAAACGGCGGAAACATGGAAGAAAATGCCATACCGGAGCTGACTGAACTGGCAAAACAGAATGTAACCTTTCAGCTCGGCCCGGACGGCAGCCAGGGTATCCTTCCTCTGACCTCCACCTGGACCATCGCCGCCATGGTTGCCCAGACCTCGGGACTTCCCCTGAAGATTCCCGTGGAGAAAAATTCCATGAGCAAATACGGCTCCTTCCTTCCCGGGGCAGTCACCCTGGGGGAGGTGCTGGAGGATGCCGGCTACCGGAACATGCTGATGGTGGGCTCCTACGCCAGCTTTGCCGGGAGGGATCAGTATTTTAAGGATCACGGCAGCTATGAAATCTGGGACTTCGGCACTGCCAAGCGGCTTGACAAGGTTCCCGACGACTATGATATCGGCTGGTGGGGAGTGGAGGATGAAAAGCTCTTTGAATATGCGAAAGAGGAGCTCTTGGAACTTGCCGCCGGTTCACAGCCTTTTAACTTTACCATGCTGACGGTGGATACCCACAATCCCAACGGCTATGTATGCCGTCTCTGCGATGATGAGTTTGAAGACCAGTACAGCAATGTCCTTCACTGTTCCAGCCGCCAGACCGTACAGTTTGTCCAGTGGATCATGGAGCAGCCCTGGTATGAAAACACCACCGTTGTTATCTCCGGCGATCACGCCACCATGGTTTCCGGCTACGCCCCCGACGACGATTCCTATGACAGAGGGGTGTACTACTGCTTTATCAATCCGGCCGCCGCTCCCGCTGACAGGAATCACACAGCCTGCACCATGGATCTCTTTCCTACGACGCTGGCTGCCATGGGAGTGGAAATCGAGGGCGACCGTCTGGGACTGGGCACAAACCTGTTTTCTGAGCGCGGCACCATCGTAGATGAGTTCGGACAGGAGGAGGTCATCTCCCAGCTCAATAGGAAGTCAGAATTTTACGACAGCGTTCTTCTGTACGGAGAGGAAGAGAGATAGAGGTCTCGCAAGGACAGAAAAAAGGTAATTTTTTTGTGACGATCGTTAAAACAAAAAAATTACCTTTTTTCTTATGTCCTATTTAGTTCAGCCACTCGCCCAGCTTATGTCCGCCGGTGGTCAGCTCCTCATACGTCGGGAGTCCTGTTATAACCAGCTCTCCCTTCTCTGCCCCGTACATGTCTGTAAATGCCTTCATGTACTCTGTAATAGACTGAATATGGCGTCCCACTCTCAGTTCCAGAGTCAGGGATGTTTTTTTGTCCGGGTAGGGCACATACAGATATCCTAACTGTTCTGCCTTCTCATAGCACTTGTCCTCTCCGGTGAGGATCAGATTCTCGTCGATCTTTCCGTGAAGACGGCCCTGAGCCGGATTTCCGGTTTCCATCAGAAGAGCCAGAGTATTTGTGTAATCGCCCAGCTCTCTGTGGGTCAGACCGTGAAGGTTTACCGGAGACGGCTCCAGGGACATGGGCACACCTGCCAGCTGCAGTTCCAGAACTCCCATGGATGCCATTGCTGTCGCTCTCTCATGAGCTACTGTGGCATTTACAGTCGGATACTCCGGAGAGGCCTCGTGAAGGTCGATCTCCATGTCAATGTCCAGCTCATTGATCATGTTCGTCACTGCATAGGCGGCCTGCTCCGTCAGCGTTCCGTCCTTGACGCCCGGATATGCGCGGTTGATATTTCTAAGCTCGCTTCCCGACAGGTTCTGTCCGGAAGACTTATGGGTGTAGATATCCGGATCCGGCCACTGGTCTAACGGGTTTGTGGCTCGGGAGCCATACACGAACTCTCTTGTTCCGCTGGCCGTCTCAATGTGGTAAAAATGCGGCGATCCTTCCTGCGGATCGTTGTGCGTGAATGCGCTGTTGTCGGTTCTCGGAATCACGTAGACGGTTCCCGCCTCCACCTGCCCGCTCTCAATCATGGTAATTGCCGCCATATGGCCCGACGGCTCGTTGGGATGGGTTCCTCCAAGAACCAGGAGAGACCCCCCCTCCTTCTTTCCCTGCATCACGTAAACCTTCGTATCTCCGAAGGTTCCCTTCAGGTTTTCATTGTAATCGCTGAGCATGAAGGTGTCCGTCACGCCCGGCCCCGGAATAATCTGCTCCTCGTAATGGCGGAAATCGTAGAAATCCTTTCCGGCCACAAAGGCTACTGCCAGGCTGGCGATGGCGCACACCGCCGTCACCGCATGTTTATACTTCTTCAATACTTCCATCACTAGCCCCCCCTATTTAATCATCAGAACGCGCAGCAGAAGAGGTACCATTACCATGCAGGCGTTGATCTTCATGGAAGGCTTGTCCTCCTTCACCAGCTCAACCCCGGCAAACACAAAAAACAGCAGCGCCACTGCTCTGTAAAGTAAGGTTATAATCATATCCATGTCCATACCCCCTCCTTAGAATATTGCGGAAATCTGATTGGAAAATACGATAAACAGCATACCGTACACAAGCATAATGCCCATGGGAACCAGACAGCGCTTTAATACCTTGACGTAATCCGGAACCTCTGTCACCTGAGCTGCAAACATACCTGCCAGAGCGGTAGGAGGCATCATATCTCCCAGGGAAGCGATAAAGGAAAGCGCTGCGATGGTGTACACGGTATCATTATTGAGGAACGCAAGGGCAAAGGGCACGCCCAGAACGGAAGCTGCTCCGAAGGAGGATACCGCTCCGAACAGAGGGATGCTGACGCCTGCCGCCAGAACCAGGATGCTGGCAGGGATGCTTAAGCAGGCAATCACGATAAGCCCTCTCACGCCGGTCAGAGTCATGATCTGCACGAACATACCAACGCCCATAAGGATTCCCATAACCGGGATGGAGCTGTGAATTGCCTCCTGAATCGTCTCGGCAACCTTTACTTTTTTTCCTGTGAACAGTCCTACTGCCGCACTGATTAAGAACATTAAGGACATTCCAATATCAGGAATTACCTTGAATACCTTCGTCAGCACCATAAGAACCACGAGAACGATGATGGACAGGTAGATCTTAAACCCATACTGCTTTCCAATCTCATGGTTTAAGTGAGGTTCAATCTCCTCGTACTTCATATTGCGGGCCCTGGAAAGTCCAAAATAGAGTGCGGAGAAGATCGCAATCGGAAAGGTTAAAAGTACCAGCGGAAGGCCGAAGCCCACGAAGGGGACATCGATGCCGCCGCCGATAATCATGGCCGGCAGGTTTACCGGCGGAGCCACCATACCCATAAGGCCGCCCATGGCGATGAATGCCGCCGCCGACACAGGCTCAATTCCCATCAGGATCAGAACCGGAGCCATAATGCTTCCTGCAGAGAGAACTGCCGCTGTGGAGGAACCGGTGATCATTCCGGGGAACATGATAATCAGCATAATGAGTATTAAAAGAATGGCCGGATGCCTGTGAAACTTCTTTATAATAACTGCGCTCAGAGCTTCCAGAGCTCCTGACTTTTCCACAACCTTCATAAATACCATGGCTGTCGCAATGGTGAGAATGGTGTCAATGTAGGAGAACGGTCCCTCTACCAGATGCCGGATTGGAACCCCTACCCCTCCCACCAGGGCCCCCGCGATGGCGGAGAGCATCATGGACACGCCTACCGGCAGCTTCGCTAAAAAGCAGCCCAGCATGAAAACTCCGACCATTACAATAAAAATAATCAGTTCGTGTGTCACTTTCTTACTCCTTTCTTCCCCCCTGCCGGGAAGGCCGCCCGAAGACAGGCGGCACTAACTTCCCCCGGGACCTTCCTGCTACTGTACGCCGAAAATGGTCTGCAGCGGCGCGATTGCGTCTACCTGGTTGCCGATGAAGGCGGCTGGCGTTCCATTGCCTTCCACGATTCCGGCCATTAAGCCGTCGCTGTCTCCCTCAGTCACGATGATTGCTGCGTCCGCTGCATTTAATGCATCCGGAATGAACTTATCGGACAGAGTTCCCCGTCTTGCACTTCCGCCGATGTGCAGAGAAACGATGGTAAGGCCCTCCTCCTGTGCTTTTGCGATTACAGCATTTACTCTCTCAAGCTCCTGCTCTTCGTCAACGCCTGCTGCGCCCAGTCCCTTGGAGCTTCCTCCGATAGCTAATACCAGTGTCTTATAGCCGTTCACGCCGTCAGCTGTCACAGTTGCATTGAGATCACTTTCAATTCCTGCCTTAGTCATCAGAGTCTGGACTACGTTTACGTCTGCACTCTGTCCCACGCTTGTCAGAAGAACCGGTGTCTCAGCGATGGCTGCTGCCTCAGAAATATCCACTGCGCCTGCTGCCTGGCTGCCGCCTTCTGCCTCAGCTCCTGGGGCCGCCTGTGTCTGGGCCGGAGCCTGTGTCGCCTGAGCGCTGTTTCCGGATCCGCATGCTGTAAGGGCTGCTGCTGCCATGCCAAGGCATAATCCTGCTGCTGCTAACTGTTTTCTCATGATTTTCTCTCCTTTTCCTTGTTTCATTTCATTGCTTTATTTTATTGCTTCACTTTATTCTGAGGAAAAAGGGCCGGACAGATGGTGAAGAGTTTCTTTCCGGCCCTATCTCCTGGCCCGGGTCTGAGCTTAAAAGCTCTGTTCCTCTTTTATTCAAATGGTTTATCTGGTTATGGCTTAGTTACAGTTAATATCCCAGGGCCTTTCCGTCTCTTCTCGGGTCAGCACCGCCGAGGAGTGTTCCGTCCTCAGAGTACATCACTGCATTGACAGAACCGAAGGTTCTGTTGTAATCGTCGGAGGCTTCCATCTCATTTCCGAGAGCTGCCAGCCCGTCGATGGCTGCCTGGTCAAACCTTGTCTCGTGAAGAATGGAACCTGTGGCGCTGTTGTAAAGCCTTGGGGCATTGATAGCCTCCTGCATAGTCATGCCATGGTCGATGACGTTGCTGATCACCTGTGTTACGGTTGTGATAATCTTTGTCGCTCCCGGAGAGCCGAGTACCATGAACGGTGTGCCGTCTTCCTTCAGAACGACGGTCGGACTCATAGAGCTTAACGGAACCTTGTTCGGCGCGATGGCATTTGGTGACTCCGGGTCAGCAGAGAAGTCATCCATCTCGTTGTTCAGGATGAATCCATATCCGTCTGGAATCAGCTTGGAGCCGAAAATTCCGTTGACAGTCTGTGTTACAGATACCATGTTTCCGTTGGCATCTGCTACGGAGAAATGCGTGGTATCCTCGTGCTCATACTGCCATGGGCTGATCTGCTCGTACTGAACGGCTGTTCCAGGAGTGATCTCTGCGGCCAGGGCTGCTGCTCTCTCTTTGGACATGATTCCGTTAATCGGAACGTCTACATAGTTCGGATCTCCCATGAACTCTTCTCTGTCGTGGAAGCACATCTTGAAGGCCTCTGTCATCACGTGGAGATTTTCCAGAGAACCGAAGCCCATCTCTCCGATGTCAAAATTCTCCATAATGTTTAAGGCTTCGATCACATGAGCGCCGCCGGAGGACGGAAGCGGGGAAGACAGGATCTGATAGCCTCTGTAGGTTCCCTTTGCCGGCTCCATCACCTCTACCTGGTAGTTTGCAAGGTCTTCCATCGTCATTACGCCGCCGTACTTATTCACTGTATCCACAATTTTCTGCGCCATAGGGCCTGTGTAGAAAGCGTCTGCGCCGTTCTCTGCGATCTGCTTTAAGGTCTTGGCCAGATCCGGGTTCTTAAATGTTTCGCCCACCTGGTAGTTGAGCCCCATGTCGTTTAAGTATACCTTTCCGAACTCCTGATAATTTACCATGGCGTCATAGGAGCTGAACATATCGTTATAGAGTGTCGGTGTGACAATGTAGCCGTCCTCAGCAAGCTCAATGGCCGGCTCGAGCACCTGCTCCCATGTCACGTTTCCGGAGCCGTACTCATTAAAGATGTACTCCATGCCGCGTACATTTCCGGGAACGCCGACGCTCTTTCCTCCGATACTCTTCTGGTTTCCGATGACATTCCCCTCTGCGTCTGTCTGCCACATGTCAGGTGTCGCTGCCCCCGGAGCCTTCTCGCGAAAGTTTACGAAGATGGTATCCCCGTCCTCGCTGTGGAGAGTCATAAATCCGCCTCCGCCGATTCCCGAAGAGTTGGGCTCTGTTACGCCCAGGGCAAAGGAAACAGCAACCGCTGCGTCAACGGCGTTTCCGCCCTCCTTTAAAATATCAATACCTGCCTTTGATGCCTCATACTTTCCAGATGCCACAACAGCTGTGGTTCCTGTGGCGTCCCTTCCTTCTAAGGTCAGGTTTCCGCTCTCATCCCAGAGCTGCCATCCCTCTCCGTCTGATACGACAGCTGTCTTCGTGTCTTCCGCCTCCTGGCTTTCTGCCTCATCTTCTGCAGGCGCTGCTGCTTCCGCCTTCACCGTCTCCGTCTCCGTGCTCTGAGATCCTGTGCAGCCGCTCAGTGCGGATACTGCCATCCATCCGGCCATTGCAAGGGCTGCTCTGCGTCTGAACTTTCTCATTCCTCTTCCTCCTCATTTTTTCTTGTGTTACTTTAACAACATCATAACGACTCTTTATGCATATTGTCTATTTTTTCTCATTTTTCTCTCATCCTATTTTGCTATTTTTCCTTTTTTACCGTTATTATTATGGTATAATAGCGAGGAAAGCGCATGCTATGCTCGCATGAGCATGCATTTGACGAGCGGTTCCATCGAGACGTTAGGCGAGATGGTATAATGGCTGCAGAGCAGTCATGATACCTGCGTATTCCGGTTTCTGCATTTACTGCTGAAAGCCGCGTGTTAAATTCATCCGGAGGCTGTCATAACCGGAGGGCAGAATACACCAGGAGCGCTTAGCCAGGTATTTTCTTAAAATCAGAGCATTGGAGGTGCCTTTATGATTCTGTTTTCCATCCTTTTTATCATCCTTCTTCTGTATTTCTGTACAGAGAAGGCCGTCAATGACCGCTGTCTTGCCTCCTTCACCGCCGTGATCCACGTAAACGGAATCCGCGGGAAAACCTCCACCTGCCGCTGTATCGACGCTGTTCTCAGGCAAAAATACAGATGCTTTACAAAAACAACCGGCACAGACGCCATGATGATCCATGTGGACGGAACCCAGTCCCCGGTGAAGCGCCTTGGCCCTGCCAACATCCATGAACAGCTTCGCATCATCCGCCGGGCAAAGAAAGAGGGGGCGGAAATCCTGATTCTCGAGTGCATGGCCGTAAACCCTCTTCTCCAGAAAACCGCCCAGGAGCAGATCGTAAAGTCAAACATTACCGTCATCACGAATGTCCGCTACGACCACGTATTTGAGATGGGGGACACCCTGGAGGAGATTGCACGGTCCCTGTCTGCCACCGTTCCGGAGAAGGGGACGCTGTACACGGCGGATCCTAATTTCTGTGATTTCTTCGACAGAAAGTGCAGGGAAAAGAACAGCCGTCTTGTATTCTGCCCGTCAGGGAACGTGTCGGAGGAGAGCACCTCCATTGCCCGCGAGATCGGGAAGAGCTTCGGCATCGGTGAGGAGGAGTTTCGGGAAGGAATCGGAAACGTGCTGGAGGATTTCGGCGTCAGAAAGATTTACCGGCTGAAGAATAAAAACGGGGAAGAATTCTCATTTCTGAATCTCTTCTCCGTCAACGATCCCATGTCCACCGTCCGGCAGATCGAATCCCTCTCCGAAGAGTACGTCTCCCTTTCCTTCCTCTACAACCACAGAGGTGACCGGCCAGACCGGGCCTTTCTCTTTGCCCGGTACTTCTTCCCGAACTATAGAAATCACACGGTGTGGATGGTGGGAACGGGCGCTTCCCTCCCCAGACGGCTTTTTTCCCGCGCAGGAGTGGAGGATTTGAAATGTGTCAGAGATTACAGGGAATGCCTGGATCAGCCTGCAGGCTCTCTGCTCATCGGAATCGGGAATATCAAGGGCGCCGGATATAAGATGATCGAGACGCTGGAAATGCAGAATTAAACGACAGGAGGGTTTGCCATGAATGAGCTTTTGCTTCTCGGAATACTGTTCAGCCTGATTTTTACGGAATTTACAGATTTATCACCAGGCGGAATCATTGTGCCGGCCTATTTTGCCATGTACTGCAACGAGCCCTGGCGTCTGGCCATGACAGCGGCAGCAGCCCTCCTCTGTGTGGCCGTGGTGCGCTTCTTTTCCGGATACATGATCCTATACGGCAGGCGCCGCTTCGCCGTGTATATTATGACAGGGATCCTGCTTCGTTTTCTCGCGGCTTTCGCCGTCCCCGGCGCGGTACTCTCCATCGGCTGGCTGATTCCAGGTCTTCTCGGCAAGGATATAGAAAAGCAGGGGCCGATTCTGACGCTTCTCTCCCTGGGTGCAGTCACCCTGGCCGTGTGCCTGGTATCCGCCGCCGTTCAGTTTTTATTCTGATACAGGGAGGAGGTACATTATGAAACACAACCCTTCCCGTGCAGGCCGCCTCTCCTGGGAAAACAGAGCCGTCCGGCTGGCCGTCCTTCTCCTGTCCCTCCTTGTTTCCCTCCTGATTCTGGAGCGCTCCGTCCGGGAGGAGGCGAAACCCTGGCAGGACATTCAGCTGAAGGCCGCCCAGAAAACCGCTGAAGCCTTCGCCGCCATCCGGGAGGAAAGGCTTCGCAGAGGCGATTCCTTCTCTCCCGCCGACGATCCAAACCAGACAGGGCTTATCGGCTCCCCCTACACGGAGATCACCACCACCCTGGGAAATCTGGAATCCAAGCGTTCCACCACAAATCCGAACACGGCCGCCATGATCACAGACATGCTCCTCTCCCTCGGAGTAAAGCCCGGCGACACAGTGGCCGTCAGCTTTTCCAGCTCCTTTCCCTGCCTGAACACGGCTGTCCTCTGCTCCCTGGATGTCATAGGTGCAGAAGGCATCGTGGTCTCCTCCGTGGGAGCCTCCTCCTACGGGGCCAATGACCCGGCCTTCACTTGGCTGGACATGGAACACTTTCTCTTCTCCAGGGGAATCATCAAAAACCACTCCGCTTACTTTTCCATGGGCGGAAGCGGGGATCAGGGAAAAGAGATGCCGGAGGAGACAAAATTGACCATCAGAAACCGTTTGGAGAACTTCGGCCTCACCTTTCTGGACTATGAGGAGTTGGGTGAAAACATAGCCGCCAGGGAGTCCATCTACTTTTCCGAAAACTCCGGTGAAGGCTCCTCCGGCCCCCCTGCCGTTTTCATCAACGCAGGCGGAAATCTCCTGTCCTTCGGCGGAGGCACGGAGCTCATCTCGGCCGACAACGGGATCCTGCTTCCCTGCTCCGTCCCGGAGGAGGCCGGGGGGCTGATTCCCCTCTTCCTCCGCCGGGACATTCCGGTGATCCACCTGTTAAATATGAAAAGTCTTCTCCCCTCCTACGGCCTTCCTGTGGATCCCGTTCCCCTGCCTGAGGTGGGAAGCGGCGGCGTCTACAATGAGAAAACCTGCTCAAAGGCGCTGGCGGCGGTTCTCCTCGTGTTTAACCTTGGCGCAGCCGCCCTGACTCTCCGGGGATTCCCCAGAAGACGTCTTCCCCTCTGATAAGAAAAAAGCGGGAGGTTTCTCTGCGCTCTCCCACGCGCAGAGAAACCTCCCGCTTTTTCCCTTTTCTATTCCTTAATCCTGTACCAGGTTTTTGGCCGACCCATGTCACCGTAGGTGTAGTCCGCCTCCACCCTTCCCTCTCTGGTCAGGTACTGCAAATACCGGTAGAGAGTCTTCTTTTTCAGCTGCGTCTTTTCTTCCAGCGTGTCAATGTCCATAAACTCCCGGCAGCCCTTCAGGCACTCCTCCACCTTTTTCAGAGTGATTCCGCTGATGCCCTTGTCATGATTCCCATAATACTGGTTCCTCTCATAATACTGGAGATGCACCTTGATTCTGGAGATCAGATCAATGGCCTTCACCGGCTTCAGGGCATAATCGTCAGCGCCCGCCTCCATGAACCGTTTTACAATCTCTCCCTCCTCCTCGATGGTCAGGACAATGACGGGAATCCTGGGAAGACTTTTTCGTATCTCCCGCACCGCCGTGATCCCGTCTGTCCCCGGCATATGGTAGTCCACCAGTATCAGATCCACATTTCCCCTGCGGATAAAGCCCTCCGCCTCCCTGTAGCTGGCCGCCAGGAGAGGCTTCCACTTCTGGAACATGCAGATCTGTTCCAATGTGTATAAAATATCCTGGTTGTCGTCAATGACAAGAATCCTTTTCGTACTCTCCATTCCCCTTTTCTTCCTTTCTCAGGACTATCGTCACCTCTGTATAATGTCCTTCTTCACTCTCTATCTCTATGGTTCCTCTGTGATTTTCCACCACTTGTCTGGTAAAAGCCAGACCAAGACCGGTGGAATGGCGTCCGGAATACCCAAGCTCCCAGATCCTCCTTATCTTCTCCGGCGAGATCCCAACCCCACGATCCCTCACCTGAATGACAATGGACGCTCCCTCCAGGTACACCTGCACACGGATACTCTCCTTTTTATTCTCCTCCCCTTTCTGCTCTACTGCATACCAGGCATTTGTGATCACATTGATCACAGCCCTGGACAGGCGGATCCTGTTTCCGAGTATCTGCGCATCCGGGCACTCGTTATCGTACCGGATCATACCCGGAGGCACGGTAATGGAAACCTGGGCCAGCACTGTCCGCATCAGCTCCTCCGTAGTGACAGCCGACCGCCTGTCCTCATACAGGATCTCCGAAATCATCATATTCATGGCACTTAAGGAATCCGAGATTTTCTCAAAATACTCATGAACCGATCCTTCGCTCTCCATCAGCTCCACCAGACTGATGAGCCCCTGAATCGTGGTGAGAGGCGTTTTCAAATCGTGGACAAGGCTCTGTACCTCGCTGTAGTTTCTCATTTTCAGCGCCTGGATCTGAGCGTTGTAAAGTTCCTTTTCCACCTGCCTGGTCTTTTCGTTGGAAACCTTCAGCTTATGCTCTTTATATAGAATCTGTACCTGCATCAGGGAGGCAAAAAGAAAGGCTGCAAACATGCACAGGGCAAACAGATTGAGAAGGCTCTCGTTTCCCGCCACTGCTGCCGCAATCTTCACATCCATGGAAGCGTCCCCCCGCCCAAACCCGTACTTTCCCAGAAACGTCACCACATCCAGCCACTGGATGCTCAAAAGCAGGGAAAACACGATCAGCAGTTTGTTGATCATGTTGATGGAAAACAGATCAATATAGGAGAGAAACAGCACGAACCCCACAATCAGCAGAGCAGGCACCCCGAAATCGTACCGGATTCCGTATCCCCAGTCGATAATGCGGTACAGCTCCATGATAAAAGTCACTGTAAACACTGCATTAAATATGAACCTCCGTTTTCCGAACAGGTATACCTGGATAGACTCGTTCAGCAGAAATACTCCCAGATAGTTGGGAACTGCCCTGACAATATTGATAACTACCAGTTTCAGTGCCCCAATCAGAAGCTGTTCTCCGCTGTTTAAGTCCATGGCGCGCTTCAGAGTTCCGTATACATCAAAACGGTAAACTGTTACAAAAGCAGGCAGAAAAAGTCCTATCACGATTACCATGCACCCCTGGACAAACATTTTCCTGTTGCAGTGTATTTCCAGCCTTTTTTCAGCCATCTGCATACTCTCCTCCCCATTTACTATCAGTATACTGCATAGGCAACCGCCTTTCAAATCCTTCTTTGTCTCCAGTGTATAGTATTTTTATACCTTCTCGTCTTTTTATCTGTTTACAATTTGTTTCTTGTTAATTTTTCGTAACATTTTTTGTTTTATTAACACTTTCTTAACACTAGAATCGAAAATTATCTTGTATTTTTTTGTAGAAACCTAGGATAATTATTGCATAATCGAAAGGGGGAATTATCTATGATGACACTGCAACTTGACATGTACCAGGCCTGTGCCCTGGGCGCCATCGTGTATGCTGTTGGACGGCTGATGGTTAAGAAAATTACACTCTTAAACCGTTACTGTATCCCGGCCCCGGTGGCAGGCGGAATCGTTTTCGCCCTTCTCCATCTGGCTCTCTACTGTGCCGGAATCCTGGAGTTTACCTTTGACACCACGGTTCAGACTATTCTGATGACGGTGTTCTTCTGCAGCGTCGGTTTCACTGCCTGCTTCCGCCTGCTGAAAAAAGGCGGCATACAGGTATTTATCTTCCTGGCTCTTGCCATTTTAATGTGCGTAATTCAGGACGGCGTCGGAAGCGCTCTGGCAGCAGCCTTCGGACTTGATCCGCTTCTGGGACTGTGCATGGGCTCCATCCCGTTAGTCGGCGGCCATGGAACTTCCGGCTCCTTTGGTCCTCTTCTCGAGGAAACCTACGGCGTTTCCGGTGCGCTTACCGTGGCTTTGGCCGCTGCTACATATGGTCTCGTATCCGGAAGTATGATGGGAGGCCCGATTGCCCGCCGCAGAGTTGAAAAGATGGGACTTAAATCCACAGCAGCTGAGGAAGGAAATGCCAGTGATTCCTCCTCAACTCCGATTGATGCACAGAAGTTCACAAACGCAACTGTATTTCTGGCAATCGCAATCGGTATCGGAACACTCATCATGTCCGGCTTTGACATGATCGGCGTTACCATGCCTGCCTACATCGGAGCTATGCTGTGCGCAGCGGCTCTCAGAAATATCTGGGATGTTTCCGGCCATGATCTCCCGATGGATGAGATCGATACCCTGGGCGGCCTGTCCCTGAACATTTACCTGGCTATGGCCATGATGAACTTAAAGCTGTGGGAGCTTGCCGCCCTGGCACTGCCGATGGTTGTCATCCTCCTTATCCAGACATTCATCATGTTCCTCTACGCAAACTTCGTCGTATTCAATATCATGGGACGCGACTACGAGGCAGCAGCCATGACAACCGCCTTCTGTGGTTTCGGTATGGGCGCTACGCCTAACGCCATGGCCAATATGAAGGCACTTGCAGAGCGCTATGGAGCAGCTCCCCGCGCATTTTTCATCGTGCCTTTAGTTGGAAGTCTCTTTATTGATTTCTTCAACTCCATGGTTCTGACCACCTTCATGAACCTGCTGTAATTACTTATCATTTAGATGTCAGGATATTATCTTATATTTATGTCATTCTATACCGGGAACCTGTTTCCCAAACTCCAATGAGGTGAGCGGTTAAACATTCACCGGCCCTCACCAGAAGGGACACCACCGCTGTCATGTCTGCAGCCGTCGGTGTCCCTTTTTATTTTCCCGGCATATTTTCTGACACATTGGCAGTTTCTATTGACTTTTACTCTTTTTCCATCCAAAATAGTAAAAAAGAACAGGAGATTTTAAAATGAAAACATCAGACAATACACAGCACACACCATCCGGGTGCCTGATTTGCGGTGCCCCTCTGGTATATTCACAGCATATGGAACCAGTTGAATGCGTCCTCTGTCACGGCCATTTCGTATCCAATGCGCGCTGCGAAAACGGGCACTACATCTGCGACTCCTGCCATGAAAAGGACGCCCTGCAGGTGATTTACAGCTTCTGCCTTCACACGAAACAGAAAAATCCGGTAGCTATTATGCAGGAGCTGATCCGCTTCCCCCAGATCCATATGCATGGGCCGGAGCATCATGTCCTGGTAGGCTCTGCCCTGCTGGCTGCCTGCAAAAACTGCGGAGCTGAATTTGAATTGGAGCCTGCCCTCTTAGCCATGCGGGAGCGCGGTTCACAGGTTCCCGGCGGAATCTGCGGTCAGTGGGGATCCTGCGGAGCC
>JAHZAR010000005.1:27278-31263 GCA_019423835.1 Clostridiales bacterium | reverse complement strand
GAGCCGGCATAAGTGCAGGCATCACTGTGAGCATCATGACAGGGGCCACTCCCCTGTCCGGCCAGGAATGGGGCCTTTCCAACCAGATGACGGCCAGATGCCTCTCCGCTATTGGAACCATCGGAGGTCCCCGGTGCTGCAAGCGGGATTCCTATACGGCACTGTTGACGGCCGTGGATTTTATACGAGAGCATTTCCGCATCGATCTGGAGGTACCGGAGTCCATTGTCTGCCACATGTCCGGCAGAAATGAGCAGTGTATCGGATCGGCCTGCCCCTATCACAGCCAGAAGGGATAGGCGGCAGGCTGCCGGGGAACTGCCCGAATATTCTTCCCCGGAAGCTCAAGAAAAAGGGGGTACTTGTCAGTGAAAAAACAGGAAGACAGCGGTCAAAAACAGAGAGAGGCCGCAGCCGCGAACACAGAAAAGAAAGCACGCGCAGGGAAAAAGCCAGCCTCCCTGCTGTCAAAAAAGGATATTAAAACCCTGGAGGGCTTCTGTGAAGACACTCAGGGGTATTTTGGGAAGATGCTGGAATATCTGGAAAATTTTATTGAGAAAGGCATTGAAGACGGCCGCTTTACAGAAGAGGAGGCGCGCGCTGATCTGGAGATTGCTCTCTGGTATTCCTATGCCTGCAATAATCTTGACGATTATGAGCATTATTACATGGCAGCCCAGTGGATGCCCTTCTCCCGGCAAAACGCCGCCGGCTGCGGAGCCTGGTTCTACCGCTACTCCTGCTGCCTGATGTACTGCGGGCGCCTGGAGGAGGCTCTGCACATTTCCGAAACGGGTGTTCTGGAGGCTCCGGAGTATCCATGGGGATTTCTCCAGCTTGCCAAGCTGAGATGCCACTTCGGACGCAGGGAAGACGCTCTGGAAGCCGTCCGGCAGGGGCTTCTCCTGGAGCCGGGAGATTATGAATTTCTCACACTCCAGAGGGAGATACAGGAGGGCCGCTCCCTGGAAGAAATGGAATTTCACTATATCGATCCCACATATGATCAGGAGCTTCAAAATGGACTTATGGATGACGATTACTTCAAAAAGCTCTCTGTAGCCGGGATTGTCTGTGACAAAAAAGCCCTGGCCCAGATCAAGGAGCTCTTCTCTCCTGTCGGATGGAAGGCAGACTGTCCCTACTGCAGCTTCCAGTACTGGTCAGACGCCCAGGAGATCAGCTGTGTGTTCCGTATGAATGAGGCTGCTCTCTCCAAAATGGATCTGGCCTGGCTGGCTGCTCAGAAGCGCCAGCTTGACGGGGGACGCTATCCCACCGACATGGAATGGGAGGGGGAGGAGTACCTGCTTTCCTCCGTTATCTTTGATGTTGACTGCAGTATGCTGCTGGCTTATACCGGGGCTGAAAACGGACGTGAAATTCTTTTCAAAGTGAGAGAGAGTGAAAATGAGGCGGGGCTTATGAGTTAGGAAGAAGGCTCCCGCCTTTTTCTTTTTAATAGAACTGGTTCATAAATACTGCAATTGCGATTCCCAGCACGGCTCCTGCGAACACCTGAAGAGGCGTATGCCCCACATATTCCTTCAGCTTTTCCTGAAGCACCACCGAATCCAGCTTCAGAAGATTTTCAAACAGCAGGCTGTTGAGTACCTTTGCCTGCTTTCCGGTCTCCTGCCGGACGCCGATGGCATCGTACATGACCACCATGGCAAACAGAAAGCTGATGGCAAACTCAAAGCTGCCGAAGCCATAGCAGAAAGCAGAAGAAGTCGTCAGTGCGCACACCGTGGAGGAATGGGAGCTGGGCATTCCCCCTGAGCCCGTCAGTCTCTCCGGATTAAAAGACCTGTTCAGGGCAATGTCGATAATTGTCTTTAATACCTGAGCCACGATCCAGCCGATCACACCGCTCATCAATACCTGGTTTCCCGTTATTTCCTGATAAATTGTCATTCCTATCTCCTGTTAACTCGTCTGTAAACTGCCTAAGGCTCTGTCATGCAGCCTTCAGAGCAGCTCCCAGCTTTTTTCTCACTGACAGCCAGGTCTCCTCCAGACTGCACAGCTTGTCAGCATATATAATGACATAGCCCTCTCTGTATCTGGGAGGCAGAGGGGTAAGGGGCCACATATGGCGCAGAATCAGATTCTTTTCCCTCTCTGTCAGTGAAAAATATTTTTCAGCATTCTCAAGAGCTGTCCTGGGATGGGTGAAGCCGTGGAAATGTTCTCCGGTCTCCCTTCCATGAACATGCCAGTCATAGAGAAACAGATCGTGAAGCAGGCCTCCCCTGGCCGCCTCACAGAAGTGAAGTCCCTTTCTCCTGCAGATCAGATAGCTCATGTATGAAACTCGCAGGCAGTGCTCCAGACACGTGGTCCCTCCATGCTGGATATACTGATCCATGGACTGAAACACAGGATGCTCCAGAATGTCCTTCACACAGTCCAGATACTCCTGATCTTTGTACCACTCTCCCAGTTTCTCTCCTGAGAAATACCCTCTACGCCTCATTTCTCTTCCCTTCCTTTCCTGACCGCCGGAAAAACCTCCCGGGGTGCAGCTCAGTCTGGGCAGCTCTGCCTGCCCGGGTGACGGCTTTCGCCGGGGATACTCTGACCTGTGTCCCCGGCGAATTCTGTAGTGCTCTATCCATTTGCTTCTCTGCCCGTATTGTAGCAGAAATCCTGTCATCTGTCCACTGTAAATGAAAGGACGTTTTTCTGTTAATAGCCGATCAGCCAGTCGTAAAGCTCCTGATACTTGAGAGCGGAGGATTTCCATGAGAAGTCGGCTGCCATCCCCCTGTCGATAATCTTGTTCCACTCCCGTTTCCTGTTGTAGTACACGTGCTTGGCGTAGCGGATCGTATCCAGCATCTCGTGGGCATTATAGTTGGCAAAGGAGAAACCGGTTCCTGTCCCCTCGTACTCATTATACGGCCACACGGTGTCCTTAAGTCCTCCTGTTTCCCTGACAATCGGCACCGTACCGTAGCGCAGAGCCATGAGCTGGCTTAATCCGCACGGTTCAAAGAGGGACGGCATCAGGAAGGCGTCGCAGGATGCATAGATGCGGTGTGACATCTCCTCAGAGTAATAGATATTGGCGGACACCCGTCCATTATACTTCCAGTCATAATGGCGGAACATGTTTTCATATTTCTCGTCTCCCGT
Organism: Clostridiales bacterium; assembly: GCA_019423835.1. Lineage (GTDB taxonomy): Bacteria > Bacillota > Clostridia > Lachnospirales > Lachnospiraceae > Otoolea. The sequence goes on along the minus strand of JAHZAR010000005.1, from coordinate 28,119 downwards.
TCCCAGTACGACAAGCTGCACATCATCTGTGCAGATCTCATCCATCACACACTGGATCAGATCAAAGCCTTTCTGATCTGTCAGACGGGATACCACCCCTATCATAAACTTTTTATCGTCCTGCTCGAGGCCCAGCTGCTGCTGCAGAGCTCTCTTATTTTTAATCTTTTCCTTTCGGAAAGTCTTCGCATTGTAATTCTGGACAATCAGCTGATCCGTTTCCGGGTTGAAGTCATCATAGTCAATGCCGTTCACAATTCCCCGCAGGCTGTTGGCCCTGGCCCGCATCAGGCCGTCCAGTCCCTCTCCGTAGAACGGGGTCTTGATTTCCTCTGCATAGGTGTTGCTCACGGTGGTGATGGCATCTGCATAGACGAGACCGCCTTTTAACATGTTTCCGTCCTTGTATGCCTCCAGCTTGTCAGGAGTAAAGTAATAATCAGGAAGGCCGGAAAGCCGCTGGATGGTTTTGACATCCCACACACCCTGGAATTTCAGGTTGTGAATGGTCATAACAGACTTCATATTACGGAAGAACTCGCCCTCATGAAATTTATCCTTTAAGAATACGGGGATCAGGCCGGTCTGCCAGTCATGGCAGTGTACCACATCCGGCTGGAAGCCAATCACAGGCAGACTTGAGAGGGCTGCTCTTGAGAAAAATGCAAATTTTTCCAGATCGCAGTACCAGTCGCCGTAAGGCTTGGAGCCGCAGAAATAGCTCTCATTGTCAATAAAGTAGAAGGTGATTCCTTCATAGACATACTCCAGAATCCCCACATATCGGCTCTGTCCCAGATAATCCATGTAGAAATGGTTCAGATATTTCATATCATTGCGG
>JAHZAR010000005.1:25278-27197 GCA_019423835.1 Clostridiales bacterium | reverse complement strand
ACAGAGATGTTTGGGAATCATAACCCTCACATCAAAATACTGCTTGTCAAAGCATTTCGGAAGGGAACCGACTACGTCCGCCAGACCCCCTGTTTTGATAAAAGGAACCGCTTCTGAAGCTATAAAAAGAATTTTTTTCATCCTGCTACCTCCCATGCATCTCATTGCCGGACAAATCCCCAACTTGAGCCCCCTTGTCCAGATATACTGCTATTATACAATAAATTTATACATTTAGAAAGGTAGTATTATGATTTTTTGTCTGATTCTTTCTGAAACAAACCTGCCGCTTCTCCCGCAGGACTGTTGTTCTGGCCGTTTTCTGCCTACGAGATCCGCTTGTAGTCGAGCCGGATTTTGTCGGCGATCAGAGCAATAAATTCAGAATTGGTCGGCTTGCCCTTCCCGGTGCTTACCGTGTAGCCGAACAGATCATTGATGGTGTCCATCTCTCCCCTGTTCCAGGCCACTTCGATGGCGTGGCGGATGGCTCTCTCCACACGGCTCGGTGTAGTCGCATGCTTCTTTGCAATGGTGGGATACAGGATCTTTGTGACGGAGGCCAGCATCTCCTGATCCTTCACAGAAATAATAATCGCATCCCGAAGATACTGATATCCCTTAATGTGGGCAGGAATTCCGATCTCGTGGAGCATCTGTGTCACATCATTTTCCAGATTCTGTTCCATATACTCTGCCTTATTGACATAAGGCTTCACTTTTCTGCTTCCCGACAGCATTGTCGTTTTATTCTTATATCCCGTCAGCCTTCGCAGCTTGTCGAGTATGATCTCTTTTGTAAATGGCTTCATAATGTAGTAGCTGGCGCCCAGCTTGAACGCCTCCGCTGTCAGATTTTCACTGCCTGCGGCTGTTACCATGATAAAGGACGTGCTGTCCTTCATCTCTGTGTTGCTTTTGATTTTCTCCATGACAGATATTCCGTCCATTCCCGGCATGACAATATCCATTAATACGACATCTGGTCTGGTCTTTAAAATCATGTTGTACGCTTCGTTGCCATTATCAGCCTTTCCGACGATATGGTAATCCTTCTCTCCCTCCAGTATTTCGCCAAGCAGCTCCAAAGTCTGCCTGTTATCATCCGCAATCGCAATGTTTAATTCTGCCATGCTTCATACTCCTCCTAAATTTTTCTCCGTAACGATTATAAGCTTGTAAAAACTGCCCTTGCAATGAGATTAAGACGCAAATTTCGACAGCTCTATCCGTATCTCACATTCTTTCCCTCCTCCCGTTTTCTGGCGGCTTCCGCACAAAAACTCACCCTTTTTCAGGCCGGCTGTACGAAAACCGCCTTTTTTCTATTGTATCTGTTTCCAGCTGCTCACTGCTGTGCTGTTTCGTCCGAAATCTGTCTTCCCTCATGATTTATGTGAAAATGTTCTTTTTTGATCAGTTCTGAGATGGGAACCAGCTCATAGCCCTTGTTCTGCAGTCCGGTAATCACAGCCTCCAGCGCCTGCGGCGTGTACTTTGCCCCATTGTGCATCAGAATAATAGAACCGTTTCCCAGATGCTTATGGTTGACAACCTTGTCTACGATGGAGTCTGCACCGTAGTCCTTCCAGTCCAGGCTGTCAATATCCCACTGAACCGGATAGTATCCCATCGCATCAGCCACGGCAACCACCTCATTGTCATAATCTCCGTAGGGCGGCCGGAACAGTGTCATATCTGTTCCCGTAAGCTCCTTCACCCGGTCATGTACCTTCTGGATTTCGCTCTGTATCTCCGTCTCACTCAGCCGGCTCATATTTTTGTGATTTTCACTGTGATTTCCCAGGTCATGCCCCTGGCTGGCTATGTACTTTACATCCTCCGGGAATTTTTCTACCCAGCCTCCTGTCATGAAGAAGGTGACCTTCACATTGTGCTTTGCCAGAATATCCATAATC
>JAHZAR010000005.1:14849-25268 GCA_019423835.1 Clostridiales bacterium | reverse complement strand
TCTGGTATCCTCGTTCCCCCATGAGAGCGGTCATCTGCGGCATTCATGGAGCGTAAAAAGCCCCGTCAGAAAGCGGCAGTTCCGCTCCCTGACGGGGCTTTATCTTTCATAAGGCTATTCTGTTTTTACTGTCTTTCCTGTCTTTCTGTCTGTGTTTCATCCTCCTCCTTCTCACCGGGAAGGAGCACATTCAGAACGATGGCCACCAGGGCGGCCGGCACAATTCCAGAGCCTCCGAAAATCAGCTGCACTCCCTGGGGAAGATGGGCGAGTACGCCGCTGTTGGCTCCGATTCCATATCCGAGTCCGAGAGCCACAGACACAATCGTGATACTCCTAGGCGTCAGGGGCTTTTTTGTGATAAGCTGAATTCCGCTCATGACAATTGAGGAGAACATCATGACGGCAGCGCCTCCCAGCACACTCTGAGGCATGATGGAGATCAGAGCCGCAAGCTTGGGAAGAAGCCCGCACAGGATCAGGAAAACAGCTCCCGTCGCAAGGGCAAAGCGGTTTACGATCTTTGTCATGGCCACGAGTCCCACATTCTGGCTGAAGGAGGTATTCGGAAGAACACCGAAGAGAGCCGCGAAGGTGGAACCAAGGCCGTCACAGATGATTCCGCCGGACAGCTCCGTGTCCGTGGCTTCACGGCCCATTCCGCCCTCTGTCACGCCGGAGATGTCTCCCACCGTCTCAACCGCCGTCACAATAAACATAATCATAACCGGAATAACGGCGCGCCAGTCAAACACAGGCTTAACGGGCATCAGCCTCGGGATGGATACCCAGCCGGCCTCCGCCACCTTGTCCCAGTTGAGAACCCACGCCTTTGTGTACTCCACTCCCTCAGCTGTGACACCGACCGTCGGAAGCACAAGCCCCATAATCGCTGAAGCGGCATAGCCCACGATAATTCCTATCAGGATAGAGGAGGAGCTTGTCATTCCCTTTGTCCCGTGCTTTAAAGCCACAATCACTACCAGCACCAGAGTTCCCAGGAAAAGATTCTCAAGACTTCCGAAATCCGGCGCCTTGTCTCCTCCTCCAAAGGAATTGACACCCACTGCAATCAGAGACAGACCGATGGAGAGCACTACGGTTCCCGTCACCAGGGCCGGAAAAAACCGGCGAAGAGGCTTTAAGAAAAGGCCCAGGATTCCCTCGAACATTCCGCCCAGAATCGAGGCCATCATAATCGCTCCATAGGACAGGATTCCGCCTCCCATAACGCCCACGACACTGTTGAATACGCCGATAAAGCCGGAGCTGGTTCCCATGATAATCGGAACCTTTCCACCCACCGGACCGATGGCGTAGAGCTGAACCAGAGTCACAATTCCTGCCACCAGCATGGCATTCTGCAGCAGATCTACCTGCAGGCTGGCAAATTCCTGCGTATTGGCAAGGCCGCAGGCGCCTGTAATAATCAGAAGAGGGGTAAGGTTCCCGACAAACATTGCCAGTACGTGCTGGAGTCCGAGAGGAATCGCCTTCCCAAGGGGAAGCTTCCCGTAAAAATCATACTCGGCTCCCTTTGTTTCCTTTTCACTCATTCTCATTTTCTCCTTTGATCTTTACACTTTCTTAACACATCTTTAACAGTATACCGTATTTTTCCTGTCATGTACACAAAGGAGTTTTCATTTATTCATTAAATTTAATAATGGGATTTTCTCTGAACTGCTTATAAGTCGTCCTGTGCGGCCGCAGCTTTCCCCCTCCCCATGCTGCGTCAAAGGAAAGGGCCACCTGGGGCTTCTCTGTCTCCACACAGTAGATAGGAAGCTTTCTGTCCTTTACCTGGTAATCCCTGCCCTGCCCTCCCGCAGAAAAGATCTGTCCGGATGAGGCAGGTGAAAAAGCTGTCTTTTCATAGAGCCGTGTGATGCATCCGATGGAGAGCAGAACGAGGAACACCCAGAACAGCACATTTTCGGGAAGACACGGCAGGCTGCGCCGCCTGTTCCTCTGTCTGGCCTGCCCCTCTGAGATATCTGCCGGTTTTCGCCTCCCGGCTCCCTCTGTGTCTCCGGAAACAGGCAGCAGACGGCCTGGTTCGTCCGTCTCTCTCCTGCTGCAGCGGCGCCTGCTTCTCTTCTCACTGTCCCTGAAAAATAAAAACCTCATAGTTTTCCTCGGCAAAAGCTGTTATTACCATGTTACGCGGCTTTCATTTTCCCTAGAACGGTTTCGCTCATGAAGTCCGGTCTGCGAAGCGCCTGAAGTAATGTATTTAACCCTGGTAATGAGATTTCAGAAGGGCGATCTCCCTGGCGTATCCCTCCAGATCATTGGGTGTCTCCAAATAGAAGGGAAGCTTCCTCAGCGCCGGATGGTTGATTACCCGCACAAGCGCCTCCAGTCCAATCTGTCCTTCTCCAATTCTGGCATGGCGGTCCTTGTGCGCGCCCAGCGGATTCTGGCTGTCATTCAGATGGATAGCTTTAAGCCTTGAAAGGCCAATCACCCGGTCAAATTCTGTCAGCACCTCATCCAGATGGTTTGCAATGTCATATCCCCCGTCCCAGACATGGCAGGTATCCAGGCAGACGCCCATCTTTTCACGGAGTTCTACCCGGTCCAGGATCTCCCGAAGCTCCTCAAAGCTCCTCCCCACCTCACTGCCCTTTCCAGCCATGGTTTCCAGAAGCACTGTGGTGGTCTGCTCCGGCTTCAGGATCGTATTGAGCATATCGGCAATATATGCAATCCCTGTTTCCACTCCCTGCTTCACATGGCTGCCGGGGTGGAAGTTGTAGAGGTTTCCCGGTGTAAACTCCATTCTTCTCAGGTCATCCTCCATGGTATTTCTGGCAAACACGCGGATGTTTTCGTCTGCGGAGCAGCCGTTGAGCGTGTAGGGCGCATGGGCCAGCAGCGGGGAAAGATCCTCCTGTCTCGAAAATTCCAGAAATGCCCTCACATCCTCCGGATCGATTTCTTTCGCATTTCCTCCCCGGGGATTTCTCGTAAAAAACTGGAAGGTTCCAGCATCAATCTTCTTTGCCTCTCTTCCCATCGCCAGATACCCTTTCGATGATGAGAGATGACATCCGATTCTAAGCATGTCCTCTGCCTCCTTTTCTCCTGTGGTTTTCTCTGCCCTGTGCTCCTGCCTTTCCTGCTCTCCTCTTGTCTCCCCCACCATTTCGCCCTGCCGTCCGAATCGGCGTCACTGCCGCCACCGCGACAGCAATGAGAATAGCTGCCGTTACAATCTGAAGCAGGATGCTGAGTTCTGTCCAGTGCTCAATGACAAAATTTTCAGGATGGGAACCAAAGAACTGTTCCAGTGTCCCTGTCACATCGCTGTCTCCTGCCTGCTTATTAATCATTGTATAAAAAGTGACAGCCGGATTCATAAGGAGCAGATACAGACTCCCCCCCGAGGTAGCCTGCCTGGTCACGCTGTCGATGGCAGTCATGTAGCTGCTGAGCTCATTCTGGGACATCCGGTAGGTAAACGCATTGACAGCATAAGTGCCTGCTACCAGAAACACAATGGTGACATAGGAGCATACATTTGCCATGGTGGATCTCCTCAGCAGAGAGGAGAAGAAGACGCCGATTCCCCCGGACAGAAGGGCTACTGTAACAAAGCACAGAAGGAGGAGGGCCATGTCTGTCACAGTAATTCCTCCGTACACAAATACCAGAGCCAGAGCCGGAAAGCTGGAAAGCACCAGAAGCAGCATGGAGGTAAAGGCCGCGGCCAGCTTGCCCAGCACGATTTCTCCCGGCTTCATCGTTGTGGTCAGCATCAGGTCAAGCGTCTGCCTCTCCCTCTCCCCGCTGATACTGTTGGAGGTCATGGCCGGCATAATGAACATGAGCATGGCAAACTCAATAGAAGCCACAAACACATACAGCTCGAGAAATCTGGAATACTGGATCTCGGCTGTCACCTTTACCTGCTCTACCACGGAGTACATATTGAAAAGCGCAGCCGCACTGAGGATTCCATTAAAAATAAACAGAATCACAGCCATTCGGATGCTTCTGCTGCTCACCTTCAGCTCTCTTTTATAAACCGGATTCATTTTCATGTATCAGCACCGCCTTTTCACCTGCGTGGTCTGTAATCTGCATAAAAATGGTTTCCAGGCTTCCCTTCTCCCTCATAAAGCCGTTAACCATTACGTCCGCATCGATCAGCTGCTGGAGAAGCAGGGCCTCATCCTGCCTGTCCCCGTTAAAGCCCACCTTGATCTCCTCCCCCTTGACCGAGATCGTCTGCACACAGGGATGGCTCCGCAGAATGGCCATCGCTGTTTCGCGCCCCCTGAATATGGAGATCAGCAGCGGGTTGGAGGAATTGACCTTTTCCAGAATCTGTTCCATGCTTCCGGAAAGCACCATTCTTCCCTGTTCAATGATTCCGATGCTTGTGCACATCTCAGACAGTTCAGAGAGAATATGGGAGCTGACGAGAAGCGTTTTCCCCTGTTCCCGCAGCTCCTTTAAAATTCCCGTAAACTCCAGCCTCGTCCTCGGGTCGAGGCCAGAAGCCGGCTCATCAAGCACAACAAGCTCCGGGTCATGGATCAGAGCTCTTGCCAGGCAGAGCCTCTGTTTCATTCCCCTCGAAAGGCCGTCCACAAAGAAATCCGCCTTATCCTCCAGCTTCATCTGTTCCAGCAGAGTTTCACACCGCCTTCTGGCTCCCATCCCCTCCAGTCCGTAGCAGGACGCAAAAAATTCCATGTACTCCGACACCTTCAGGTTATCATAGACGCCGAAGGAATCCGGCACATAGCCCATTTTTTCCCTGAGGCATCTCTGTTCCCGTATCCCGTCCATTCCGTCAATGACAATGCTGCCGCTGTCCGGCGCCAGAAGTCCGGTGATAATTTTTATTGTAGTTGTCTTTCCGGCTCCGTTAGGCCCCACAAAGCCGAACAGCTCTCCCTTTTCTATCGTCATGTTCAGGCCGTCCAGGGCCTGGAAATTTCCATATTTTTTGCGCAGATCTCTGATTTCCAGCATTAGCTCTCCTTCCCTGTGACATAGAGTACCGGGAGTATCATGTTCCAGGCCGTGTCGCTGTCTGCCTCCCCCGAATACCTGACTGTAATGGAATTAGACGGTGACAGGTAGGGCCTCAGCTCCTCCTTCGTATACATGGTCTTTGCCAGATCCATCCTGTCATTTCTCCCTGTTTCATAATTATAAAAGTAAATTGAGCCGTCGAACCGTTCCAGATACGGATACCTTGGATTGTCCACGAACTCCGGTGAAATCCAGTCAATACTCAGACTTTCGATTTCCAGATCGCTTCCCAGGGAATATTCAAGGACCAAAGGCTCTGAGGGTTCCCCGACATAGAGGGTATTTCCCCGCTGATCATAGCTGCCGGAGCGAATCCTGGGGTACTGCTCCAGGGCGCAGCGATAGATCTCCCCATCTTCCTCCTGGTTCACGGAAATCCTGGAGGTTGTCAGTGTCAGTCCCTCTGTTTCAAAGGCATTTCCCGCCAGGAAATCAGGCTCCCTCTCTTCAGAATGAAACGCGATCAGCCTGGCATCTGAAAAGTAATCTTTCATATCGGATTCCAGATAGAAGGTTAACAGCTTTGACTTGTCCTGTGCCTCCAGATACTCCTCATCTGATATATCCGCCCGGCTGTACTGATCTGCCCCCGTCACCATCTCTGCCAGCGCATATTTATAGGAAACAGGATAGGTCAGCACTTCCAGGCCGTCCAGCTTCCTCTCCTCCCCCGGCTCCATATCGCCCAGAAAGACCGCCTTTCCATAGAGAAGCAGCATGGCGTTTTCTATCTTCCTGTCAGAATAATTCACGATCGTGCCGGATATCTTTCCATCGTAAAAGGTGACAGAGCCGGGCGGCGTTCCGTTTTCCAGATTTTCCTTCTTTTTCAGGACAAACAGCCTGGGCTCAAAGGCCACAGAGTCCCTCACCCGGATCTCTGTCTGGGAGGCTTCCATAGAAACAGCAGTCTGGTACCTCTCCTTTCCTGTAAATGCCGCCGGCTTATTTGAATCGTAGAAATAATTTCTGGTGACAGGCCGCACCGTATACTCCGGGTTCAGCGCTACAGTATATGGCGTATTATAGGGACTTCTCACATTGATATAGGTTTCACGCTCCACCTCATCATCCCCATAGTTTTCCACAGATGCATAGGTAAAAAACGGAGCTGTAAACCTGGTTTTCGCTCCCAGGGCGTAAATGACGCCGGTAAATGCCGCCGCCAGAACTGCCACACTCACCATGTAATAATTCTGGCGGGCCTTTCTTTTCAGATAGAGATAGAGGACCGGGCCAATCAGGACAATGTACACCAGAATCACTGCGGTATAGAGGCCCACTTCCGGCAGACGTGCCACGTTTCCCGTATTGATCAGGGCCTGGATAGAGTAGTACAGGTTCGAAAGGCTGTAATACTGGTCCTGCGCCAGGTACTGAATCGTTTCCTTTCCCATGATCTGCTGAAACAGCCCCTCCAGGACAACCGGATTCTGCACGCATACTTCTGCCGCATCCGCCAGCTCAAAGGCCGTAAACACAATCTGCCCGTTTCCCTGGCTCTTTTTTGTCACAACAGGGGTTCTGCCCCCTGTCAGGGCTACACGTCCTCCCCTGACCTCAAAGTCCGCGCAGTCGGCAGACAGAGTCACAGCCCGGCTGTCCTCCTCGGGACCGCTCAGCTCTATTTCCTGCCTGTTTACATCTCCTACATCCGGTTCCAGCAGCCTGTCCTTCAGTCTGCCCAGATTTCTGTCAAGCTGGTCTCCTGTTCCAAAAAGAAGAGTTCCTCCCTCCTCCACCCAGGAAAAGACCGCCTCCTCCTGGGCCTCTGTCAGAGTATTCCAGTCAAATCTGTCTGCCACAAGAAGGTCAAACTGGTCAAGTCCCAGCTCATTTTCCGGGAGCTTTTCTGCTGTCAGCGGCACAAGTCTCGTCCTCAGGGTCCCATAGTTGAATCCGGCATCGTCCAGATAAGACAGACTGTCCGGATCGTCACTGAGGGCTCCCACAAACATGACGGCTGATTCAGAAGAAATATCCAGCTTCAGCCTCTTTCTGACAATTTCTGTTCCCTCTCCATCCAGAAGGGAGAGGAAGATCTGATCATTCTCCACCCCCAGAGGAACATAATATTCCACTGCCTTTTTTTCCCCAGCCTTCAGCTCTACCGGGTACTCGTACTGGTATACCTCCATGCTGGATTCCAGGGTAAGGATTCTGAGGCTGCCTGAGAATGCGCCTCCCTTTTCATTGGAGTAGGATACCTCTATGGGAAGATATCTTCCCTCTCTGGCCTCGCCGCCAAAGCCATAGTCTGCTTCTATGGTCACCTGGCTGCCCCCTTCTGTGAAAGCCCCTGAGGCATAGGCTGTCAGACCGGCTTTTGGATCGGACAGAGCCAGAATGAGACAGAGCAGAAAAAAGGCAAACCATGTTTTCTTTCTTCCTTTTTTTCTGCTGTCCTTTCCCTCCGCTATCGTTTTGCCCATCTTTTTCACGCCTCCCGATTGTCCCATCACTTCCTGATGTATTTCTTTCTCACACTTTCCCGCCTGAAACCTCTTCCGCCGCCTGCCTGACTTGCTACTGGGCCACCTCGAAATTTTCTTTGTTTACGTCAAAGTGAACCTTGAGCTTGACGGTAAACACCGTACCGTCCAGATCGCTCTTTACCTGGATCGTCCCTCCGTGCATATCCACCACGCTCTTTGCAATGGCCAGCCCGAGTCCTGTGCCCCCCGTATTCGTGGAGCGTGACTGCTCCACACGATAAAATTTGTTGAATATCAGGGGCAGCTCATCTGCGGGAATCACATATCCATAATTGGTAACTGAAATGGTCACAATCTCTTCGTCTGCATGGATCTGTACCAGAACACGCTTTCCGTCGGCCCCGTATTTGATGGCATTGTTGATCAGATTGTCAAACAGCCTGGCCAGGAGGTTTCCGTCTGCGTCAATCACCTTCGCGGGCACATTGCTGTGCAGCTCGTAGGACAGGTTTTTGTCTGCAAAGTTCGGATAGAACTCCTCCAGAAGCTGCCCGAGCAGCTTGACAATATCCACCTTCCCCACATGCATCGAGATCTTTCCGTAATTCATCTTGGTAAAGCCGAACAGATCCTCGATAAGCTTTTCCAGCCTCCTGGCCTTCGCATAGGCGATATCAATATACTTCTTCTGCATCTCAGGCGGCAGTTCCGTTTTTCCTGATAAAAGCTCCAGATATCCGATAATGGAGGTGAGCGGAGTCCTGAGATCGTGGGCCACGTTGGTGATCAGCTCATTTTTCGTCCGCTCAGCCTCCCTCTCCTTATCTATCAGCCGCCGGATATCCTCCACCATGCGGTTCAGATTGACGGCCATAGCCGTAAACTCATCGTCTCCCTTTACCTCAATATTCGTGTTCAGATCTCCCTCGGAGATATCGCGGATTGCCGAGGAGATACGGGACAGGTATTTCAGATGCTTTTCCTGCAGCCGCAGATAGATCAGAGAAAAAATCACGATCCCTGCCAGCACATAGAGCAGTGCCATAATCGGCCCCAGATTCAGGAGTTCCAGAAGGAACGAATCTGATTCCATCCGTCTGAGATATTCCGCCACCATGCTCACATTTGCAATCAGAAAAATCTCTATCAGGCAGGTGAGCAGCGTGGCATAAACTATATTTGTCACTGTGCGCGCCCGAAAGCGCCTGCTCATATCGCTATTTTTCAATTTTGTAGCCTACCCCCCAGACGGTAGTGATAATCTTGTTCTGCCGCGTATCCTCCTTCATTTTGCCCCGGAGGCGGCGGATATGTACCATCACCGTATTATTGGCCTCATAGACCTTTTCATTCCACACCTTCTCAAAAATCTCATCTGTGCTGAAGACCCTCCCCGGATTGGACGCCAACAGATAGAGAATGTCAAATTCAATGGGAGTGAGCTTAATCTCCTCGTCATACACGGTAACCTTGTGGTTGTCCTTGTTGATGACAAGCCCCCTAATGGAGATCTCATTCTTCCCGTTCTGCAGCGGGCTGCTCTGAGGATTCAGCTGCGTGTAGCGGCGCAGCTGCGACTTCACCCTGGCCGTCAGTTCCAGCGGGTTGAAAGGCTTCACCACATAGTCGTCAGCCCCCGTCCCAAGGCCCAGAATCTTGTCCAGATCGGTAGAACGCGCACTCAGCATAATAATAGGAATATTGTTTGTCTCCCGGATCTTCCTGCACATTTCCAGGCCGTCCATCCCCGGCATCATAATGTCAAGAAGCACCAGGTGGATGTTCTCCCTTTCGAGAATGTCAAGGCCTTCCTTTGCATTCCCTGCTTTAAAAACTCTGTAGCCGTCACTGACCAGGTAAATCTCCACCAGGTCTGCGATCTCCTTCTCGTCATCCACTACCAGTATATTAATTTCTGCCATGAAAAAACCTCCCTTGTCTGTATGCTGAGCCTTCCGCGTCGTCTGCTCTCCTGCCCTATCCGATCGGACCGACTTTAACAACAGTTTACCATAAGAGCGGAAAAATTGCTTTACTTTTCTCTTACATTTGAAAAGTTGGCAAGTCCACATCCGTTCCCCTTCTCCTCACTCAAGAGGGGCCCGCCCACTTTGCGCTCCGGGCGCGGCTGAGAGGCATCTTTTTCCTGCGGGCAGGGATCTGGTCCGACCGTTTCTCCCAGGTAAGAAAAGAGAAGCCCGCCGTCAGACGGCCATCGCTCCGGGCTGTGTCTGACGGCGGGCTTTCCCTCTTTTTTTCTACTGCTCCATCGGAATGAATACGCGCCTGTTGGCAGGATCGGCGGATTCCTCCACGGCCTTTGCGGCCTGAATGGCTTCCTCACAGAACTGTTCCTGCGCATTGACCTTCTGGCGCCCCCTCAGGGACTTCCTGACGTAGGTTCCATCGGCCTGCAGAAGATAGGCCTTCACATTGTCGGCAAGCTGTACGTCCAGGATATGGATCAGCCGTTCCTTCAGCCTCTCATCCTCCACCGGGAACAGGATCTCCACACGGCGGTCCAGATTCCTGGGCATCCAGTCTGCACTTCCCATATAGACCTCCTGGTTTCCTCCGTTCTCAAACAGGAAGATGCGGCTGTGCTCCAGGAAGTTGCCCACAATGGAGTGCACTTCGATATTCTCACTAAGTCCCGGCACTCCCGCCTTCAGGCAGCAGATTCCCCTGACAATCAGCTGGATCTTCACGCCTGCGCAGGAGGCCTCGTAAAGATTTGCGATAATCTCCTTATCACAGAGAGAATTCATCTTGGCTGCTATTCTGGCATGCCTTCCCTCCCTGGCAGATTTGATCTCTCTCTGAATCAGACGCAGGAACTTGCCCCGCAGCCAGAGAGGCGCCAGGGAGAGCTTATTCCATCCCAGAGGCTCCGAGTAGCCGGACAGCATATTGAACACGGCTGTGGCGTCCT
>JAHZAR010000005.1:0-14839 GCA_019423835.1 Clostridiales bacterium | reverse complement strand
ATCTGGCGGCTGCAGGTGAAGAGGCCGCAGTCTGTGTAGAGCTTGGCTGTGGAATCATTGTAGTTTCCCGTTCCCAGATGTACATAGCGGCGGATCCCATCCTCCTCTTTTCTGACAACCAGTGTGATCTTGCTGTGAGTCTTGAGGCCCAGAAGGCCGTAGATAACATGGCAGCCGGCCTTCTCAAGCATTTTGGCCCAGTTAATATTATTCTCCTCGTCAAAGCGGGCCTTCAGCTCCACCAGCACCGATACCTGTTTTCCATTGTCCGCAGCCTCAGCCAGGGCCGCAATGATCGGAGAATTTCCGCTGACCCGGTAGAGTGTCTGCTTGATAGCCAGAACCTCCGGATCTCTGGCCGCCTTCTTAATGAAGTTTACCACAGGCTCAAAGGTTTCAAACGGGTGAGTCAGAAGGATGTCGCCTTTCCTGATGTTTGTGAAAATATCGTCGTCATTCATCAGCGCCGGAACCGGCTGAGGCGTATAGCCGGGAGCCTTGTAGCGGTCAAAGCCCGGAAGACCGTATACCTTCATCAGCACAGTCAGATCCAGAGGCCCGCTGATCTCGTAGATCTCGTCGTTCGTCACCTTCAGCTCTTTTTTCAGAATCTTTAACAGCCTCTTGTCCGCCTTCTCCTCAATGTCCAGACGGATGGCCTCCCCCCACTGGCGTTTCTTGAGCTGACGCTCAATCTCCTTTAACAGATCCTCCGCCTCATCCTCGTCAATGCTCAGATCCGCATTTCTCATAACGCGGAACGGATGGGAACAGATAATATCATAGTTCAGGAACAGCTTGTCAATATTTCTCTCAATCACTTCCTCCAGGAAAATAATCGATACCGGGTCCGGTGCGTTTTTCTCTGTCTTTCCTGCGCCCTCCTTTTTCTCCTCCGTCTCCTGCGTCTCTGACACCTCCGTCGGGATCACTACCACACGCGGGAGGCCGCTGGGAACGCGGACCATGGCAAAGTCGATCTCGGAATCCCCCTTTTTCTTTTTTACCAGTGCGGCAATATTTAAGGACTTGTTTCTGATAAGGGGAAACGGCCTCGAGGAGTCCACGGCCATGGGAGTCAGCACCGGATAAACCATCTCCTCAAAATACCGGTCTACAAAAGCTGCCTCCTGTTCTGTGAGATTCTCATGGGAGGTGATCACCTTCAGGCCGTTCTGGCGCAGCGCCGGGAGGAGGGAACGGTTATAGATCCGGTACTGCTCCTCCACCAGCTCATGAGTCTTAATTCCGATTGCCGCAAGCTGCTCCGATGCAGTCATGCCGGCAATATCCGGTTTCGGATAGTTGGCGTGGATCCTATCCTTTAACGACGCCACACGCACCATGAAAAATTCATCCAGATTGGAGGCTGTAATGCTTAAAAATTTCAGCCGGTCAAACAGAGGCGTGGACTTGTCCTTTGCCTCCCCCAGCACTCTGTAGTTGAAGTCCAGCCAGCTCAGCTCACGGTTTACATAATTTTTAGGTTCCCAGAATTTCTCGTCATTTGCTGCCATTGTTATACCCTCCTTTTATGTTTCAGCACTGGCTGAATTCCAAAAATTTCCTCAAAAAATTCCGCCGTATTGTCGAAAGACGCCCGCTCCAGAATAATGGTTTCCGGACAGGTGGCAGTGATCACCAGCTTTCCGTCCTTCACAGCCAGAGAAGCGCCGGCCAGCTTCTGCCTCTGACTCTTGTCCAGAGCGTTGGCCAGGCGCACGATCGCAGTCAGCTTGGCAATCAGGATGGTCACGGCCCGCTTCGTCAGGCCTCTTCCCTCATACTGGGACAGATCGGATTCCAGGGTTACCCCGCTGTAGGCAAATTCCTGATTGCAGTAACGGACTACATTTGCCACGATCTCCCTCTCCAGATGGGAGATTCCGATGATCTCCGTGGCCATGATAATCTGATAGGAGCTCTGCGTTTCCCTGCTGGAGCTGATAAACTTTCCGCAGTCGTGGAGAATCGCCGCAATCCGCAGGAGCAGTCTCTCCCTCTCTCCCAGACCGTGGTATTTTTTCGTCACATCAAACAGCTCCGAGGACATGCGATCCACTTCCTGAATGTGGGATCCGTGGCATTTATAGCGCTTCGCCATATTTCTGGCGGCTGATAAAATGTCCCCGTTAAAATCGTGACGCAGCTTCACCAGTTTTTTCTCCTGGGCATACTCAGCCGCAATTCCATCGCAGAGGCTGACACCGGGAATCCACACAGTTTCCGCCCCTGTCATCTCCAGAATTCTGCCGTAGATGACAGCGCTGGGCACCAGGATCGATGCATACTCCCGATCCACCCCGTAGTAGTCTTCGATCTCCTCCGGCCGCATGGAGAGCAGCTGGTTGTAGAAGCTCCTGAACTGCTCAGCCGAAACGCGGTCTGACTCCATATGGCGGATCCCGCTCTTTGCCATAAACAGGATGCTCTCGCCTGTGGCAATCAGACATTTGATCTCCCTCTCCTTTAAGTAAATACGCTTAAAGGGATACAGCTCATTGTCCACAAGTTCTTCCATCACCGGAACCGTCTCGCCTGCGCTTAAATTCCAGCGGGAAATCATCTCTCTCATACGCAATCCCCCCAGAAAGATATTCTGGGTAGATACCAGCATATCCTTATCAAACAGGGAGATCTGCGTGCTTCCGAAGCCTACATCAATGATTGCCGTACCTTTCTGAACTGTTTTCTGGAAAGCCGCATCCTTGGACGCAACCGCCTTATAGCTCATGAGCCTCAGTTCAGAATTGTTGATGGATTTGACAACCAGGCCTGTACGGACCTGAATCTGATCCAGCACAATCTGGCTGTTTTTCGCCTCCCTCATGGCGCTGGTAGCGTAGGCCCGGTACTCTGTGATCCGGTAGCTTTTCATGATCTCTGTAAAGTTTTTCAGAACCTGGCACATCTCCTTGACCAGTCCGTAGCCGATTTTTCCGTCATTGTAGGTATCTCTTCCCAGGGCAAGGACGTGGCGCAGGTGATCTACCTCCCGGATGCCAAAGCTCTGGGAGATCTCATAGATTCCCATCTCAAGCTCAAAGGAACCCACGTCGATTGCCGCAAACATTTTAATTGCCATAGCTTCCCTCCTTATTGCTCATTCCTGTTCCCAGAAGGTGTGTGATGAACTGTGCCGCCGTCCTGCCCGACAGGCCGCCGTGGCTTAACTCCCACTGGTTTGCGAGGAGCCAAAGCTCCTCCCTCGGAATCTCTACATGGTATTTTTCAGCCAGAACGCTGACGATGTTCTGAAATTCTTTCTTGTCCGGCGCTCCGTAGTAGATGGTAACGCCAAACCGTGCCACCAGGGAGAGTTTTTCCTGAACGGTGTCGTTTTGATGCAGATCGTCGTCAAGCTCCCTCTTGTCGCTGAATTTCTCGCGAATCAGATGGCGTCTGTTTGAGGTGGCGTAGATCAGCACATTGTCCGGCTTTCTGCCAAGCCCGCCCTCAATCATGGCCTTCAGATATTTATATTCGATCTCGTACTCCTCAAAGGAGAGATCGTCCATGTATACAATAAATTTATAGTTTCTGTCCTTGATCTGTTCCAGAATATCGGACAGACACTGAAACTGGTGCTTGTAGACCTCGATCATGCGAAGGCCTCTGTCATAGTATTCATTGAGAATTGCCTTGATGCTCGAGGATTTTCCGGTGCCGCTGTCTCCAAACAGGAGTACGTTGTTTGCCTCTCTCCCTTCTATGAAGGCTTCTGTATTTTCCACCAGCTTTTTCTTCTGCCGCTCATAGCCCACCAGATCCCTGAGGTACACATGCTCCACACTGGTGATGGGCTCTATTTTCACATTTCCTTCCTCACCGGTGACGCGGAATGCCTTGTTGAGTCCAAATTTTCCCACACCGAATTCCCGGTAAAATTCAGCGGCCCTGCTTCGAAACTCCTCATCGCTCCCGGCCTTCCCCAGGGCTTCGGAGAGTTCCACAATCCGGCTGCGGATACGGCTGTTAAAGCAGCGCCCCTTCTGGGAACGGCCGCGGTAGCTGCCGAGCACTGCCCATATGCCGGAAGCCTCTCCTGCCCCGCTTCTTTGGTCAAGGAGACTCAGTTCATGGGAAAACAGCCTTCTGAACACAGAAAAATCGTGGAGCGCCAGCTCGTTCAGGCTCCCCTCTGCCTCCCCCCGGATTTCACAGGCCACACTGTAGGCATTCTCGTCAATGGCCAGACAGAGGGCCAGAAAACAATGCCACAGGTTTCCCTCAAACCCATACGCATCAGCCAGCTCAATCAGACTTCCTGCACACCAGGCGGACTCCTCTGCGAACGAATCTTCTCTCTCTCCCTCCAGCAGACTTTCCATCCGCTCGAACAGTTCTCTGTATTTTAAATTTCTGTATAGTATCAGACTGTTTCTCATCTTTTTTCTTCCTTTCCCTTCCCGGGCCTTTACCTGATATTTTCCTGCTGCTTACCGGAATTTTACAAAACGAGGAGCTCACCCTCAGCCTGCATTCTCCGGCAAAAATGCCTGCCTTGCTTCGGGCGCTCCTCGTCTCATCACCGGCCGTTTTTGCCGTCTGGTTCTATCTGATTGTATTTTTCTCCAAAGCAGCTTCCTCATTGCCTCACGCTGAAAGGCTCAGGGGCCGCTTTCTGCGGTCTGGCTACCAGCCTCAGGCTATGTAAACGCTCCTAATAATTTCCCAGTATCCTCATACGATTGGCCTCCCCGGCTACAGAACGCAGGGCATTAATCATATCGGGATCGTCCAGATTTCCCTCAATATCCACGAAGAAGCGGTACTCCCAGTTTCTTCCCGGAATCGGGCGCGATTCAATCATCTGCATATTCAGATGGCTGAAGGCAAAGTGATTCAGCATGTTATAGAGGGTTCCGCTCTCATGAGGCAGCTCAAAGCAGATGCTCACCCGATCTGCCGTCTCCCGGTAAACCGGCTTTCTGGAAAGAATCAGAAAACGGGTGGTATTATTCTGGCTGTAATTGATTCCCTCCGCCAGAATTTTGAGTCCATAGATCTTCGCCGCCTCGGCGCTGGCTACAGCCGCCTGGGTGCGATCATTCTCATCCCTCACCTGCTTTGCCGCCACGGCATTGTTCTCCACACTCACCTGCTTCCAGTCTCTTCTGGCATTCAGATACTCTGCCGACTGCATCAGGGCCTGCGGGTGGGCAAATACCGTCCGGATATCGGATAGCTCCGCATCCTCCGTGCCCAGTAGGCAGTGGCAGACCGGCACAAACACTTCTGCCACAATATAATTCTCATACTTGAGGAGAAGATCATAATTGTCCGTCACAGCCCCCGCCGAGGAGTTCTCAATGGGGAGAACTGCATAGTCTGCCTCCCCCTCATACACGGCCTTTGCGGCATCCTCAAACCGGCGCACATGAAACATATCTGCGCCCTCTCCGAAATACTGGAGTACCGCTGCATGACTGTAGGCTCCCTCAAGTCCCTGGTACACCACCCGGACACCTTTCTTTTCAATGTCCTTCACCTTCTGAAACCCGAAATCCAGGGCCGTCTGGCCATTCTGCATCAGCCGGTACTGATAGCGGCGGCTCAGCGTCATCATCTGCAGGAACAGTTCTCCTACCGCCTGCTTCATAAATTCGCCCTCCGCCATGGCGGTAACTGCCTCTATCTTTTCTTTCTCCCTCTGGGGATCGTAGACCGCCTTTCCTGTCTGTATCTTAAACTGGGCCACATCGGCGCAGAGCTTCATCCTCTCTTCAAACAGCCTGACGATCTCGCCGTCAATCTTGTCCAGCTTCTTTCTTATTTCCTGTAAGTCCATGCTGCTCCCTCTCCAACATCTCAAGTATTCGTTCCCGCGTATAGGCTCCCGGGAATTTTCTCTGTTCCGGCGAAAGCTCCTTTACGATAAAGGGCTCTCCAAACTCAATGGTCACATGTGCCGGCCGGATAATCGGGATATGCTTCTCGAAAATATCGGCTGTTCCCGTAATGGCAACCGGGATAACGGGGCATCCCGATTTCTCGGCTATCTTCAGGCTTCCCTCCTTAAAGGGCAGAAGCTCTGTCTCTGACGCATTCCTGTTTCTCGTACCCTCCGGGAAAATCCAGATGGAAACACCTCTTTTGATCTTTTCGATTCCCTGCAGGATTGTCTTGAGTCCCTCTTTCACATTCTCCCTGTCCATGAACAGGCAGTTTACCTGCACCATCCACTGGGACAAGAACGGCCATTTTATCATTTCCTTCTTTGCGACAAAGCCGAGAAGGCCTGGCACCGTCGTATAGCCTACCAGGATGTCAAAATAGCTTCTGTGATTGCCCACATAGAGCACAGGCCGATCCGGGGGAATATTCTCCGCTCCCTTTACCGTAACCTTCACGCCGGACACCTTTAAAATCACAGAAAATGCCCGCTTTACGATGTTCAGGCTCTTCCACTCCGCCGTTTCCCAGTCCTTCTCTCCCAGCTTCTTCAAACGGTAGAGGACGCCTGATGAGAACAGCAGAAAGCAGATCAGAAAGCCTGCAACCAGTATAAATCTAATCATGTTTTCACCTCTCTGTCTGTTCTATTATATAGAAAGGAAGACTCAAATACAAGTCAGAAATGTGTAAAATACTTGTGCAGAATCCAGTTTCCCGGAATTTTCAGAAGGTTTTTAAAAAAAATGAACATTCCCGCCTTAAGTGACGTTTTATCCACAGAGCAGAGCAGCTTTTCTGCACATCCATCTGTTCTCCGCTCCCTCTTTTTGTCTCTTTCTGCCGCCCCTACAAAAGAGGCGACAGCAGCCGGCTGCACTGCTCTTTAAAGCGCACAGTCAGGTTTCTGGACTGGTAGATATCTATGGTCACCTCCCGGCAGTTCTCCAGGTCTTTCTCAAAAATATCCTCCATCTCCCGGGTGGTCTGACTGTCGTAGATCACCGCGTTGACCTCAAAGTTCAGCTCAAAGCTCCTGATGTCCATATTGGCTGTGCCGTAGCAGCACACGTTCCCGTCCACACAGACTCCCTTGGCGTGAAGGAATCCGTTCTCATAGGTGTAGCACCTGGCTCCGGCCCGCAGCAGATCTCCCACATAAGAATAGGTGGCCCAGTAGACGAAGGGGTGATCCGGCTTGCAGGGAATCATCAGCCTTACATCCACCCCGGATCTGGACGCTATCTGGAGAGCAGACAGCACTGCATCATCCGGCACAAAGTATGGCGTCTGGATGTAGATATGCTTCCTGGCCTTATGAAAGAGCTCCAGGTAATTATCCCTGATCTGCCGGTACATGGTATCGGGACCGCTGGCAATGATCTGAACTCCCACCTCCGGTATATGGACACAGGAATATTTTCCGGAATCCTCCTGCATCTGTTCCCGGTCCGTGGGAATATGGGGTTCAAAATATTCCGCATTCTTAAAAAGGTTCTCTCCAGCCGCATAGTTCCAGTCCAGAGCAAAGCGGATCTGCAGTCCCAGCACCGCCTCCCCGCAGAATTTCAGGTGTGTGTCTCTCCAGTAGCCGAATTTCGGATCCTTTGATATATATTCACGGCCAATATTAAAGCCCCCCACATAACCATACCGCCCGTCGATGACAACGATCTTTCTGTGGTTTCTGTAATTGACGCGCAGGTTCAGCCGTCCGAGCACCGGCGGAAAGAAAATGCCCACCTGGACCCCGGCCTGTCTGAGACTGTCCCACTGTTTTGAAGGCATAAAGCGGCCGCCCATTCCGTCTGCCAGAATCCGCACCTCAACGCCTTCCCCTGCCTTCCTCTCCAGGATCGGGGCAATGGAGCCGAACACTTCATCATTTTTGATAATATAATATTCGATGTGGATATACTGCCTGGCTGCCTCAAGCTCTTTTCTCAGATCGGCAAATTTTTCCTCTCCGTCTGTAAAAATCCGGATCTGGTTGTTGGTGGTAAGCACGCTCCCCGAGGTGTCCAGATTATAGAGCACAAGGGACTCATAATCTCCCGCCAGCTCTCCCAGCAAAGCTAGATTCCTGCTTTTAATATAGCCTTCCTGAATTTTGGCAGGCAGATTCAGCCGGTCCTCCACTTCCTTGATGCGAAACATCCGGCTTTTTTTGAAATCCTGACAGAACAGCAGATAAAAGATAATCCCGAACACAGGGATAAAATTGAGCGCCAGAAGCCAGGCCCATACGGTCTTCGGATCTCTTCTCTGAAAAAATACGATACCGACGGACAAAATCAGATTGACGAAAAAAATATGATCTGATATCCAGACACATACGGCCCGGGCAGTTTCCCAGAAAACCTCTACCATAACAGGCACGGCTCAGAACACCTCCTCCCAGACGCCAAAAGGCAGATTGAATATCCCGTCAGAATATGCGGCTGTCCAGCTCCTCAGAAATGTTTCACAAAGCGTCTCCCGTCAGCGGAACTGGTTTTTCTCCCTGTCATAAGTATATCCGGCCTGGGCCAGTTTTGATACAAGCTCCTCCCTGTCTGCCTCAAAATCCTCGCAGAAGTCATCCAGACTGCTGTAGGAATCTCTGAGCTTTGTATTGACAAAGCTCAGGCACATAATCGGATCCTTTGGTATACCTCTCATTTCTCTTCCTCCTCAAATTCCACAGTGACGTAATAGCCCCTGGCATTCTCCTCAATTTTCTTCACAACGCCGTGATCTGCCTTCAGCCTGTCATTTAAGCGGAACAGGCCGGACATAGCCACAGCCGGCTCGATCATATAGTTGACGTTAAAGGGCGTCACCGACTCACTGACCTCCACTACCTGTCCCTCCTTCACCAGCCCCGGGCGTTCCATTTTAAATACAATTTCCTTCTTCATATCCATTCCTCCAAACAAGGCTCAGAACAGCCTTTTGCCTTACGGCCCCGGCCTGCTTCTGCCGCCCCAACCAGCCTGCTATTCCGCCTCAATCTGCTACTCCACCTCAATTTCTGTATAGTCCAGCTTCTTCTCCGCCCGAACCGCACGGCCGGCCATGTGTTCAACAGGCTTTTTCAGAAAGGAGGCCCTCATAATCGCATCATTGCCAAACCTCGTCCGTATGGAATCCACCGCATGATCCAGCTTCTCCAGCTTCTCATAGTCTTCCCCTCCGAAAATATTCATCTGCCTGGCGCATCCCTCCTCCCGGATGCGGCTGGTGGAAATTCCCAGAAGGCGGATTGGAGAGCCGTCCCAAAGCTCCTCGAACAGATGGCAGGCCGCCTCGTGGAGCTCTGCGGTGATGTTTGTGGGTGTCTCAAACACACTCTGGTGGGAGACCGTCTTCAGACTGGTATCCTTGATGGACACAGAGATTCCCTCCGCTTTCACATGGCTGTCCCTGAGCCTTCGCCCCACCGTTTCTGCCAGAGACAAGAGCACCATCCTGGCCGTTCCTGCATCCGTCACATCAAAGGGGATTGTTGTGCTGTTTCCGTAATTCTTATTGTCCGGCTCTTCCGCTTCCACCACTCCTGCATCCCTGCCATTGGCAAAGTTCCAGATAACCTCCCCATGCTTTTTCAGATGACTGCGCAGAAGCTCTGGATCGGTTCTGGCCAGATCCCCGATGGTGTGGATGCCCAGACGTTTCAGACTGCGCTCTGTAGCGCCTCCCACAAAAAACAGCTCCCTGACCGGAAGGGGCCACATCTTCTCCTCGATCTCTTCGGGGAACAGCGTGTGAACCAGGTTGGGCTTCTTAAAGTCAGAGGCCATTTTGGCCAGCAGCTTATTGGAGGAGACTCCGATATTTACTGTAAAGCCAAGCTCCCGGTAAATCCTCTCCCGTATGGTCTCTGCTGCCTGCCTTGGCGGCCCGAAGAGCTGCTCCATCCCCGTCATATTCACAAAGGCTTCGTCAATGCTGTACTGCTCCACCTCGGGTGAATACTCCCTGAGAAGTCTGATAAAGGCTTCCGACGACTTTCTGTACAGCTGATAGTTGGCCGGCACCAGCTTCAGGCCGGGACATTTTTTTCTTGCCTCCAGGATAGATTCCCCTGTCCGCACGCCGAACTTCCTGGCCGACTGAGACTTTGCGAGAATGATTCCCCTGCGGGACTGCCTGTCGCCCCCGACGGCACACAGCTCCTCCCTGAGATCTACCGTTCCTCCCAGATGTCTCAGCCGATATACCGCCTCCCAGGACAGGAATGCACTGTTTACGTCTACATGAAAAATAACCGGCCTTACCTGTGGATTACTCAAGCCTCTTCACCTCACAATTCTGCTCTACTGATAGAATATAATGATCCAATATACAGATATAATGGTTTGTCTGGACGCTGTTCCAGCTTTTGCGGGGCGGCCTCTTTTGCGGGGACGGCTCCATGTTCTGTACAGCCCGTTTGCCGGGCGGTTCCTTCACTGCGCGGATTTTCTCCACAGAGCCCGTTTGCTGTGCGGTTTCTTCGCTGCGCAGCACTTCCGCGGAGTTTTTGCTTCTCTCTTTTCTGAAATTATAGCAGAGGAGGGTGGGATGTTCAATCGGAGCATATAAAATAAAGAAGGAAAATGCAGCCAGGGGGCTCTGTTTTTCTGCCGTTCCCGTAAGAAAAGCTCATGGCCAGTACGCCCCGACTGAACAAGACATTTTTTTCTGATTGTTTTTTTGCATCTGTCTTGCAGGAATGGGCTGTGTGGCTTATACTGGAATGAGCTGCGGCAGAATGTGTATTCTCAGATAAAATTTCTGATATCAGCAGTCTGCCCTCCGTTGGCTGTACACTGTCTGCCGCACCGAGCAGATAAGCCGGACAGGGATGGATGCTCACTGCAGTTCCTGCCTTCCCTGCAGCTAAAAAGCGGGACAGGCTTTCCTGCCCCCACAGAAACAGATGTAAAACGGAACATAAATTTTTGATCTGGAGATGTACTTATGGTAGCTAATCTAACACTGGCAGCTTTTCTCGGCGGACTTGTCGTCAGCCTGGTATTCGGTTTCCCCCTGGTATGCGCTCTGCTTTTTGGACTGGTTCTTTTTATTGCCTATGCCCGGTATCTGAAGATCGGAGTCCGAAACATTGCCATGCTGCTTGCTGTAGGAATAAAAAAATCAAAAAATATCCTCATGATTTTTATTCTGATCGGCTTCCTCACTGCCCTGTGGCGGGCCTGCGGAACCATTCCTTTTATCGTATTTTACGGGATGAAGCTCATTATCCCTCCATTTTTTCTGGTATCCGTATTCTTTCTGTGCTGTTTTGTCTCTTTCCTTATGGGAACCGCTTTCGGTACAGCCAGCACAGTGGGCGTGATCTGCATGATCATGGCAAAATTAAACGGCGTCTCCCCTATACTGACAGGCGGCGCTGTTCTCTCAGGAATATTTTTCGGAGACCGCTGTTCTCCCATGTCATCCAGCGCCAGCCTGGTGGCTTCCCTGACGGAAACAAAGCTGTATGACAATATCCGGCGAATGTTTCTTTCCTGTATTGTGCCGTTTTTTCTTACCTGCGTTCTGTACCAGCTTCTCGGAGGACGCGCGGAGAATTCTTCCGGCATCTCCGGCTTAATGGATGAATTTCACCAGATGTTTCATCTCTCCTGGTGTGTCGTAATCCCTGCTGCAGTGATTCTCATTCTCTGTATGCTGAAATGGGACGTGAAGCTGGTCATGGCAATCAGCGCTGTGCTCAGCTTCCTTCTCTGCCTTCTGGTTCAGCACATGGAGGTGAGAGCGGTGATCGGCTCCATGTTTGTGGGCTTCACCCCTGAGGGGGACAGCGAGCTTGTGCCGCTCCTCTCCGGCGGCGGCCTGTTTTCCATGATTAACGTAGGCCTGATTGTTCTGATTTCTTCCTCCTATCTGGGCATCCTGGAGGAAACAGGACTTCTCAGAAATATTCAGCGCATACTGGCAGGCATGTCGAAAAAATTCGGCCGTTTTCCCGCCATGTGCGCCGCCGGAATCGCCACTTCCATGTTTAGCTGCAACCAGACACTGGCCTCCATGCTCACCTGTGAGCTGTGCAGAGGGGAATATGATAACAAGGAGGAGCTGGCTCTGGATCTGGAGGACTCCGTTATCGTCCTGGCAGCCCTGATCCCCTGGTCCATTGCCGGTTCTGTGCCTCTCGCAACCATCGGAGCCGGAAGCATGAGCTTTCTGTTTGCCTTTTATCTCTATCTGCTTCCCGGGTGGAGGATTCTGACTGAGATCATTGGAAAAAGGAGATTCAAAAAAGGAAAAAAACGGGATAGAGAGAAAAAGAGAAGTGATTAAAAACCGGAAAACAGGGCAGGAAATAGACAGGCAGGGCAGAAAAACGAACGTGTATATCTGTACATCGGGCCCCGGAGCATCACCCTGACGCTCCGGGGCCCGATGCCGTTACAGTTTCTTTTCAGACAGGTACTGCAGAAAAGCCTGACAGCCTTCTGCAATATCGTCATAGGTGATATCAAAGTTGCCGGTATACCATGGGTCAGCGATGTCCCTGGGAGAGGCGGAAAAGTCCAGAAGACGGAAGATTTTTCCGTCTGGATCTCCGCCGGCAATGCGGCGCATGTTGGAAATATTGCGGGAATCCATGCCCAGAAGATAATCATAGGCAGCGTAATCCTTGCGTGTCATCTGAACAGCGTATTTTCCGGCTGTGGAAATGCCGTATCTGCGCAGCTTCTCACGGGTTCCCGGGTGAACGGGGTTTCCAATCTCCTCCGTGCTGGTGGCAGCGGAAGCGATGAAAAACTCCTGCTCTCTGTGTAATTTTTTTACCATGTCTTTTAGGACAAATTCTGCCATGGGGGAACGGCAGATGTTGCCGTGGCAAACGAATAGTATTTTTATCATATCTCTTATATCCCTTCAAAAACCTTCAAACCTTGATATTACGGGCTTTCCGGCGCTTTTTTCAATTTTTGTGTTTTGCCCCAAACCTACGCTATTCTTCGTAAATCTACGCAGATTCACGGGCAAATGGTGTAGTAAGTGGTGTAGTAACTTGGTGCGTTTTCAACCTGATTTTCTCTGCTTTTCCGACGTGTCAATATTCTTGAACGCAGGCTTTGCCTGCGTTGTCCGGCAGTCGTCAAATTCCGCTGCAAGCAGCGAATTTTCCTCGTTGCTCGCTCAAATCAATGATTTTCGCCATCTGCTCCGCCGCCCGGTCATAGCTGGCGTGGGTGTAGACATTCAGTGTTACTCCCACATCAGAGTGTCCCATCACATACTGCAAGGTTTTTATATCCATGCCGGCGTTTGCCATATTCGTACAAAAAGTATGGCGGAACACATGGGGCGTGATGTGCGGCAGCGGCTTATCCGGGTACAGCTTCTTATACTTTTTCATCGCCCAGCGCATTTCATTTTCGATATGTAACGCTACCTTGGGCTTGTCGTCCTTATCCAGCAGCAGAAAGCCGCTGTACCCGTCTACAATGATTTCCGTCTTTATCTTCTTGCGGCGTTCAAGGATATTGTTCAGACTTTGATAGACTTCCTCTGTCATGGGAATAAAGCGGCAGCCGCACTCCGTCTTGGTTTTCTCGACATAATACTTTCCGCCCCGTTCCCGGACAAGCTGGTGGTCTACCCGGATTCGCCGGTTTTCAAAATCCAAATCACTTTTTGTAAGGCCACAAAACTCACTGACACGCATACCCGTTCCCAGCAGCACGACAAATTCATCATAATACTTGGTGTAGGTTTTATCCTCCCGGATAAAGCCCATCCAAATCCCCTGCTGTTCCTCCGTCATGGCAATCCGCTTCTGTGAGTCATTGGGAACCACGTCCACTAATTTGAAGTCAAAGGGATTTCGGCGAATAATATCCTCGTTGTATGCCATCTGAAAAGCGGGTTTCACAACGCCCCTGACGCTGGTAATGGTGCTGTACCCTTTCCCGTCACTGTGGAGCTTCATAATCCATTTTTGCGCGTCTGATACCTTAATATCCCTTATCTGCCGGTAACCAAAATCCTCTTTCTTAATCAGGTTCAGAACAAAATTGTAACCGACTTTGGTATTGTAGCGCACACCCTGTTTCAAGCTGATATAGCGTTCCACAAGGGCAATCACGGTTGCTTTTCCGGCAGTATAGTCAATCCCTTCATCAAGCTGCTTCTGGATTTCTTTTTCCTTTTCCCGCAGTTCCTTCAAATCAGAGGAATAGATGGTCTGCCGTTTACCTCGAATGTCTGTATAGCGGTACTGATAAATCAGGTCTTTTCTCTGGCTCTCTCCTGTCCGCAGGATTCTTCCTTTATGGTCTTTGCGTTTACCTAAAGGTACGCTTCGTGTCTCGGACATTGTCAAACTCCTTTCCGTGATGGAAAGAGCCTTGATATGACACAATTATTGTATCATATCAAAGGCCGTTTTCCCATCACAAATTTTCACGAAAGCTACGAGCCGGGACGGATGGTAACGGTATTGTCTGATGAGAGTTTACTCTCAAGCAGACATATATCGTTACCAGACGTTAGGGCGACAGCCCGTGACCGAACAGCCAACGGCTGTGAGGTTCCCGGCACATTAAATGGAATACTCCTGCTCAATGTACTGGTCGAACAGGCGGCGTTTAATCAAGCGTTTATTTCCTACCCATAAAACGAACCGACAATTCTGGTCGTTTGTCAGGTCACGCAGTTTATTGATGCCAATTCCTGAGTACGCCGCAGCTTCTTCTAAGGTCAAATTACTCTTTTCCCAAATCGGGACTTCTTTCATAGGCAATACTCCTTTCAGTCGGTAATCTCGTCGTCGCAAAGTCCACTCTGCTTCGTTTCCCGCTGAAGCGGAAAACTTCGCTCGCTCCCTTGCTCCTCCTCTCCCCGCAAAGCCTTGCGGCTTTGTGGGGCCCCCATTAGCACTTTCATACTCTCCATTTTCCGCTGCGCGGTTTCCTGCCGGAAGTTGTCGCCGGTAAAGCGT
>JAHZAR010000049.1 GCA_019423835.1 Clostridiales bacterium | reverse complement strand
TTATGCGGCTGCATCTGCAGTCCATCCTCAGTATAAGCAGGATACCCTGCAAATTCAAGGTTTCCGCGCAGATTTGTCATTTAAATTTTGTATTCTTCAGACCTTTTATGGAATTTATCTATGGGGCTGTCCAGGAACCTTACAGCCTTGTGCGCTGGAAAATATGTACTCCGGACTGATAAAGGCTTCCCTCAGCGCAGCGTTTCCAGAAGCGCCTCAAGCCTTGTGGCAATCTGACCCTGATCAGAGCGGGAGTAATCTGTTTCAATCATCAGATAAGGGATGTTTTCTTCCTCCACAGCTCTCTTTACAAAGTGCGCCTCGATATTATAAGTATGACAGGACTGAAGAATGATCTCAATCACTGCGTCAGCCTGGTAGTCGCGGATCATTTCCTTTATATAACCCATGCGGCTTGTGTTGGGACTCATGACGGAGCAGTTAATATTCAGATACTTCTTTGCCAGAGCATCAAACACGGGGAGGGTTTCGTCTACCAGCTCCACCTTTTCTCTCGTGCCGCTGCAGGAATCAAAGGCGACCACATCAGCTCCCATCTCCTCCACCGCTTTTATAATCTTATCTCTGACCCCTGCATTGGGACAGCCTGTCACAAGAATCCTCGGGCGGTCAGACGTCCTGCCCTTGTAATTCTCTTCCCAGTCTCTGAGAACCTCCTCTGTTCTCTCATCTACCAGGCGGATTCTCTCCTCCATATCAAAGTTAAAAGCCAGAGAATCAGCCCGGGTTCCAATCTCATAGCCGGAGATGGGAGCCGGATTCAGCTTTCCGAGCTCCATAAACCGCAGCATGGAACGGCGCTCTCTGTTTTTCATGCGGATTGCCTGGCGGATATCTTCTTCTGTGATCTCAATTCCATAAAAATCCTCCAGCTTCTCCTTCAGCGCGATGATTTCCTCCTTCCATGCCCTGAGCGCCCTCTCATTTCTCCCCGACGGAAGCTGCATCACATAGGTTTCCTTCAGCTCGTTCATCAGCTCAAACATTTTGGTCTTTCCGTCACAGGTCGTCTCACCGACAATCAGATCGGCAAAGTAAAAGTA
Organism: Clostridiales bacterium; assembly: GCA_019423835.1. GTDB lineage: Bacteria > Bacillota > Clostridia > Lachnospirales > Lachnospiraceae > Otoolea. The sequence continues at coordinate 18,306 of JAHZAR010000049.1, read as the reverse complement.
CGGGCAGGTGTCTGTCAGAGCAAAGCCGTAGCTGGCCTTGATCAGCGGACAGAGATTGCGGGGCAGCTTCGTCTCAGCCGCAGTGATCGGCTGCTCACTGGAAGCGCACAGGGACGCACTCACGGCCCCTGCCGCCATCAGAATTTCCACCGGCACGAAGGAACAGAAGATTCCCACCACTCTCGTCCCCTGCTCCTTCAGCTCCTTCATCTTTATAAACCCTGCTTTTCTCGCCTCATCGTATGTAACAAAATTTTCCGGCAGTTTCATCATGCTGTTTTTCCCTCCCTGTTATCTTTATGAAATGACTGCTCTCACAGCTATCTTATCTCTCCTCTGTCCCGGAGATTCCATCTGTCGCCGGCGGAACTCAGCGCCCGGTTTTCAGCAGTGAATGCTGAATCCGGCTCGGCGCAGGTATCATGCCCGCTTTGCAGTCATTATACCATATCCTCCGGATATGGCAGCCTCCGGCGGAACTCAGCGCCCGGCTTTCAGCAGTGAATGCTGAAACCGGCATGCGCAGGTATAATGCCCGCTTTGCAGTCATTATACCATAAGTCTTTCAGCTGTACAGGGGGGCTGGAGGGGAGGGACAGTGGTTTTTTTTCTGATTCGAGAACATTTTCTGCGGGAGATCTCCCCCTGTTTTTCCTCCCAGACGTCCAGGCGGGCGGGAGCAATTCCTTGTATTTTCTGCATTTTCTGCTGCTTTTAAGGATACTCCCGCCCGCCTGGGCTACGATTATTTTTATTCTGAGGCGTTATTTTACTTATTGATTTTTTCTATTTCCGGCTTCTTTCTGCCTGAATTTTCTATGCCGGATCCGGCCTCCTCTCCTGCTCACACCTGCATACTTTCTTTCTGGCTCTCGCCTGATTTCTTTCTCCCGGCTGGTTCCCTTTCTGCTGCCTGTGCGCTTATGCCTTCTTCTCTTCCAGAAGCACTCTCACTTCAAATGGCCGGAGTACCGGCTCTTTCCTGTCCGTCTCAGCAGCCGGTCCGTTTTCTGCTTCCCAGTTTCCGATGAGCAGGCTGGCTTTTTTACCGTACTCCTGCTGTGCACCCTCGAATTTCTGCTGCATTCCGGAAAAATTGCAGAGTACTGTCAGTTTCTCCCCGCAATTCTCCCTGACGTAGCCAATCACCTTTTCATTTCCCGTTTCCAGGAACCGGACAGAACCTTCTGCGATTACACTGTGCTCTTTTCTCAGACGGATCAGCCTGCGGTAGAAACTCAGGACAGAGGTCCCATCCTCCCTCTGAGCCTCCACATTGATGGTTCTGTAATTGTCCGGCAGGCTAATCCATGGCTCTGCTTCAGAAAATCCTGCATTTTTGCCGCCATTCCACTGCATAGGCGTACGGCTGTTGTCCCTGGAGCGCGCCTCGAGAATTTTCAGAGCTTCTTCCCTTGTCTTTCCCTCGGAAAGCATGATCCTGTAGTAATTCAGGCTCTCTACATCCCGGTAGAGGCTGATGTCATGGTAGTGAGGATCTGTCATGCCAATTTCCTCACCCTGGTAGATATACGGCGTTCCTCTGAGCAGGTGGATAAAAGCGCCGAGCATTTTAGCTGACTCTCTCCAGTATTTCCTGTCATCTCCAAACCTGGACACGATTCTGGGCTGATCATGGTTGCACCAGAAAACAGCATTCCAGCCGCCGTGCTTCTCCATCCCCTCCTGCCAGGTCTTAAACAGTTGTTTCAGTGCCTGCAGATCCGGCTCCTTCAGTTCCCATTTATTTCCATTCCTGTAATCCACCTTCAGATGATGGAAGTTAAAGCACATAGACAGCTCATGCTCCTCAGGATTGGAGTAGCGGATACAGTTTTCCAGAGTAGTGGAAGACATCTCTCCCACTGTAACCATGCCGTCAATGCCGGAATCATGCACCAGCTCCTTCAGATACTGGTGAACTCTCGGCCCATCCGTGTAAAAGCGGCGTCCGTCTCCCTCCTCGTCGTTCTGAAAGCAGTCCGGTTTTGAGATCAGGTTCACCACATCAAACCGAAAGCCCTCCACCCCTTTATCCTTCCAGAAGCGGAGTACCTTTTTAAGCTCCTCCCTGACCTTGGGGTTTTCCCAGTTCAAATCAGCCTGCGTCACATCAAACAGGTGAAGATACCATTTTTTCAGGGCCGGTACATACTGCCAGGCATTTCCGCCGAATTTGGACACCCAGTTTGTCGGCGGTTCCTGTTCCGGTCCATCCCTGAAAATATAGTAATCCATATATTCCGGGTCTCCTGCCAGAGCCTTTTTAAACCACTCATGTTCTGTGGAGGTGTGGTTGAATACCATGTCCAGCATCAGACCGATCCCTCTCTTTTTCGCCTCCCGTGCGAGCTCCTCAAAATCCTCCATGGTCCCATACCTGGGATCCACAGACAGATAATCCGCCACATCGTATCCATTGTCATTCTGAGGAGAAATGAAAAACGGTGTCAGCCAAATGTAATCGGCCCCGAGAAATTGAATATAGTCAAGTTTCTCTGTCACTCCCCTTAAATCACCCAGTCCGTCCCCATCTGTATCCCGGAAGGATTTGGGGTAAATCTGATATATTACCTTATCCTTAAAGCTGCTCATCTCTCCTGTCATCTCCTCTGTTTTTCTATTCCTCCATCTCTGCCACAACGGTTTTTCCCGCCTGTGCATCCATTCCGGTTCTGTATCTTAAAGCTCCCCGCCCGGTACCGTCTGTCACAGCCATGATAGTAATATCACGCTTTCCGGCTTTCTGAATCTTGTCACGGTCAAAACGGATGAGCGGCGTTCCTGCCTCCACCACATCTCCCTGCTTTACCAGATACTCAAAACCATCTCCATTCATCTGCACGGTGTCAAGCCCCACATGGATCAGAAGCTCTCTTCCGTCCTCCATCACAAGTCCTACTGCATGCCTGGACTCCTGCATCAGCACGGCAACCGTCACCCTGGCGGGGGCTACCACTGTATCGCTCTCCGGCTCAATGGCGATTCCGTCGCCCAGAATCTTAGCTGAGAATACACCGTCTCCGACTTCCTCGATCGGAATCACCTTACCGGACAGATAAGCCACCAGCTTTCCCTTTTCCGGTGCCTTATCCTCGTTCTGCGGCTCTGGGGCTGCGGCTTCTTCCCCTTCCTTCTCCGCCGTCATTCCTTTTACCTCTCCTTCCACCGTTCCTCTGTCAGCCGCTGACAGCTTCTTCTGTCCTACCAGCATGGTCAGAATAAACGGAATGACAATCGCAGCCGCCATGGCAATGGCAAAGGTCGGCATGGAGGCCACTTTAATAGAGAGGATGCCTGGAAGTCCTCCCACTCCCACTGCATTGGCCGTAGTGCCTGTTGCCACTGAAATCACAGCTGCCGCAGCGGAACCTATCATGCCGCAGATAAATGGGAAGGTATATTTTAAGTTAACACCAAAAATCGCAGGCTCTGTCACGCCCAGGTAGCAGGAAATGCAGGCCGGTACGTTGACCTCCTGTGCCCTGGTGTTCTTCTTCTGAAGGCGGATCATGGCGAGAACTGCTGAGCCCTGCGCAATATTGGAGAGAGCAATCATGGGCCAGAGCATGGTTCCGCCATAGTCGGCGCAGAGCTGAAGATCAATGGCATTGGACATATGGTGAAGTCCTGTAATAACAAGAGGTGCATAGGCGAAGCCGAAAATTGCGGCAAACACCACCTTAAAGCTGCCTGTAATCCCCGCATAGACCACGGAAGAGATGGCAGAGCCGATCTTCCAGCCAATGGGTCCCAGCACCCAGTGGGCTGCCATCACTGCCAGCAGCAGGCTTAAAAAGGGAACGACTATCATGGAGATGGCCTGAGGCACAATCTTCTTGAAAAAGCGTTCCAGATAGGCCAGGGTAAAGGCTGCCAGCATAGCCGGAATTACCTGTGCCTGGTAACCGATCATATTGATCTGGAAGAAACCGAAATCCCATTTGGGAATCTCCGCCGCAGCCGTGCCTGCCACGCTGTAGGCATTTAAAAGCTGGCTTGATACCAGAGTAAGTCCCATGACGATGCCAAGCATCTCGGTCGTTCCCATCTTCTTGGCCACTGACCAGCAGATTCCAACTGGAATTCCCACATGGAACACAGCCTCTCCAATCAGCCATAAAAATGAGTCGACACCTTTCCAGAACTGGCTTAAATCACAGAGTGTCTTTGTTCCATTCTCAAACAGATACAGGCTGTCTATACAGTTTCTGAATCCCAGGATCAGACCGCCTGTAATAATAGCCGGAATCAGAGGAGCAAAGATCTCAGCCAGAACCGCAATCGCCCTCTGAAGCGGGTTCTGATTTTTCTTGGCCGCCTGTTTTACCGCATCCTTGGACACTCCCTCGATGCCTGCCACTGAAGTAAAGTCGTTATAAAAGAGCGATACATCATTCCCGATAATTACCTGGAACTGACCTGCCTGGGTGAAGCTGCCCTTCACCGCCTTTAATGCCTCAATTTTTTCCACATCTGCCTTCTTCGGATCATTTAACACGAAGCGCATTCTGGTCATGCAGTGTGAAACCGCGGCTATGTTTTCCCTGCCGCCGACAAGCTCAAGGAGCTGTCTGGAATCCTCTGTGTACTTGCCCATTTTTTCCCCTCCATTTTTTGTTTTTGACCTTCCCTGCTCTTAGGAGGATACAGCATTCCTCCCGGGAGTGTCTCTGTTGTTCCCCGGCAAAGGCATGTTTCTCTGACCGGCCTCAACTTGTTTAAACATCTTCTGTGATTCCTTTATAGCATACTTGTTTAAACATGTCAATCAATTTTTCCTGAAATCCATTGACTTTTTCTTCTATATTTAATATCCTTGATTTAGTTTCGGCTAAACCCCGAAATTTATACCATAAAGCGGGAAGTGACTACCTATGCCAAAAGCAAAATTTGAACAGATTTACAGAGATCTGAAGCGAAAAATAGAAAATGCCACCTACGGCTTTCAGACGCTTCTGCCGTCGGAAAATATCCTCTCAGAGACCTATTCCTGTTCGCGAAATACAATCCGGCGGGCCATCTCTTCCCTGGCGGCAGAGGGCTATGTCCAGTCTCTTCACGGCATTGGGGTGCGCGTGATCTTTCAGCCTGTGGAGCAGGCCGCCTTCACCATCGGCGGCATTGAATCCTTCCGGGAATCTGCTACCAGAAACCACCTGAATGCCTGCACCAGAGTCGTATGCTTCATGGAACTGAACGCCGACGAGCGGATCAGCAGGCGTTCAGGCTTTCCCGTGGGAAGCGAGCTCTACTATATTCAGCGCGTCCGCTATCTGGACGGAAAAGCGCTGATTCTGGACATCAACATGTTTTTAAAGGAGAAATGCTGCGGGCTCACAAAGGAAATTGCGGAGGATTCCATCTACAGCTACTTAGAACAGGAATGCCGACTGACCATCGTCACCAGCAAACGGAAAATGACGGTGGAACTTGTCACGGAGATAGATGAGAAATATCTGGAGTTAGGCGATTACAACTGTCTTGCCGTCATATCAAACCAGACCTTTGATGCAGACGGAGTAATGTTTGAGTACACCCAGTCCCGGCACAGACCGGATTACTTCTGCTTCCAGGATACGGCAGTGAGGAGAAAATAAGAAGGGGAGGAGGGGGAATGCGGCGGATATGCCCTCCCCCAAAGAAAAAAGAGGAAGATTTTCAGTGACTTCGCTGGAACTGAAAATCTTCCTCTTTTTTCTCACACCACTAATCCAACTCCAGCTTTCCTGTGTAGAGCTGATAGTAGATTCCTTTTTCTTTAATTAAATCCTCATGGCTTCCTCTCTCCACGATCCGGCCGTGTTCCAGAACCATGATGGCGTCGCTGTTTCTGATGGTAGACAGCCTGTGTGCGATGACGAATACGGTTCTGCCCTTCATCAGGTTATCCATACCTTTCTGAACAATCTGCTCAGTTCTTGTGTCAATGCTTGAGGTGGCCTCATCGAGAATCAGAACCGGCGGATTGGCTACTGCGGCCCTGGCGATGGCTAACAGCTGTCTCTGACCCTGTGACAGCTCCTCGCCGTCGTTGGTCAGCATCGTGTCATAGCCCTTTGGAAGCATCTTGATGAACTGATCCGCATGGGCCAGCTGAGCTGCCGCAAATACTTCCTCATCCGTCGCATCCAGCTTTCCATATCGGATATTATCCATAATGGTTCCTGTAAACAGGTGGGTATCCTGAAGCACAATTCCAAGAGAACGGCGCAGATCTGCCTTCTTGATCTTGTTGATATTGATCCCGTCATAGCGGATTTTTCCGTCCTGCACATCGTAGAATCGGTTGATCAGGTTTGTGATAGTGGTCTTTCCGGCCCCGGTGGAACCTACAAAGGCCAGCTTCTGGCCGGGCTTCGCATAGAGGGTCAGGTCATGGAGAACCATCTTCTCATCTGTATAGCCAAAGGTCATATCAAAGAAGCGCACATCACCCTTCAGCTCTGTGTAGGTAACGGTGCCGTCCGCCTGGTGCGGATGCTTCCAGGCCCACATTCCTGTGCGCTCCTTACACTCTGTAATCGTTCCGTCTGCGTCTTTTCTGGCGTTTACCAGGGTTACATATCCCTCATCCACCTCCGGCTCCTCGTCCATCATGCGGAAGATCCGCTCTGCTCCGGCAAGCGCCATGACAATGGAGTTAAACTGCTGGGCGATGGACATGAACGGCTGTGTAAAGCTCTTTGTAAACTGCAGATAGGATGCCATGACACCCAGAGTAATTCCTCCGATTCCCATGACAGAGAGGAAACCTCCCAAGACGGCTGTCAGAACAAACTGCAGATTTCCGATGTTTCCGATTACCGGTCCCATCATATTGGCATAAGTATTTGCATTGGCAGCACTGTGGAACAGCTTTTCATTCAGCTCGTCAAACTCCTCCTCTGCGATGCGCTCGTGGTTGAACACCTTGATCACCCTCTGACCGTTCATGTGCTCCTCCACAAAGCCGGTTACGTCGGCGATGGCAAGCTGCTGCCTGAGGAAATATTTTCCGCTGTTTCCTCCGATGGTTCTTGTCACAAACAGCATAACTCCGATCATGACAACGGCAAGGACAGTTAAAAGCGGGCTTAATACCAGCATGGAGATAAAGGTCACAACCACCGTCAGCAGGGACTGAAGCACCTGAGGAATCGACTGATTGATCATCTGCCGCAGGGTATCTGTATCGTTCGTGTAAAGACTCATGATAGAGCCGTTTGTGTTTTGGTCAAAGTAGCGGATAGGAAGCTTCTGCATGTGCTCGAACATCTCATCCCTGACCTTCTTTAAAACACCCTGGCCGATAAATACCATCAGCCTCGTATAGATAAAGGTTGCCACCACGCCGCAGAGGAAAATGGTTCCCAGTACAGTCAGCGCCCCGTAAAGCTCTGTGTAATTTGGATTCTGCTGTCCAATCAGCGGGATAATGTAATCGTCCAGCAGGAATTTCAGCGACAGTGATACGGAAATGGATGCAATGGAGCTTATAAGAATACAGCAGAACACTCCGATAAAGCGCAGCTTATAATCTCTCAGCACATATCCGAGAAGTCTTTTTCCTGTCACTAATGTATCTTTTGTCACTCTCGGTTTCTGCATCTTACTCATCATCCTCACCTCCCTTGACCTGTGACTCGTATACCTCACGGTAGATTGCGTTTGTTTTGAGCAGCTCCTCAGACGTGCCGATACCATTTATCATACCCTTCTCCATGACGGTAATCATGTCTGCATCCTCCACAGAGGAAACTCTCTGAGCAATGATAATCTTCGTGGTATCCGGAATCTCCTCCCGGAAGGCCTTCCGAATCAGAGCATCCGTCTTCGTATCAACCGCACTGGTAGAGTCATCGAGAATCAGGATTTTCGGCTTCTTTAACAGGGCTCTCGCAATACAGAGTCTCTGCTTCTGACCGCCCGACACGTTGTTTCCGCCCTCCACAATAATGGTATTGTAGCCGGCAGGGAACTCCCTCACAAAGCCGTCAGCCTGAGCCAGCTTACAGACTCTCTGAACCTCCTCGTCACTGGCGTTCTCGTCTCCCCAGCGGATATTGTCGTAGATGCTTCCCGTAAAGAGTACATTTTTCTGAAGAACCATGGAAACCTGATCCCTCAGTTCTTCCAGTCCGTATGCCCTGACGTCAATACCCCCGACCTTCACACAGCCCTCTGTCACATCGTAGAGCCTTGGGATCAGATTTACAAGGGAGGTTTTAGCACTTCCTGTTCCTCCGATGATTCCGACTGTCTGGCCGGACTTGATGTGGAGATTGATATTTTTCAGGGAGAGGTTGCCTCCCTTACCGCCGTAGCTGAAGGACACATTCTCAAAATCAATGTCTCCGTTGGGCACTTCTTTCACTGCATCAGCCGGATCCTGCATCTCAGGAACCTCATCGAGCACCTCCGCAATACGGTCTGTGGAAGCCTCGGCAATCATAATCATAACGAACACGAAGGTTACCATCATCAGCGACATGAGAATCTGAAGTGCATACACAATCACGCTTGTAAGCTCTCCTGTCTCCATAGTCTGATTGATGATACTCCGCCCGCCGACCGAAACCATCAGAAGAATGACGCCGTACATAAAGAACTGCATGGTAGGAGCATTCCAGGCCACAATCTTCTCCGCCTTTGTAAACAGTGTGTACACCAGCTTGGAAACTCCATGGAATTTCTCAATCTCATAATCCTCACGGACATAGGCCTTTACCACGCGGGCAGCGTTTACATTCTCCTGAACGGAATTGTTCAGCACGTCGTACTCATCAAACACCTTGATAAAATGAGGATGAGCCTTCTTTGCTATAAACATGAGGATTCCGCCCAGAATGGGGATCAGAATCAGCAGTGCAATGGAAATTTCCACATTGATTGTAAGGATCATCACCAGAGAGAGAATGATCATAATCGGAGCCCTGGCCAGCAGTCTTACGCTCATCATATAGGCGAGCTGAACGTTCGTAATATCTGTCGTAAGTCTCGTTACAAGGCTCGAAGTGGAAAAGTGGTCAATGTTTTTAAAAGAAAAATCCTGTATCTTGTAGAAAATATCATGGCGCAGGTTTTTGGCATATCCTGCCGCTGCAACTGCCGCAAATTTTCCGGCCATAGCGCCGAAAAACAGGGCGAGCATTGCCATGACAACCAGAATGGCACCCATCATAATGATATAGGACAAGTCTCCGTTCTGGATACCTACATCAATGATCTTTGCCATCTGCAGCGGAATCAAAACTTCCATTAAAACTTCCAGGATCACGAACACAGGCGCCAGAATGGACTCCCGTTTATATTCCCGGATGGATTTAAACAGTTTTCTGTTCATGGTTTCCTCCTTGTGCAATTACTTGTTGTCATTTTCTGTGCAGGAATGGACTTCCTTAGGGAATTCTCTGCCGTGAAATCCCTGTGCCTTGCAGTCCTGTTCCCCGCATGAAAGATTACGGGACATCTGGTTCATCACGCGGATACAAATTTCAAGCTCTTCCGGCTCAATGCCCTCAAGCATCTTTTTCTCCACATTTCTGATGTCCTCAAGCACCCCGTTCCTGAGGGCCAGGGCTTTCTCAGTGGGGACCACCCTTTTCAGCCGGGCATCCCGCTTTACGCTCTCACGGCGTATAAAGCCGTTTTTCTCCAGAAGCTGCATCATCCCTGTAGCCGTGGACTTCCTGATGTGAAACTCTGCCTCCACATCCTTCTGATAAATCTCCCTGTGCATGGAGGCCAGGATAATAAAATGGAGCATATGGCGCTGAAGCATCGTCAGCCCACTGTCATCCACCGGGACGATAAAATGGCGTTTCAGCTGATTTGACAGGATATTCACCATCCGTCCCGCATTCCTGCAGCAGAGTTGTTCACTGCAGTCTTCTGCTGTCGTGCACATAGCTTCACTTCCGTCTTAAAGCAGGCCCGCATTGATCTGTCTCTGCGGAAATTGAATTGTTCGCTACCTAACTTTTGAAAGTATAGTAGGATTTTTTTTTATTGTCAAGTAGGAAATAAAAGTTTCTTCCAAAAGTTGTATTGTCAACTATTGGACTGTCCCAATATGTTTTCTGATCGCAGACAGGGAAGACTTCCCTTTCAGGAAGTCTTCCCTGTCGCCTGGCTCTGCCGTACTGCCCATCAGCTTTTGGCTTCACCTGTCATGATGATGCTTCCCTCCGGGAATGCACGCCTAAAGAGGAAGCGCACCATCGGTCCTGCTATCAGAAGCTGAAATGGCAGGGCCATAATGAAATTTCGCGGAATATTAAAAGCCCAGATAAAAAGCAGAGTCCCCCACTCTCCTGTTCTCACACAGGCCTCCGCTGCCCCGTACAGGGACATGATAAACACCATAGGGACTACCATGCAGCTTGATACTGCGATCACCATGCGGATCGGGCTGGATACTCCCGGCTTTACAAGAAAGCGGAAGGCAAAGCCCTTGGCCAGGCCCGAAACCAGAAACCAGTCACAGCACATGGCAAACACATAGGCAACCGGAAATCCCAGCCAGGCGTCAGTGAGGACGGAAAATGACAGTCCTCCCTCGTGAAGAGCTACATTGTAAATACTCATCCAGAGTACCATCACAAAACACATCATCACTGTATAAATAAAACTCTCTCTTCTGTTTTTCGGCATACGTTTCTCTCCTTTTTCTTTCCGGCTTCTTTCTGTTCTCGTCTTTATCCTGCAGGCAGACGCAAAAGGCCTGCCGCCCGTTTTAATAGTTTATCATCGGGCCATGCAGGCAAATAAGCGCTTTTTTTATTTTCGTGATTCTGTCAAATTATCCGTTCCGGATTTTGAATGATTTAGGAAAATTATCCCGGAATACCTCTTTCATCTGCGTGGTTTTTCTTATTTTTTCTGTTGAGTTTTAACAAATCTGCATGTACTGTCTGTTTTCCGCTCTTACTTTATCCCTGTCCCTCCTGACAGAAGCCCCCACAAAAGATTTGCCCCTCCGCACAGACACATCACAAGGATGGGATTCCATTTCAGCCGGCGCAGAATCAGAAAAGCTGCCAGAAAGATGACTCCGCCTGCCAGATACAGATCTTCCACACTCACCATCCCTTCTCCGAACAGAGCCGTTTTCAGCATGGAAAGCCCTGCGGCAGCAATCAGGGCCACCACAGCAGGGCGAAGGGAAGACAGCACTGCTCCCACAGCAGGAGCACCCTTATACTTATAGTAGAGGAAGGCCAGAAAGGTGACGATAAACATCGCCGGAGCAATACATCCTGCTGTAGCGGCAAACGCTCCGGGAATTCCTGCTGTCCGTATCCCCACGAAGGTAGCAGAATTGACGGAAATAGGGCCTGGCGTCATCTCGGCGATTGTCACAAGATTAGTGAACTCACTCATGGTAAGCCAGCCCTTTCCTTCTACTGCCTGGCTCTGAATAAGAGGGATTGCCGCATAGCCCCCTCCCACACTGAACAGCCCTACCTTGAAAAAGCTCAGAAAAAGTTCCAGATAGATCATCTGTCTGCCCCCTTTCTTCTGGAAAGCGCCATTCGCAGCGCTCCGGCAGCAGCCGCAGCAAGAATAATATAGATCACATTCATACCCAGGAAAAAATCAGCCGCAAACGCTCCAGCCAAAATCAGGGCAGAGCAGATGCTCCTCTCTCTCACCACACCGCTTCCCAGCTCACAGGCCACATCCAGGATTACTGCAGCTACTCCTGCCTGCATTCCCTGCAGAGCCAGGGCTGCATATAGATTGGCAGAGAATGCCTCATAAAAGAAAGAGATAGCTGACAGGATCACCATAGGGGGGAGCACCGTTCCCATCACCGCTGCCGCCATACCGGGCAGACCGCACACCTTCAGCCCTACGAGGATTGCTGCATTTACGGCGATTGCCCCCGGAGATGACTGGGCCAGGGCCGTAAAATCCAGCATTTCCTTCTCATCAATCCAGTGAAGCCCGTCCACAAATTTCCGCTTCATAAAAGTCACAATAACAAAGCCTCCTCCGAAGGTAAAAGCGCTGATGTAGAGCGTTCCCAGAAATAAAGGCCAGAGCTTCTTTCTCCTCTGCTTCCACGCAGCAGTATCCGCTCTCTGGCTGTTTTTTTTTCTCTCCCCAGCCTTCTCTCTCTGAGCTTCCGTATTGTCCCTCCCTGACTCCTCTTGTCCTGTTCTTCGTTCCGCCATCTTTCCTCTCCTACAATATTCAGGTCTGAAATCCCGGAGCAGTCTGTCTCCCCGTTTTTCCCTTCCGTATTCTTCGTCTGCTGTCTCTGTTTTTCAGAGCAGCCCTCTCTGGCTGTCTGCTTTTGGGTCATTTCATACAGAGCCCCCTCAGGTACAGCGGCAGCCGCCTGCCGTTTCCCAGTTTCTCTCGTTTCCTTAGTTTCATTATAAGAAACTGGCTGTCAAATTACAATTCCATTTTTACTCTCTCGGCAGTTCTGGACCGGTTTCGTGAGAACCTCTCCTTTTCTCCCTGCAGTGCTGTCTTTTTTTGCAGTTTATGGGCAGTCTGCATAAATTTATTCTGTATTACAGACAAATCTTGCACAAATCATTCTACATTTTTGCAGGTTTATCCGCCATTCTTTCAACACTCTCACATAAATCCATTTACTTTTTCATACTATTTTGTTATTATTAATTCAATATTCAATTTTAGTTTTCTGGTCGAACATTCGTCTGAAAGCAGCTGAATTCCATCCAGTTTTTGCCGAGCCATGCCGGGTTCCTGCGATATCCGCCATGGATGAACACAGTTTTCGCCAGAAAGAAAGGAGCTTCATCTTGAGCAGACTCAGTATTGTTACCACCAGCAGAGCCCAGACGGTTGTGGAAGGTCTGTATAAGGATCTGGAACGCCGAATTGTCGCCAGCCCGCCGGGACTCTGCCCGGTGGATCTGACCGCTTCATTTCTGAAAATGTGTCTGGCCCAGAGCTGCGGCAAATGCGTTCCCTGCCGCGTCGGGCTCTCCCAGCTTGAAACGCTGTTTGCAGATATTCTTGAAGGGCGCGGAACCCTTAAAACTCTGGAACTGATCGAGCGGACAGCCCGCGTGATCTCATCCACTGCTGACTGTGCCATCGGCTATGAGGCCGCCAATATGGTTCTCAAGGGGCTGTCCGGCTTCCGGGAGGACTTTATCAGCCACATTGAAACATCACGCTGTAACTACCACCTGGATCAGCCGGTTCCCTGTGTGGCACTCTGCCCGGCAGGCGTGGACATTCCAGGATATGTGGCCCTGGTGGCCGCCGGCCGCTATGCAGACGCGGTCCGCCTGATCCGAAAGGACAACCCGTTCCCTACAGCCTGTGCCCTTGTGTGCGAGCATCCATGCGAATCCCGCTGCCGCCGCAACATGATCGACGATGCCGTCAATATCCGCGGCATAAAAAGAGCAGCTGTGGACAACGCCGGAATTGTCCCGCCGCCGCCCTGTGCCCCTTCGACGGGAAAGCGAATCGCCATTATCGGAGGAGGCCCCAGCGGCCTGTCCGCCGCCTATTACCTTCAGCTTATGGGGCACCAGACAACCGTTTACGAAAAACGCTCAAAGCTGGGCGGAATGCTTCTCTATGGGATCCCCAGCTACCGGCTTCCCAGAGAACGTCTTCAGGAGGATGTTGACGCTATCTTAAAGACCGGCGTTGAGGTGAAGACCGACACAGCGGTCGGAAGTGAACCGGGACAGGTTTCCATGGATCTTCTCCGCCGGGAGTACGATGCCGTGTACATATCCATTGGAGCCCACACGGACAAGAAGGTCGGAATTGAAGGGGAGGATGCTGAGGGCGTCATCTCCGCTGTGGAAATGCTCAGAGAGGTGGGCCGCGGACGGATGCCTGATTTCACCGGGAAAAGGGTCTGTGTCATCGGCGGAGGCAACGTGGCCATGGATGTAACCCGCTCCGCCATCCGACTGGGGGCATCCCACACCACGATTGTCTACAGGCGCAGGAAGGATGACATGACAGCTCTTCCGGCAGAGGTGGAGGGAGCTGTCGCTGAAGGAGCCGAAATTCTCGAACTCCATGCACCGGAGCGGATCGAGACGGATGAAAGCGGACGGGTCGCCGCTCTCTGGGCCTCACCGAAGATGATCGGACTCATAAAGGACGGACGGCCTTCCCCGGCTTCTTCTGGTGAGCCGTCTCTTCGCATTCCCTGCGATATTGTGATTGTCGCCATCGGACAGGGCATTGAGACAAGACATTTTGAGGATGCCGGCATCCCTATCCGCCGCGGTGTGATTCAGGCGGCAAACTGGAGTGCGGTAGAACACGCTCCCGGCGTCTTTGCAGGAGGCGACTGCGTGACAGGACCCGCTACCGTTATCCGGGCGATTGCTGCCGGCAAGGTGGCTGCCGCCAATATTGACCAGTATCTTGGCTACAACCATATCATCAGCGTCGATGTGGATATCCCGGAGGCCGATTTCTCCGATCGTCCGCCCTGCGGCCGCGTAAATATGAAGGAGAGAGATGCCAACGTAAGGAAACACGACTTCCAGCTGGCAGAGTGCCCGATGAGCCTGAAGGAGGCCAACCAGGAGGCACACAGATGCCTGCGCTGTGACCGCTTTGGCTATGGAAGCTTTAAAGGAGGCAGGACAACGGAATGGTAAATTTAATCATCAACAGACAGAAAACTTGCGTCCCGGAGGGAACGACCATCCTGGAGGCTGCAAGAAAAATAGGTATTAATATACCGACCCTCTGCTACCTGAAGGGAATCAATGAAATCGGAGCGTGCCGCGTCTGTATTGTGGAGGTGGCCGGGACAAGCCGTCTTGTCACCTCCTGCAACACCCCTGTCACAGAGGGAATGGAGGTATTCACCAACAGCGCCCGCGTCCGGGAGGCCAGAAAGACAAATGTGGAGCTGATCCTCTCCCAGCACCATACCAACTGTCCCACCTGTGTCAGGAGCGGAAACTGCCGGCTTCAGAAGGTGGCAAATGATCTGAATCTGGTGACAGACGAGTACCCGATCCACTACGCCAAAACCCGCTGGACTACTACCTTTCCTCTTGTCAGAGATGCAGGAAAATGCATCAAGTGCATGCGCTGCATCCAGATCTGCGACAAGGTCCAGAGTCTTAATGTGTGGGATGTGCAGAATACCGGTTCCCATACCACGGTGGATGTATCCAGAGGAAGGGAAATCAAGGCTTCTGACTGTTCCCTCTGCGGCCAGTGCATTACCCACTGCCCCACAGCAGCACTTCAGGAGAGAGATGACGTTTCCAGAATCTTCAATATGAACGGGGATCTCAGTAATCCCGACAAAATCACAGTTGTTCAGATTGCCCCCGCCGTTCGCGCCGCATGGGGAGAGGAATTCGGCCTCTCCAGAGAATTCGCCACGGACAAACGGCTGGTAGCTGCCCTGCGCCGGATGGGTTTTGATTATATCTTTGACACAACCTTCAGCGCCGATCTGACCATTATGGAGGAGGGAACGGAGCTCGTTGAACGCCTGAAGCACAGGGATGAATTTCAGTGGCCGATGTTTACCTCCTGCTGTCCCGGCTGGGTACGCTTCCTGAAATCACAGTATCCTGATATGGAAGGACAGTTATCCACAGCCAAATCACCGCAGCAGATGTTCGGTGCAGTCACAAAGAGCTTTTTTGCCGCAAAGCTGGGCGTGGATCCGGGCAATGTCACCTGCATTTCCATTATGCCGTGTGTGGCCAAAAAGCAGGAGGCAGATCTCCCCACCATGTATGACGGAAACATAAAGGATGTAGACTATGTGCTGACCACCCGGGAAATCTGCCGCCTGATCAAAGCTGAGCAGATCGATGTTTTCTCCCTTCCGGAAGAAGAATTTGACTCTCCTCTGGGCGAGGCCTCGGGAGCCGGGATCATATTCGGAGCCACAGGCGGAGTAATGGAGGCCGCTCTCCGAACAGGATACAGCCTGGTGATGGGAAAAAATCCAGATCCGGATGCCTTCTGTGCTGTCCGCGGAATGGACGGCTGGAAGGAGGCCGAATTCCACATGGGCAGCATGGTGCTCCGCACTGCGGTGGCAAGCGGTCTCGGAAACACCAGAAGACTCATTAACGCTATAAGAAGGGGCGAGGCGGACTACGATTTTGTCGAGATCATGGCCTGCCCCGGCGGCTGTGCGGGAGGAGGCGGCCAGCCAATCCACGACGGCAGGGAGGAGGCGGCCAGCCGTTCCGAAACCCTGTACCAGATGGATCAGAAAAACCCGATCCGCTTCTCCCACGAAAACCGAGAGATCCAGGAGCTTTACAGAGCCTATTTTGGAAAGCCTGGTTCCCATCTGGCACACCGGCTTCTCCACACGGATCACAGCGGCTGGAAAATGCCGGGCGAAAAGCAGGCTCCTGCAGAAAAGGATAGAGAATAAACAGAAGTCATTCTTCCAGGCTTCTTTTCTGAGAGAGGGGGAATCTGCTGTGAATCAAGATGTTCGCGCCCAGATAATCGGTTATATTCAGTCCAGATATGGAGTTTCTCCGGAGTATCTATGGAACAGTGATCCGGACAGTGCAGTGTTCCGCCATGTGGAAAACAGAAAATGGTTCGGAATCCTCATGCGTGTTTCAGCTGATAAGCTACCCTGGGCCATGGAGGCAGGCGCCGGCGGCGAAGAATCTCTGGATATTCTGAATCTCAAATGTGATCCGAACCTGGCAGCGGCGCTGACGGCCGGACGCCGTGGAATTTTTCCAGCCTACCACATGAATAAAACCCACTGGATCTCCATCTGTCTGAACGGCAGTGTGCCAGAGGATGAGGTAGGCTCCCTGATTGCCCTGAGTTTTGAGCTGACCGGGGTCCAGCAGAAACTCTCTCCTGCCGGGTCCTCTGCCGGTTCTTAAGGCCAGTCAGGTGCTGTCTGTTTCAGGAAAAAAACCTGTTTCCAGAGGGAAGAAAGGGAGAGGAGCTCTCAGGCCCTGACTGCCTGGGAGCTCCTCTCCCTTTCCTGTGTCTGCTTCTGTTTATTTTTCATCCTGATCCAGCTGTTCCATCACTTCTTTTGGAAGAGCCCGCTCGGCAAATGGATAGACCACCTCATTTTCCTTGTGGATATGTCTTTTTAACAGCTGGCAGTATCCCATAGCTGCAGACAGAATTTCCAGCTTGTGTTCCGCCGACGGCTCCCTCTCATAAGCGTTCAGAGCTTCCTCCAGCTCTGCCGTCAAAAGTCTTGCCAGCTCATGTTCTACCAGCATACCGCCCCGAATCAGCTTCTGGGCCGGTGCACCAAGGTGCTCCAGCATGGCCGCAAACAGGCCGTCCTCCTCTTTTTTGTGATGCTGTTCATCTGCATAGGAACGGATAAAGGCCACTGCCTCCCGGAAAGCCTTCCGGTTCAGCTCTCCCGTTTCCATAAAGTGGATACAGGAGGCCTTCAATTCTGCTGTAAAATGTTCTATATTTTCATGCTGCTCTCTAAGTGTTTCAATCAGTGTTCCCACGTTTGTCCCTCTTTCCTGCTCTCCCGAATACTGCTGACGCTACTCTCTTACCAGCACGGTCTCGATGGAACCGATATACATGGTGTGATAATCCCTGTCAGCGTACCATTTTCCGTCATTTTCTTTCACATCAAAGTTCTCCGGATTCAGCTTCTGGTGGAACTGCTTTCTGCACACCAGAATCAGCTTTGCCTCCTCAAATGCGGCTGTCCCGTCTGCATCCACAGGGGTAAGACCCGCCTCCCTGATCTTATCGCAGTCCCTGCCTGACACCTTTCCGCAGAGGTTCAGGGCCGGACGGAATGCCTCATCAAACACGGAAATTGTAAACCGTTCTTCCCTGTCCACGTATTCCTTCGTGTAGCGGGACTGGCGGATATAGACGGTGGCAGACGGCTTTCCCCAGATCACTCCGAGGCCTCCCCAGCTTGCGGTCATTGTATTGCAGTCTGACACCGTCCCTGCTGTGATCAGCATCCACTCCCTGCCGATCATGGTAAACGGGTTGACGCTCAGTTCCTCCGGGGCAATTCTTTTAAATGACATGGCTCTCTCCTCCTTAATCCTAATACTGCCAGAGCGTCTGCCCGGGAGCTCTCACCCGATCTCCTATCTGTATCCGGCCCTCCCGGAAGCATCCCCTCTGATATGTTCTGCAGTCTATTATAATTTTAACTCTTCCCGAGGTCAAGTTAAGCAGGACTCTCAGCCGTATTCTCCCTCCGCCTCCCTATCAGACAGTGCTTTTTTGTGGGATCTATGGTATAATGACTGCAGAGCAGTCATTATACCTGCGCCGAGCCGCTGGCACCCGGAGGGAGCCAAAATACCAATGCGGCGAGTGTGCATCCCTCGGAGAGATAGC
>JAHZAR010000048.1 GCA_019423835.1 Clostridiales bacterium | reverse complement strand
TCATTAAAGTACAGTCATCGCTGGAGGCTCCGCCACCGCCGCCTCCAGGCAGCCAGATTCCCATTGCCATACCCTACACCCCCTTCATTACAACCTGAAAGTCCGTTTCCGGTTTCTTTCCGATGCAGGTAAATGTCACCGTCCCATTTCCCGTCTCAAAATAGCTTACACAGCCTGCGGCCTTACGGATCTCCTTTTCATCCTCTTTTGTGGTTCCCTTCGGAATTACTTCCTTTGCCATTGGCTCATCTGTATCCTGCACGCCCAAAGCCTCCACCGTCTGCGTATAAGGCCCGCTTCCCTGCCAGCCTGCTGCTGTCAGGGTAATCGCTCTGGTATTCATCAGAGCATTCACCGCCTGGTTCGTCTCATTAATGTCATTTTCTCCAAACCGATCACCCACTTGAGTGTACGCCGTGGCATCCAAAATACCGTAGGTATCATCCTCATTTTTCGCCAGCCGGTACCGCCTCTGCCCGTCATACATGGCATCCTTATAATCTGTTTTCAGTCTCTTCATCCAAACAAACCTCCATTCAATGTAAACGCCAGCATTTTACGGCCCTCCTCCCTGCTTTTCAGATTGCTGTACATCAGGCGGCAGGCTTCTTCCAAACGATTCAGCTCCTGCCAGCCAATAAACGGCGTATTATCATAAAAGGTCATCCTCTCTCCCACTGCAAACGGGAATGTCCCCTGGCAGATGTGCTCCACATTCGCCTCAAACCGGTTCATTTCATCCGCATAAAAGCTGTAATCTTCATAAGTCTTATCCTCCCCCATGTCCTCAAAATAAAACGCCGGCCAGAGAGTCAATGCCAGCTGCCGTATTTCATTCAGGTTCCCTTTAATTCGGTTATAGTCCTGAATATTAAAAAAATCATTTGGCTTCCAGTCCGTTTTTGGTTCTGACCATGCCACTCATATCCCTCCTCGCCTTCATCGTCCCTGACAGTGCTCCGCCATTAAAATTCAAGGTATGTTCAGAAATCCTTATCAGCAGATCCGGCACATATTTATTCTCCAGAAATGCAAGATCATTAGCGTCAATTCTTGGTTCACCCCGGTAGGAAAGGCTGTATTCCCTGTCCGATGCCAGATAATCCCCAATCCACTGAGCCAGATCCTCTGCCATCTGATTGTCTGAAACCAAAGGATTTTCCCACACTTCAACCGTACCTGTTGTGTGAAGCTGCTTAACCGTCCTCGCCTGTGTTGTCACATATTCCCACCCATTTACCACTACCTCTGCTTCTCCATTCAATCCTGTTAATTCTACTGTCACATAATAGGCGCTGCCATCGACTACCGACACCTGTGCCCCTTCCTTCGGTTCCGTAAATGCTGCTGAAAATCCGTAAGACGGGTTCGAGAGATAGAAGGTATATCTGGAAGTCTCACCATCAGAGGAGAGTATTTCTTTTGCCAGCTCCTGCTCCTCCTCTCCCTCGCTGTAAAGCGTCCTTACCACCTGAAGCTCCTTCACTTTCGTGAGCTGCGTCCCCTTGGGAGTTTTCGTAAGTTCCGTTCCATACTCCAGAGAATAGTCAGTGCTGTCGCCAAACAGGATATTGTCAAGAACCACCCGGTTTCCAGGCGATCCCTTTGTAAACTCCATCACCAGACAATCAAACGAAGGAAACTCATGGGAAATCACTGTCGTCTTTCTCAAATCTTTCACCTCAAAACTCTCCTGGAGTTCTTCGCTGTAATAAGAATGAAACACCATTCCCTCCGGCGCATTCCGTCCAAACTCCAGAGTCAGCCCGAAACATTTAAACGCCGCCTCCAGTGTAATCACCACAGTCGGATGTTCCGTAAAATTTCCCTCCTTGTCCGCTGTTATATCACTGATATAGCCGGTATTCAGTACAATCTCCCCACCCTTTCTGGGAAGAAAATACTGTACTCCTCCGGCCTGAGAGTAATCCTTTCCGACCAGAGCATATTCCTCCTTCGCTGTCCCGTCCAGAATCCGCGCCGCGCAAGAAAAATATGCCTCATTCTCCGATGCTGCCTCCATATCAGGAATAAAGCTGGATTTAAGAAAAATTTTACCTTCTCTGTCCTGATAGAGGATACACCGCCCAGCATTGGCAATCATCTGAAGCGCCTCCTTATGAGTAACCGCAGGCACAGGATTTTTTATCAGTACATCTCTCAGATAAGGATCGATATAATACTCCCTGCTGTCCACCCCTGCATCCTGGAATACATCATTCGCCGCATCATACAGGGACAATCCTTCCGGAGCATAGCGCCCACTGTAGTACGTTTCCTCCATCCCGTCAAACCGATCCGTTGCCCCGATTTCCAGCTCCTCATCATCAGCAGACCAGTCCTTCAATGCAAGTTTTGCTCCCGGCATCCATTCCACCGTCCCATTCTCCAGCTCCTGGCCGTACATTATTTCCACATTTTGTCCAATCTCCAGGAACTGTACCGATGACTCAGAATTTTCCACATCAAAAGTTCGATCCCGGTTTTCAGCCGTCATGGAAAAATCAATAGAAGGGAGTTCCTCTGTAATAGGGCTGATATGCTCTTTCTTTACGGCAGACAGAATTTTCCGGTTATCAAAATAAATTCCAATTCCCATTGTAATCTGGTGAATCCGGAGTCTTGACTGTCCGTTTACCATCCTAGATGGAACCAGCCGGAGGAAGGTGGCATCTGAAAAAATTTCCTCCGTTACAAAATGTCCGGAGGCATTCCCCTCCACCTCCACTGTATTCTGATCCGATTCAATTGTAAAATCCACCGGGTATGCCTTCCCGAACTCAACGGTCAGTCCCTTGATAGAGAGCGCCACTGAAAACCGTATTTCTACCGCTCCTATCAGCTCCTCCGTCACCAGACCAGCATTTAATACCACATCCTGCTTTCTTCTTGGAAGAAAATACATGCTTCCATTCACCGCTGTCCAGTCCTCATCACATCCTGCATACAGCTCTTCTACCTGATAATTATCAAAAGGTTTTGTGAGAGAAGAAAAATAGGTAAATGCCTCCGGCTCTGCCACCCTGGCCGATGCCTGGGCCGTCTGGTTAATCATCCCAATGGTCACACGGATAAAAGAACGCTCATCTCTGTAGCGCTTCTTCATTTCCCTCTTATATTCACTGCTCACCGCCTGCATTTAATCCAACTCCCCGCAATCCACAATATTCACCTTGCACTGGCTGTACATAGTAGGAAGGCCGTCAGCCCCCACCTGGAGAGGCTGCGCGGTCCGGTCTCCCGGATACATCCGAAGCGTCAGCCAGTCGTTATTGACCATATCCGGAAATTTCACTGTCACCACAAACTCCTGAAACTCCTTTAACATAGCCGACCAGGTGGCGGCGTCCAGCTTATTCCATACCAGGTTATTCAGCTTATACTGATCCCTTCCGACCCGCTGACCCACAAACTCACCGTTGGCATTTTTCCCGCTGCTCACAAAAGTAGCGACCAGAAATTCCAGCCCCCGATCCGGGGAAGGGAACTCCTTCCCATTAATATAAATAAAGCAAGCCATCGTCCTTTCCCCTTCCTTCTTCTTTCCTTTCCGGCATTTACGTCCGCCTTAGTGTGTATCCCGAGCGCTTATCCAGCTCCTTTAATTTCCTGTGAATTTCCCGTATATCTACATTCACAACCATATCAAGGGATTCCATCAGGCTGATAATTCTCTGAAGAAGCTCAATCATGCGCTCCATCTGCTCACTGCTCCCCATTCCTCCTGCTGCCATGCCGGCTACAGTCCGGGCCATATCGAGGAGCTTGCTCTCCGGTGAAACAATCTCTCCCTCTCTTTTGTTATCTCCAATCACAGCCAGTCGGGGCGTGTTGGCTTTCACGTAGCCGCCCTGGGCCAGACGCGGAAGATGCAGCTCTGGAATTTCAGGAATCAGATCATCATCGATTCCCGGAACATGATCCGCAACGCTGTTGACCGCCTCAATCATCTTGTTGATGGCTCTGACCACATTGTTTACCATCTTTTCCACGCCGCCGATAATGTTATTGATAATACCCTTGATGGTCTTCCAGATATTATTAAAAATATCCTCTGTTTTCTTCTTCAGATTGTCCCAGGTATCCGACCAGGCCTTCTTTATCGTATCAAGAGCTGTGGAAATCGAATTCTTGATCGTGTCCATCACAGTAGAAATCTTGGTGTGGATACTGTCAATCAGGTTGCTGATCGTAGTTTTAATAGCTTCCCATACTGTACCCACAAACGTCTGGATAGCCGTCCAGATTGTTGTCCATAGATTGCTGATAAATTCCAGCTTGGAAGAAATGAAGGCCGCAATGGCATCAAACGTCAGAGTGATCAGAGATTTAATCGCATTCCAGATGGTTTCTGCAAACTGTTTGATGCCGTTCCAGATACTTTCCCATGTTTTTTTTATCGCTGAAAGAGTTTTGGAAACAATCTCCTTAACCTGTTCAATCGCCGACGATATGATATTTTTAATTTCTTCCCAGATACTTAAAGCAAACGCTTTGACCTCATCCCAATGGGTATAAAGCAAAACACCCGCTGCAATTAATGCAGTGATAGCTGCAATTACGAGTCCAATCGGACTGGTTAAAAAGGCAATTGCCGCGCCGAGCGCAGTCGTCAGGGCAGTAGCGGCTGCACATATCGCATTCCATGTTACGGTTGCAGCCGTCATGGCTGCCTGAGCTGCAGCGTCTGCAAGTTTTGCCGCCGTATTGACAGCAAACTGCGCCGCCTGTTTGGCAAGAGCTGCCGTAGATGATACGACAGACGTCACAAAATCCTTAGCATACATGGCGTTCAGGAGCACTGTTTCTGCCATGTCGCTGACCTTTGCCGACGTACATGCTTTAATTGCGCTAGTTATAGAAGAAAATGCTCCGGACAATCCTCCGGCCTGCTGGATAAAGGATAAAACTTCTATGGTTTTCCATGCGCCAAAAAATCCGGCTATCACAGCGGCGACAGCCTGAATAACGCCCTGGTTGTTCCCACACCAAGAAGAAAATTCTTCCAAAGCCGCAGCTAACTGCTGCAGAATACTCAGCGCAATTCCGCCCGTCCACTGCGCCAGAGGCAGAAACAGATTGTCCCATATCCACTGCCACAAGGGCTCCAGGGCTGCCGCCGCATTGCTTACAAGCGAAAAGGCCGCCGCCAGGGCTTTGAAGAATTCCGGTGCAATATTACTGATCGTCCAGGAAGCCAGCGGCACCAGAACATTTTCCCAGAACCACAGCAGTCCTTCCCCCACTACGTCTGTACTAAACCTGGCGAGTGCATCCCAAAGGCGTACCAGTGCATCATTAATAGGCTGCCAGTTGATTTTTCCCAGTCCGTTTGTAATAGCATCAATAAACCTTGGAAGCCCTTCCCCAAATGTCCACACAGCAACCGGCTTTAAGAAATGCTCATAGAAATCAATGAGTGCCTGTGCTGCAAACTGCTTCAGCGGATCCAAAGCTTCTCCCAGACGTTTGAAGGCCTCGATGGTTGGCTGTACTGCCTTCTGCCATCCCTGCAGCATCTCTAAAAGTCTGGCATCCATTGTATCCAGCGCCCCGGTATCCACTGCATCAGGAGCCATTCCTCCCACATCAATCCCGCCGGCACCGATTCCAGCTCCTCCCGAGCCACCAGCTTCAGAATCCTGTGGTACAATATTCAGCTCATCAATGGAAAAAGCCTTTGCCATCTCCTTGGCGGCTTTCTTAGCTGCTCCGGCAGCTCCCTGAGCGGCGTCTCCGATTCCTTCAACCGCTCCGGCCGCCTCGCTGGCATCCTCAATCACCTGCCCCATGCCAGAGGCCTGCTGCTTCTTTCCGGAAAACAGATTTGTCACCGCAAGGAACGCATTGGCCAGAGTCTGAAGCTTGCCAATAACAGAATTAATCACCTTCAGGAGAGGCGTAAATACATTAATCAGTCCCTGGCCGATGGTAGCCTTCAGACTGTCAAACTGAAGATTCAGCACCCGTACCTGATTGGCCCAGCTGTCAGAGGTTCTTGCGAAATCCCCGGCCGCCGCAGTCAGCTGCTGCTGGACAAAGGCATACCGAAGTGATACCTTCTCCGCTTCCGACATGGCCGCTGTGGTCTTTCCATAACCATTTGCCAGTGCGTACTGGTCAAGGGCCGTCTGAGTCATCACTACGCCCAAATCCTTCAGGCTCTCCGTCTCTCCGGTAAATACAGACTTGAGCTTTGTATACGCCTCATCCTGGCTGATATTGTAAAAAGACGCTACATCCCCGGCCAGCCCGGTCAGGGCAGTTCCCATCTCATAGGCCGCCTGCTTGTTAAATCCGAAAGCCTTTGCCATAGCACCAAAGGTTCCCGTGAACCGTTTGGCCATGGTTTCCGAAAGTCCAAACTGCGCGGCCGCATTCTTTGCGAAAGCATCCACCTGCTTTGACATAGCCGGGAAGGTCACATCCACTACGTTCTGTACCTCCTGGAGATCGCTTCCCAGTTCTATGCACTCTTTTCCAAAGTTCACCAGCGTCTTAACGGTAAACGCCGCTGCCAGAGCTGCTCCAGCCTTCTTTGCAAGGGACTGAATCCCTTTCAGCTGCCTGTTAAAATCATTCTGATTGATAACCAGATCCAATCCAATCTGGCCTGCACTGTCTGCTGCCATACCCATTCACCTGCCTTTTAATGGACAGGCACATGGGCACAGCGTCCTAGATTTTTAATTCAAATTCCTTCCTGCAATTCCTGTTCTTGCACTTAAAAAATACCCCTCTGCAGGAGGCATCCTCCGCCCGAAAGGCGTTGACCGGATACCCGCAGAAGGGGCAGCGCACCTTTTCCCGTTTTTCCCTCTGTTTCTCTTCCCTTATCCTCTCAATTCGTATCACCTCCCGCCATCTGGATGAAGGCCTGTTTCAGGGACTCCAGAACTGCATCAAGCTCCTCCTTCGGCTTTTCCTTTGCCTCTCTGAGCCTCCACTCCCGTCTGATGCGCTTCTGCTCCGGGGTAAAATACTTTAACAGCTCCTCATCCTCCTCAGAACGAATCTGTACCATTCTCCCCAAAGGTGTGTCAGGCCCCAGTCCCGAAAGGAGGGCTTTGAACTCCTCCCACTTCATTTTCCTGAAATCGTCTGAGTAAATCCGAAACCCGTACTGCGAAAGAAACGATGACACGATCAACTCAAAGTCCTCAAACAGATCGTAGTACGGGTCATCACTCTCCCTGGTCTGTCATATCTCCCGAGATCAGTTCAATCGCCTCTTTGATCACCGTAATCAGGCTGCTGAACCGAAGCTTTAACTCCTGTTCCATCACTTTCCGGTCTGCTGCCGGGAACAGCTTTTCATAAACCTTCATAATCTCTCCCACTGATGGTTCCTTTTTCCCCATGAGCTGCATAACAGACAGCATCGTCACCGCATCGTCATTGACATGAATCTCTTTCCCCTGGATTAAAAGAACCGGGCCTTCCTCAAAGTTCAGTTTCTCAGTAATATCAATCTTTCTTCCCATCTCTCTCCTCCTAAACCCCATCATCTTCCAACTCAGTACTCTCAATCGTCGGCTTTCCGTTGCTCAGAACATCAAACTCCAAAGGCCCTACTGCCGTCGAATCGCCGGCGCCTATATTTTTCACGTTAATCACGGCCATATCCCAGGAAACCGTGGTCCCATCTGGAAATGTCCAGGCAAAATACCCCTCTGCGTCCCTGCCGTTTTTAAAAGCCTTGTCCGCCACATAATCGTTTCCTGTATCCCCTACATTTCTCTTTCCAGTGACAGAAATCGTAATGCCCTTAGCCGTTAAAAGGCGTCTTACCCAGCCTTCCGTATCAAACGGCGTCCACTCTTCCACGCCGTTGTCAAAGCTGACAGAAAAGGTCTCCATATCTGCGATAAAGGTGGCTCCTTCTTTGGCATCCCCTACCTTAAACTGATTTTCATAACATGGAAATACACCTGTCTTTGCCATTCTCATTCACTCCTTTCATAAATCACATCAAACCAGATTACCCGTTCATATATGCCTCCCTCATCCGTCCCCACGTCCACTGGCTCAGGAACCTCCATGCGGATGAAAAACACCCGTGTATCCCCGATAGTAAGACCCTCTTCGCCTGCTATCCGGATCTTCTCATACAGGCTTGCAGCAGCCTCCTCCGTCTGGGAGGAATACTGGTTCCAGTGAACCAGAACCGAAATCTGTTTCACCTCATAGGAGGTATTTTCAAGACCTCCCAGAGCCACTCTGGGCTGTCCGGAAGGTTTCCTCTGGTACACGCCGATGGTTTTCTCCGGCTTGCTGTCAATCTTCCCACAGTAGAAATGCTCCCCCACCTGAAAACCCTTCAGCCAGTCTTTCACATCCGCCAATGTCAGCATCTATACATCCGCCTCCTTCTTATAAAACTTCCGGAACGCTTCCTTCGCAAAATTCTCGCTGACGCCTCCCGGAAGCCATGACTGGTACCATTCGCCTCCGGCAAATGGATTTTCGTCCGTCTGGAACTGATATTCCGGGTGATAGTAGAGGCGGCGTGCATACGGCGTGGAAGAGATAATCGAAACCTTTCCCTGCGCAGAATCCTTATACTCCACAAACGTCGCATCCTCCTGGAGATGGCCCGTATCAAAGGGCATCACCTGGGCCTGCGCAACCTCTGTGTACAGCGCCTCCGCCGTCCTTTCCAGAGCTGCCACCGCCGCCTGGTTCAGTTCCCGGATTCTCCCGAAATTCATCTTTACAATGGAATTTACCTTCATCACTCCACATCCAATCTCGTATAATTCACCGTTCCGTCCGGATTCCTGGCTTTCTCACCCTGCCAGATCCGGCGGGTAACGCCAAACACCGTGATTTTTCCTCCCGTGATGGCAGCCGCTTCCGGAAAAGCGTCCCCGGGTATAAGAGCGCATCCGGACAGCTTAATCAGCTTTTTCTCCGCTGTCAGTACTGTCTTTCCCTTATCCTGGTAATTGCACCTGATCTCCCCGGAAAAAATCACCTCCGGCCCGCCGTCCTCCGTCAGACCTTCTCCATACAGAATCACCTGTGCCGGCGTCCGGCAGAAACACTCCGGCACAAGCTCAGGCCACCTCACCGCCTGACTGCCAGCCGGCAGGTCAGCCCTGTCTGTGCCAGCAGACCATAATCATCCCGCTTCATGGCGATTCCCTTTTCAGTAAACACATTCCAGGCCTGTCCATTGAATCCCATAGACACTCCGTTTACACTGTAGGAAGCCAGAATACTCTCCAGTACAGAGGCGTTTTCATACTCAAAATCTGCCTGCCGGCAGACTGTCTCCTGAATCACCTCCTGCTGGAATGGCGACAAACGAGAAAATCCCCTGCCTGCAATCCGGTTATAGGTCAGGGAATCAATATGGCGGCTGGCCTGACGGAGCATCCGTTCAAGGGCCTCGTCTGGAATCGCCGTTCCTCCATATTTACTGTGGTAATACTCCACTGTCGCATAAGGCTCATATCCCATCTGATCACTCACCGTCCTTTGCATTCTTTCCCCGCTTTCCTGCTCCTTCCCTTTCATGAGTCTTCTCTGCCTCATCACCGGAAGATGCCCGAAGCTGAGCCAGCTCTCTTCTCAGTGCATCACATTCCTTTATAAGCCTCTCATTTTCCTGCTTCAAAGCTTCAAACTCGCCATAGGGAACCATTTTTCCGCGTCCATAGGCTATCACTCTGCCCTCATCATCCAAAATGTCAAACCCGCTGTCCGTATAAAATGTCTTCTGCCTTTCATCAATGGTATACACCTTATTTCCCTTTACTGCCTTCATTTCCTGCCTTCACCTCCTTTAGTCGCCAGCATGAGGAGTCACATTCATGGCACATCCGGCCGCCTTCCTCTCAAGCAGGAACAGATCCCCATAGCACCGGTTCTGATACAGATAACCGTCTGCCGTCCTGGAGTCTGTCCCAGGTGTAAAGAGTTTGATATAACTGTATTTGTCCCTTGCTACCACGCAGGACGGGTGGACTAAAATCCAGTTGATCTGATCTGCATCCTCCGCTGCCACACATCCATCTGTAAAGTCATATTTACTCTTCATACGGGCCGCCGGAACCATCTTAATCTGCACATCGTCCAGACTATGTACTTTTCTGTTTACGCTCACCGGAGAGGTTACTGTAACAACCCTCTGAAGTCCATCTGCCTCTTTTGCAATCTTATTCATGGCAGGCGTCACATAGATGATGCGCCCCTCCTCCGGAACTCCCGCCTCATCCATCAGAGCCATCTCTGTATCAAACTGCTCCAGAAATACAGCTGCATCCACCACGGTCTTGTCAATCCTTCCAGAATAAGCGGTCAGTTCTGCATGAAGCTTGGAAAACCGATATGAATCCTTCTCCGGGATCGCCTGCTCTTCCTCAAAGGTATTCTGAATATTCGCCACAGACAGAGCCAGATTGGTTTCATCAATGTCCATCGGATCAATCCAGAACTCAATATCCCTGTCATGTGCCAGCTTTTTCGGTTCCCAGTCATTGGAAAGAGTGCCTGAATTAAATCCAAGGCTCCTCGTATGATCCTTGTATCCAGATACCGTAATTCTGGGGAGCTTGATGGTCTGCGCATTCAAAAACTTCACCTGCTGGTTGCTCTGGGCCAGGGCGTCGGAACAAAGCTCCTTCGCATACTTCTGGGCCAGAAACTGAGTAAACTGTTCTGCATAACTATAAACTGCCATATTTCACCTTTCCTTTCCTATCCCTGACTTGATGTAACTGTAATTGGCGACGCAGAATCATCCGTATAGGTAACGGTTCCGCCTGTTACAGCGCCCATTTCATTCGTTGTAAGGGTAATCGATTTAACTCCTTTCCCTGCATCTCCTTTTGGACCAGCCGGCCCCTGAGGAGGATTCTCTGCCAGATACTTTAAATAGGACTCTGTTCTTGTCCTGGCCTTTGGCAGCCCTCCCTTCTCCCCTGTTGCCAGGGCATACAGATAAACCTCTATCTTTCTCAGCGGTTTTGGCAGTGCCATATCCTTTTCCCTCTCTTTCTTCTATTTCAGTCCAAACGCCGCCTTCAGCGCCGCATCATCAGCCTGCTGCTGATTTCCTGAACCGGAAGCCCCCATCTGGATAAAACCTCCCTGACTGCCCTGGGCAGGCTTCAGCCCCGGCACATCCTCCAGTGTCTTTTTCAAAGCATTGGTAACCGTCTCCTCGTTGATTTTCCCGTCCTGTCCCACAGCCTGGCTCAGATCCGTCATTTTAATGAGATAAGGGATTGTTTTTGCATCTATCCCCAGTCCCACAGCCGCCAGGACCGCTGCCTTTTCAAGCTGTGCCTCCTGGGCTGCCTTCTGTGCCTGGGCTGTCTGACTCTGCAGCGCCCCCACGTCCGGCTGGTTCGCCGCTTTCTGAGCTTTAAACGCCTGAATCGCCTGGGCCATTTCTTCCTGAGAAAGGCCCTGCTGCTTAAAATAGGATTTCAGCACCGTATCCTCAGTGACAGACGTTTTTCCCGCAATCAGTCCAGCCAGCTTCTCATAGTCAAACTGGAGGCCGGTACGGCCTCCCGCGCCCGGCTGGCCCTGGCCGGCAGCACCTCCCTGTGAGCCGCTCCCCATGCCCTGGCTTCCTGTGCTCCCTCCCTGACCGCTCTGTCCTCCTGTGCCGCTTCCTGTATTCCCTCCTTCCGCAAAAAGCTGCAAATTCATTGGAAATCGTTTTCTCATAGTTTCTCTCCTTTCAGTTTTTAGGGTGTCTCCCCATTCAGTTTTATGTGTGTCTCACAAAACAGTTGGTACCCCGGTGTCTCCGCGTAGTTTAACGCCTTCGGGCAGAAAAATAACGCCCAGGATATTCCTGCGCGCTTATGGCTAATTTAATGACTTGCTATGACTATAATACAATATCTTCCATTACTGCCCTCGCTTCCAGAATTGCCATGTAATCTGCCATTGCCCGAATCTGCATATTGTAAGTGCTTCTGGGACAGGTCGGCTTAAAGTCCAGTACGCCCTGATCCCACTTATCCAACATGGTTTTAAGCTTCTGATAGCGGATCGTAAGCTGACCGCATTCAGCCCGAAAGCGCTCCTTGTAGTCCTCACTTAACATCATTGCAGCTGTGTCCTTTAATTCCATAGGTCTTAAATCCATCTTGTCTCCTTTCTGCTGCTGATCCACAGCAATAAAATTGTGTATAAAAATACCACCGGCCATTACTGACTGGTGGTCATTCTATCATATCGCTCAACCTGCACCTAACTATTTCCTCCAATTAAGCGGGCATCCTCTGCTTCTCCATTCTTCCCAGGTAATATCTTTCGGCAGCAGCCCAAATTCCTGCATTACATGAAACTGTGCCTTGGAATTCCTTTCTTTTTCTTCTTCTGTCAATTCCCTCGGATGTGTTTCTTCTTCCGTAAAATGAATTTCACTTAACTCCATACGAAGTTTACGGCATTCCTCTCTTGAAAGTTCTTTTCCACGGATCTCCTGTTCCTCTTTGGGCAGCAAAATCCACTCACGGGCAGTTAATGCCATCATGTAACCTCCTTTAATAAAATATTCCATTTGCCCTTATAATATATTTTATTAACTACTGTAAACTCTGTATTTCTCTCATAAAGCACTTCTTTTTCATCTGCGCCGATGGCACTGATATCCCTTCCTGCTTTTGAATCCTCAATATATATCCAGACATCAGCGGCATCATCATAACCTTCTGCTTTTGAGGTACTCCAATACTGCTTAATTTGAATATTTTTTCCCGGAACAAATTCTTTAACAAAATCAGTTACTTTCTCAGTATAATCCGGCCAGTCAGAAAAATTAACCGTTCGTATCAAATTTCCCTCATACCTCGGCATCTTAAGCAAAGCCGAATCTAGTCTTTTCACAAACTGCTGCTGTGCTGGTGAAAGATCTGACATATCCTTTGCGTTTCTCAATGCTTCATTGATTGGATATGACTCAAAACTCTTATACTGATACAGGGCGCTCAGCCCTTCCTGCGATAACCCCATTATACCACTATTCAGGTTTTCAGCAACTTCTTCCCACTGCTTTTCTTTTGCTGTGTAGCGTTTCTTATTCCCCTCATCCAGCGAATACTCCGCCAGCCGTCCATACTTTTCTTCCTGCCTTTTTGCATACTGCTTCTTCTGCTCCCTGGCATAATCCTGTTCGATCGCCTTAAGCTCTTCCTTCGTCCAGGTGTCATCCGCCGTGGAGATTCCCGGAAAATAAGTGGTATGGCTGTCCTTGCATCGTGGATGATAAAGGCCATACTCAATGGCTTTGCTCATCAGCGGGTATTTTCTTCCTGTTTCTGGATCCACACCGTCTTTCGAGCCCCCGCTCCACACATCGTCAATCAGCACCTTTCCCACAAAGGGAAGGCACTTGGGACAGGGATTCCCGCGCTTGTTCATGATCACAGTGCTGATCCCCCACTCCTGCCGCTTTTCCCCTTCCCCCTGAAGGTAAGCCCGCTTGCTGGCCGTCCGGATTGCCATATCCGCATAGTCGGAAATAGTGTGCCTGGCCCCATTGGCATACTCAATACAGTTTAGTCCCGCCGCCAGAAAATTCCTGGAAGCCATATCCACCGCCTGCTCATAGGTTCCGGCTCCCGTATTGGCGTAAACCTGAGCGTTGAAAATTATCTTCCGGTACTGATCCTCCGCCATCCTGAGAACCGCTGTTTCCGCCTTTTCCATATCGTGAGTGACAGCCTCAATCAGGGCCTCAAACTTCCTGTCATTCATCTTGAAAAACTCTGCCGTCGTTGCCTGATGGGCCGTAGAACGGTTTTTCCCATATCCCTTGAAACCTCTCCTTATAGCCTGAAGAATCCTCTTCTCCTGCTCCATACCTCCTGTCTCTCTGGCTTTCCGGATTAGTTCCTTCATCTCCCGGTTCAGGATCTGAAATTTCCCCCTGTACCGTTTCTGATTCTCTCTCTTGTACCTTTCCAGAGCTTTCAGCTGCTGTACTTGCCACATGGCCCACTGAATCCCTTCTTTCGTTTCCTCCGCCCGGTGGCGGGCCATGTTACGCATCATAGAGGCGATCAGCTCCTCCTCGATGGCCGAAAAGGCTGCGCCAATGTCATATTCATCCTGCCGCACTTATCCGCGCCCCTTTCATTCCTTCGGGTCCTGCCGTTTTTCCGAATCCTATCTGCCTTCTTTCTGTCCGCGATTGGACAAAACCCGGAAGCCCTGTGCCCGGAACTGTCTGGTCAGCCCCTTCAGCTGCGTAATACTCTCACACCTGTCATGGCGAAGCTCTGCATATCCTTCCTTCTCCAGAGCATAAATTCCAAACGGAATCTGCTCACTGGCTACTTTGAGGAGTCCCTGATACTCCTCCCGGCTCATCCGGTACACCCGGTTCATGACCTTCACCTGCATTCATTTCCCCCTCCTTCATCTGAACCTGAAAAGAGCCAGCGGCCTGATTAACCCCCGGTTCTTCTGCCTCTTCGATCCCCTGCTCTGCCTTCAGCCGTTTTACTTCCCCGGCCTTCCACTGCTCATCCTTACTGTCCCCGTAAAGCTCCTCCACCTGGGCCTCAATGCTCATCATAGGCATCCCCGGACGGGCTTTGGCAAGGGTTTCCACCTGGCTCTCAAAGGATGGATTAGCATACTCTCCAAACGGAATATCCACCCTGACCTCCTCCACTGGCTGCTTCATCAGGATGTTGTAGCAATTCAAGCACGCAGAAATCAACTCCGGAAGTGCATTCTGAATGGCCTCCACAATCGCATTGCGGGTATAGAGGGTCGCTTTTTCCTTCTCTCTCTGAGCCTCTGCATTGTCTAACTTCTTTACGTCAATTCCCAGGGTAGATGGACTGATAATTCCCTGCAGGCAGAGATCCAGAGCCGTCACATAGGCTGCCAGATAGCTCTCATGAGGAATGTCCGGCTGTTCCGTTTGAACCTTATTCTCCGCCTTTTCGGACATGTCGTTGTCCCCGGCAAAATACCGGTTGTCAAAGGGATTGGGTTTCAGCAGCTCCCCGGTTTCGGGATTGCGTGGAACCAGACATTCCGGGATGTAGGTTCTGGCCCGGCCGCTGCGCATAGCGTCCATCCACTGGCTCCACACCTCGTCAAAAGCATCGAAGCTGTCCCGCTTTCTGTCAAAAATACTTCCGCCGCGGCCTTCCCATTTTGCGCTCTCATATACTTTGAAGGGAACAGCTAACATCACAGAAGGATCAAACTTCCAGTCCCTAAGTCCTCTCGTCCGCTCCAATACTTCCAGTCCTACTTCCCGGTCTCCTAGGTACAGCTTATTCCGAATATAACCGTAGCCGTAATGCTCATTCAGCACATACAGACGCCCTTTTTCCTTATAAGGCGTCTTAAACACTACCTCCTGCAGCTCGTCTCCGTCACAGACCATTTCTATCCGGTCTCCCGGATACCACCGCAAGTACGGATATTCGCTCTTTGCCGTGTTTAAGGTCAGCTTCCAGGCTCCGTCTCCGATGTAAAGAGTCTCCCGGATCACCCGCTCCATCTTTTTCCTGAAATGGTTCTGCTT
Organism: Clostridiales bacterium; assembly: GCA_019423835.1. GTDB lineage: Bacteria > Bacillota > Clostridia > Lachnospirales > Lachnospiraceae > Otoolea. Next base: position 4,023 of record JAHZAR010000048.1, on the reverse strand, counting down.
TTCAATCTCCTTCCACAGCTCCTCCTGCTTCCCGGATTCAAATTCAAAGTCATTCATATCCGCCAGAACCACGGAAGTCAGCACGTTCACCATCAGTCCTGGAAGACCGGTGTGAATCTTCCTCATCTCCATCCCCGGCGTGCATCTGGAAGCCCAGAATTTATACCTGTCTGCATACTCTTCACTCTGTTCGTAGAGCTGTTCCAGCTCATTCCCATCACCACGGTACCAGATGCGGTTGCGGATAGCATTCAGCTCAAAATCCGCTGTCTCCTGAATCTGTATTCCATAGGGACTCGCCGGCTGCACATTCAGCCAGGAACGAATCCCCCGCTTTATATTCTCATTCAAAGTTGTCAGCCACCTCATTTCTCATCCTCCTCAAACCCGATTAAGTTTCTCCAGGGAATCCAGCCATACTGAGATGCATTAATCGTATGGTCATTGCGATCCTCGGGCTCGTCCTTATCCTCCATCCATGAATACCGTTCCAGCTCTGCTATATGCTCCTCACAGGTGTTTACCACCAGATAGCACCCCTGCTGCAGCCAGCCCAGCTGCAGTTTAATGCGGTCCATAATCGTAAGAGCCTTGTAGGCATCCAGAAAATTATGGATGCAGCCGTGAAGCCGTTTATATTTTCTCAGCTCCGTAATCGTCGCCTGGTCAGCTGAATCAATAAAAACATCCCTGGCAAGTCCCCAATCTTTTTGATTTATTTCCAGGAACTCAAGGAACTTCTTCACTGTGTCAGAAGGAGCCAAAGGTTTGTCAAGCTCTGCGTTGCTGTATACTCTCTCATCCAGGATAATCAGCTGCCTGTCTGCGGTAATGCCCTGAAAGATCATGGCAATGGTGTCCGGGGATCGGCTGGAATAAGATGTATCCAGTCCGGCAGAGAATCGTTTGAACTTGAGCCGCCCAAGCTGCTGCTCCGTTTTTATCCAGGCAGCAGTTACCACATGCCTGCTCCGGTCGAAGTTAGGAAAAATCAGTCCTGTCGCTTTTCCCCGAAGTCCCAGAATCTTGTTCTTATAAAGTTTAGTGCCAGGCGGCGCTGCATCCTTCTTTTTCTGAATCGCCTCAGGTGTCAGACTCAGGTTATCCCGGAATGTAAAAAACCAGTACCTCCATCTGGGTACTGGCTTTTCTTTAAGCTCCGCCATGATCTCCGGCGGGACAGCCTTTTCATATTTTTTATACGGCCTGGAACGGTTGATAAATTCCTTATAAACCGGCAGGTTCGGATCATCCGGGTTCAGCGTGGCCATCAGGTAGTCATTTCTGGTGGACACCTCACGGACAAAGTCAATGTTGGCCGTGTTGATCTCATCAATGTAAACGCAGCCGAACTGGGAGCCCAGAACCAGCTCCCACTTATCCCGGTTATCATAGCCCAGGACAAAAATAATCTTGTCCTCAAATTTAATGTGGGGAATCTTATAATCCTTATCCCCGTTTCCATAGTACCGGGCTGCCCGATGCAGATCCAGAATCCCGTTGTCCTGCTGGATGATATTCTTCTCGGCAGTTCCCGTCGTCTTGGATGCGATGATGTGAAGCTTCTTTGTACTCCGGCTTACCATTCGCATGAACTTAACGCCGGCGCCCACCGTCGTCTTCCCGGAAGCCGTTGTACCCTCCAGAAAGTCCGCATCCACACCGTCCACCGTATTGATAAAATCCAGGTACTTCTGAGAAAGCGGGAAACTGCTACTCTTCAAGGCCCTCACCGCCCAGCTGACTCATAATGTCATCTAACTTCCCGGAGGTCTGGACATTCACATCCACCTTATCCCGAAACATTCCCAAATGCTTCCCGGCCAACTCCAGGGCTTTGGTTTTATCATAGAATTTAATTTCCCTCTCTATTCCTTCTCCATCCTTTGTGGGAAACCGCTTGACTTTCACAGAAGCAACTGCAGCCAAATCCTCTGGGAGGGCATTCTCCCGGACGGTGGCTTCATCCAGATTGACCACCTGCTGCGGATTTAAGAGGGCAATCTTGGCAAGCTCCATCAAAATCCTATCCTGGTTAAGGCCCAGGCGCCGGGAACGCTCTGCCATCGCTTTGTCAATACTTGCGCATATATCGGGTTTTCTCAGGTTCTCACTGCCAATATCCGCTGCACTCTCCGGGCTGTAGCCGGCGCGAATAGCCGCCTGGGTGGCGTTCAGGTCAATGAGGTATTCTTGTACGAAAAGCTTTTGTTTTCTGGTCGTGGGGATCACCTCCTTTTGTGAAAAAGAAAAGGATAGCCGAAGCTATCCCTACAAGTTACAATGTGGCAAACTATGTTGCTAGAAAATATTAATCTGCATTCCGCTTTGCCAATTTATATAATGTTACTGCCGACAAAATAATAATTAGTACTATTAACAAGGTTCCAACAATACAATATACTGTTGAATATGTACTTAAAAATACATATACTTTGCTACTAAATCCTTCATTTTTAATGTAAAACAACCAAGAACTAAGTAATAAAATCGCTATAAGTGTCAAGTTGCACCAGAAAATCAATGGATATTTTTGAACCAAATTAGCATTAACATCCTTCGTAGATTTAATTTCCAAATTAGTCAATTTCCCTACAAAAAACATGAATGTAAACACTAAGTTCATAATACAAAAACACCAGATACTCCCTATTATTATCAGTTTTGTAATAGGTATATCTGTCACGCCATCAAAAATATTATCTAAAGAACTAATTCCTCCAAATACTATAAACGATAACGCAGTGAATATTGAAATCAGTGTTAATAATTGTGTATTCATTTCTTTTGTCAAACGGATCTCAACATCTTTCATTTTTTCTTCTGCTATTTCTGAAGATTGTTCGTCACTTTTGTTAAAAAGTTCATATTGATGTATTGCCAAATTTACATGATCCCATAATTTCATTAAAGCTTTTTGTATTTTTTCATGTTCTTGCGTTTCTTCTGAATTTTCTAATTTTATCTCATAAGAAAAAGCTATGGCTTCTTCCAAATTTGACTGGAATGTTCCTGTTGCATCATTGTTATTAAATACAACATTGGTTACACGAGTATATAATAATCTATAATTTCCATTTTTTATATAACTGCTAAACTTTTTTAAAAATTCTTCTCTACCTTCATGAAAAAACTCGGAATCTTCTAACAACATCTCGCATAGCTCATCCATAGCCTGGGACATTTTAGATATATGATCTTCTTTCGGCTCATACTGTCCATCTCTTAGTTTATTCCAATTATTTGCCAGCATTGAACTCATAACTTATTCCTCTTCAAAATATGCTTTAATAGCTTTAGGAGTTATAACATTGTTGTAACCTTTTCGATATACATTTTTCCACGGGTCTTGATTATGAGTAATTTCGACTAATGCTGATGCCGAATACTCTGCACACTGATCAACCATTTCATTTATAATCTTCCTATCAGAACGCATAATTACCTCTTCTGCATCTATTCCTACAGACTTGGGAATATCAGAACTACCAAATATTTTAAAATAACGATAAACACATGGAACAACTGGACCAAAATCCCATGCTTCAATAGAATCTGCAAAACATTCTTTTCCGCAGTCCACTAAAAATGCCGCTTGAACAAAATATAAAATTTTTTGCAATTTAAGATTACTTATAGCATACCCTTTTTTCTTACTATACCATATAATGTATTTTGCAACATCAATAGCACTATACATAGTATATACCTCCTATAAATAAAGCAAAAAACTTGAATATAATAGCCATTATATCCAAGTTAACATCATATCAATACTTTATTTATAATTAGTATACGATAATTTACACAAAAAATCTATTGACAATTTATCTAGTTTTTATATTACATTTTTTTTGATTTTCCACATAGATAAAAGACACCCTATCTCTAGGATGCCTTTCTGTGTACCTGGAAAAATGTCGTAAGGGGTAAAACCAGATACTAATTGCGGGAGATGGCTCCGAGCTATCATTCCAGTCTGCCAACTGGCGGACTTCCGTTGTCCTGTCTCACAGTATTTGG
>JAHZAR010000047.1:15722-19701 GCA_019423835.1 Clostridiales bacterium | reverse complement strand
CCTCACCTGCGGCCTTTCGGCACCTGCAGCTGCGGCCATTTGTCTTACTCGGAAAACCTATATGGTCTACCATATTTTTTTCTGTTTGTCCATTCCTGCGAAGCGGAATCTCTCTGTTTTTTAACAGCTCTCTGGCAGCGGTCTCCTCTATACCTTAAAGCAGCTTCCCCCGATAAACTCCCGAATCATGGAATTGCGGGGGATCAGCTCGCTTCCCACTCCCAGAAAATAGTCCAGAAATTTGAGAAGCCGCTTGGCCTCCGCATACTCCGGCGAGCCGGACGGGATTCCAAACAGAAGCGGCTCTGCGTACTGCTTTAAGACAGCCAGCTCATAGAGCAGGGCAGAGTTAAACATCACATCTGCGCTCTCCTGAAAGGGGAAAATATTTTTCTCCTCCCCTCGCCTTACCGAATCCCACATGCGTATCGTTTCCTGGGCAGACGCCCCCCTGGTCCTCGCGTCCCGGATCATACGGCGAAGAAGCCTTCCGTCTGTGGTGGGAATCCTGTTGTGCTCGTCGATATTGAGCTGAGTCAGAGCACTGATATAGATCCGAAATTTCTTCTCCTTCGGAAGAGAGTAGGACAGCCTGTCGTTTAAACAATGGATTCCCTCAATCACAAGAATATCCTCCGCTCCCAGCTTCAGAAAATCCCCCTTATATTCCCTCTCTCCGCTGATAAAATTGTAGCGGGGCAGCTCCACCGTCTCACCGGAGAGAAGGGCCGTCATATCCTCATTAAACTGGGGGACGTCAAGGCATTCCAGGGCTTCATAGTCATAGTTCCCGTTTTCATCCCTCGGGCTGTTCACACGGTTGACAAAGTAATTATCCACCGAGATCGGATGGGGTCTGAGTCCCAGAGCCTGAAGCTGAATGGAAAGGCGGTGGGAAAAGGTAGTCTTTCCGGAGGAGGAAGGACCCGCAATCATGACCAGCTTCCGATCCGGCCTTGCAGCCACCGCCTCAGCAATATCGCCGATCTTCTTCTCCTGAAAGGCCTCCTGCATCAGAATCAGTTCATTCATCCGCCCTGCCGTAATCGCCTCATTTAAGGATCCCACATCGGCAATCCCGAGCCGTTCTCCCCACTCCTCCGATTCCTTCTGCACATCGAAAAGTTTCTTTCTGGGCACAAGCTCGTTTACCTGCTCCGGCGTGCTTCTGCCCGGAAGGAGAAGCACAAATCCCTTTTCATAGAGAGCCAGATCGTAATATTTAATAAAGCCTGTGTGCTCCACCATGTACCCGTAAAAATAATCCTGAAAATTTCCAATGGAATACACATTCACCCTGGATGCCCGCCTGAAGCGGAACAGCTTTTCCTTGTCATACATACCGTGGCGGTGAAACTGTTCCACCGCCTCCGACGTATTAATGCTCTGCTTGACAATCGGAAGGCACATGGACTGCAGTTCTCCCATTCTGGCCTTCACAGCCTTGAGAAGGGAGCCGTCCAGATGAAACTCTCCCTCCGGCTCTGCATAGAGTCCCTGACCCACGGAAAAGCAGATTGTTATCTTTTTTATCTTTTCCCCTCCTACCGTGTCGTAAAAGGCCTTCAGCATCAAAAACACGGCACTTCTCTGATAAGTCTGCCATCCCTCCCTGTCCGCTGCCGTGATCAGGGAAATTTCGCAGTCTCCTTTCAGCTTCTTTCCAAGCTCCCGAAGCCTTCCGTCTGCCCTCACAAGCAGAATATCATGTCTGACCTTCTCCCTGAAATCCGCCGCTATCGCATTGAACGGCGTTCCCTTCGGGTACTCCCGTCTCTCCCCCTCCACTGTCACAAAAGCCATGTCAATCCCTCCTTTGCTGTCTCTGCAGTTTCGCCCTGACTTCCCGCACTTATCTGAAATCCGGCTCTCGAAAATGACTTTCTCCCCCTTAGTCTTTCGCCTATGTGCAATATTGTAGTATACATTTGTATCGTATGCAAGTATTCCCGTAAAGAGGCCGTACCATTTCACGGTGATCCAGATTTCATGGCTCCTCCAGGTATTTTGCAGGTTTTACGCCAGGCAGCAGTCTGCACTGCCCCAACAGCGGAAGACTGAACAGTCTGAACAGGCAAACTCATTCATAGTTTGGCAGGATCCGACGGCCTTATGCAGGAAACCGATACATCCTTCCTGAAGCTTTCCTCAATAAAACTCCCCGTTCCAGCCTGCCTTTCCAGAGCCGGAACGGGGAGTCCCAAAATCTTTAACCTGGCAATATCTTTACAAAACGCCGGAAAGAATTAGATTCATATGGGCGATTATCAAAACTGCCATGGCAAAATCCATCAGAAAGCCGCCCACAATGGGAATCGTGAAAAACGCCTTGGGGGAAGGTCTGTCGTAATGCTCCACCACTGCGCTCATGCTGGCCATCGCATTTGGCGTTGCACCCATGGCATAGCCATAGAATCCCGCTGACATAACAGCTGCATCATAGTCCCGGCCACAGGTATTGTAGATAACCAGGATTGAGTAGACAGTCAGGATGATTGTCTGACCAATCAGGATGACAATCAGAGGAATTGCCAGCGCCGCCAGTTCCCACAGCTCCAGTGCCATAATAGTCATGGCCAGGAAAATATTGAGGAACAGACTGCCAAGGGCATCAATCTCTTTCGTACAAATCTTGATATTCAGCGCTTCTCCGCCGTTGCGGATGAAGGCCGCCGCAAAGATTGCCCCGACATAGGCTGGAAAGACCAGCCCTGTCATGGCGATCAGCTTGGAGATAATTGTCCCTACTCCCATCGCAACCATAATCTGGAAAAAGGCTTTGTGCATGGAGGTTACTTCAATCTCCTTCACCTCCTCATCTGTCTCGATGGAGGAGTAATCCACCTGCTTACCGCCGGTTTTCACCACATCTTTCAGTTTATGCCTGTCGATCAGAAACTTGGCAATTGGACCGCCGATCAGGCCCCCCGTAACAAGACCGAATGTGGCAGAGGCAATCGCAAGAGTCAGTCCTCCCTCTGCCCCATTTGCCTCCATAATTGGGGCAAAAGCAGCGGAAGAGCCAACTCCTCCCATCAGGGAGATTGAACCGGCACATATCCCAAGCAGCGGGTTCAGTCCAAAAAGCCGTGCAATTGCAACGCCCCAGACATTCTGGATAACCAGCATAACGGAGGAAACGCAAAACAGAATCGCAATTGCAATTCCGCCCTTTTTGATAACCTTCAGGCTGGCGCTGAAACCAATGGTTGAGAAAAAGGCTATCATAAAGAAATCCTTCAGCGTCTGATCAAACACAAATTCAAATGCCCCTGTCTGAACACCGATAAGATTTACAAGCGAAAAAATCAGGCCCCCCACAGCCGGAGCAGGGATACAGTAGCGTTCCAGAAAGTGAACACGGCGGACAACATACTGTCCCAGCAAAAAAACGAGAACACCAAGGCAGACGGTCTGCGTCATATCTAAATTTATTGCCATATTAAATTTCCCCTTCCCCTTTGTAACAAACGCCTCTTTTCAGTGCATTTTCAAACGATTATTCCAAGCAGACCACCTTTCCGTCTTTTACGATAACTGTCTCTTCCTCTGTACCCTCATCAAAGACAACGGTTGGATTATACTGTACCATATCAATGTGTACTGTAGAGCGAGCCGGCTGGCCATAGTAAAAACCATTGCCCATGGCAATATGGCAGGTTCCTCTTGCCTTCTTTTCCTCCTCGAAATCTCCGTTAAACATACAGGCCGGGTTCAGACCGATTCCAATTTCTGCAATGTTGTCAGAATCCTTTACCTCTGCGATCTGACGGCGGATTTCCTTACAGATCTTGGCGTCTCCGCCTACAACCTCTATAATGCGGCCTTCCTCAATCCGAAGCTCCACCGGAATCGTGGGACAGCCGTAATAGCAGATAGGGCCGTCGACAACCAGTGTTCCGTGTGTGGTTCCGATAACCGGTCCAAGAGAAACTTCCCCGTCAGACCAGGCCATGGCATCTCCGGGATTTCGTGCGAT
>JAHZAR010000047.1:3057-15712 GCA_019423835.1 Clostridiales bacterium | reverse complement strand
TTCATTTCCATATAGAGATCCGTTCCCGCCGGCGTAGTGATATGAGCCATCCTGTGGCCTCTCCAGATTGCCTGCAGCTTCTCACCATCGGCATAGACTGCCTCATAATCTGCCAGAGCCCCTCCCCTTGTAAAATTATCAATGTTTCTCAGACAGATGGAAACTTCTCTCAGCTTCTTCTGATTAATCAGCTCTTTCAGATGATTATTATAGATAGCGGCTCCTGAGGAGGTAGTCATGCCGACGAACACGTCGCAGGCATCCATCCCCAGCTCAAGAGATTTTGGAAAAATGGTTGCCTTATCCTTTCCGCGTACAGGCATCATGTAGATTCCATATTCCGCTCCGCAGTTTGCAGCAGCGGCCGCCATCGCATTAGCCATCCTCATATCGGTCTGAGGATCAATCACAATCAGTACTTCCTCCCCCGGTTTCACTGCCATCAGATTCCCCAGGATATAATTTGCCCTTTCAATACATTCAATTACTCTGTTGTCTTCCATCGCAATACATTCTCCCTTCACTGAAATTTCAAGATGTGCTTAACCATCTCTGGCTTTTAAACCAGTTATTCCTGATTACATCTCCCTTTAAAATTTGCCGGCTAAATTTTCTTTAATTATACAAAAGGACAGCGAAGACTACCTACACTTATTGCAATTACAAATAGAGTATTATTTTTTTGTTATAGAGTTCTCAGAAAGGGACTTATCCGGGGCTTCTCCGCCATAGGCGTCCGGCAGGGACTCCTCTGGCGGTATAAGTTCCTATAGACAAAAAATAAGAGAAAAGCCTCTCCTCCCGTGCTTTTCTCTTATTTTACAGATTCTGTGTAAAATTTCCTGCCGGATTACTGTCCGTCTTTCTTGCCGCAAATAACCGGCCTAAATCACGCAGCTTGGAAGTCCCTGGGCAGACTTCACTGCCTGAAGCCCTGGGATCTCACGTTCCAGATACTCCTTCATGAAATCCATGAAAATCTGCTCCACGCCAAAGTGCCCCGCATCAATAATAGCCAGTCCCTCTGCTGCTGCATCGATCCCTGTGTGGTGACCGATATCTCCAGTTATATAGACCTGGGCGCCGCAGGCGAGAGCCTGCTTTAGAGTTCCTCCTCCCGCTCCCGGGCAGACTGCTGCCCGTTTAATCCTCCGCTCTGTTCCGTCCCCGCCGTATACTGTCACACAGGGAAGGCCAAAAGCTCTCTTCACATGTTCTGCCGCCTCACGGACCGTCATCTCTCTGGGCAGCATCCCGAAAGCTCCGATCCCGTAGGGGATTCCCTCCTCTGTTTCCCCCATGGGCTCCAGCACTCCTGTCTCCTGCAGCTCAAGGCGCCTGGCAGCCAGCTCTGCCATGCAGCCGGGGGCAGCGTCGAAATTCGTATGCATGGCATAATAAGAAATGTCTCCCTGAATGAGCTTTACGATTCTTCTGCTGATAAAATCATCGTCATTGACCTTTTTTAAAGGCTTGAAAATCAGCGGATGGTGGGTCAGGAGCATATCGGCTCCAAGGCGCAGAGCCTCCTCCACCACAGCGTCATCCACATCCACTGCCACAAGCACCCGTTTTACCTCTTTTTGCCTGCGCCCCGCCAAAAGCCCCGGGTTATCCCAGTCGCAGGCCATGCTCTCAGGGGCCAGCCTGTTCAGTATCTCAATGATTTCTCCGCACTTCATTCTGCGCCTCCTCTATCAGATTCAGTTTTTTCTTCAGCTCCTCTGTCCGCTTCGCCGCACTCTCCGTCTTCTGTCTGCTCAGAGATTCCAAAATCCTGCACACCGTTTTTTTCTCCTGTTTCAGAAATTCCTCAAGAACCGGATGTCCTGACTCAATCAGGCATTTCCCGTAAAGGTAATCGCTCTCCTTCTCATACATCCGGGGAACCGGCTGTTCCGGGGCTTTTGGGGGAGTCCCGCAGGACTTTCCCTTTCCCCGGGGGCCTGCCACATCCAGGATGGTGTAGAACTTTCCCTCCTCCTTCACCATCTCCTCCCTCCGGATGAAGAATCCGTGTTCCAGCAGGTAGCGCCTCACATGGGCCAGATCCGACTGGGGCGAGAGAACCCACTGGGAAACGCTGTCCCAGACGTGTCTGCCTGCCTCCAGAATATGTATCTCCAGCTCTCCTCCCATCCCGGCAATCACTACTGTATCTGCCTCCCCAGGTGCAAGCTCCATCAGCCCGTCAGAAAGCCGTGTCTGTATTTTACCGGAAAGTCCGGCCTCCCTGATATGTTCTTCGGCTCTCAGAAGGGGCCCTCTCCTCACATCCATGGCCAGCGCAGAGGGCACACACCCTGTCTGCACCAGATAAATGGGGATGTATCCGTGATCCGTCCCGATATCTGCCAGGCGGTTCCCAGGCTCCACAAAGGAAGCGATCATTTCCAGTCTGTCCGATAATTTCATATCTTCTCTCTCCGTGTCTGTTTTTTGCAGGCCTGTCTCCCGGCCCTGCCTGTAAAATCTGTATTTCCCCTCTGTCTGCAGATGCTCTTTTCATGCCTTTTCACGCCGGTTCTCTCTCCGGCAGGCTGCAGCCTGGTTCTTAATCCAGATAATCCTTGAGCTTCCTGCTCCTGCTGGGATGTCTCAGCTTTCGCAGCGCCTTTGCCTCAATCTGGCGGATCCGCTCCCTGGTTACGTTGAACTCACGCCCAACTTCCTCCAAAGTCCTCGGTCTCCCGTCATCCAGCCCAAAGCGCAGCCTTAAAACCTTCTGCTCCCTGTCTGTCAGAGTGTCCAGCACCTCCATGAGCTGCTCATGGAGAAGGGTGTAGGTGGCGGCATCTACCGGAACCTGTACATGATCATCCTGAATAAAGTCTCCCAGATGACTGTCCTCCTCCTCCCCGATAGGCGTTTCCAGGGAAACGGGATCCTGGGAAATCTTCATAATCTCCCTCACCCGCTCTACAGGCATATCCAGCTTCTCTGCCAGCTCTTCCGCAGACGGCTCCCGCCCCAGTTCCTGGAGAAGCTGCCTGGAGGTGCGGATCAGCCGGTTGATGGTTTCCACCATGTGGACCGGAATCCGGATTGTCCTGGCCTGGTCGGCGATGGAGCGGGTAATGGCCTGCCTGATCCACCAGGTGGCGTAGGTGCTGAATTTGAAGCCTTTGGAGTAGTCGTACTTCTCTACCGCCTTGATGAGCCCCAGATTTCCCTCCTGGATCAGATCGAGAAACTGCATTCCTCTTCCCACATACCGCTTGGCAATGCTGACCACCAGACGCAGATTTGCCTCCGCCAGCCTCTTTTTTGCCGACTCATCTCCCATCTCCATCCGTTTTGCAAGATCAATTTCCTCCTCCGGCGTCAGCAGCGGGACCTTCCCGATCTCCTTTAAGTACATGCGCACCGGATCCTCGATGCTCACTCCCTCAGGCATGGACAATTCCAGATTGTCCACATCGATATCCCCTTCCTCCGGCACCTCCTCCTCCAGAAACAGATCCGGCTCAATATCCAGATCCTCCTCCGGCGTCAGCACATCCACCTTGTTGTTCTCCAGAAAGTCGTCAATCTGGTCGAGCTGGTCGGGATTCAGTATTTCGCCATGGAAAAAGTCTATGATTTCTTTCTGTTCCAGCACGTTTTTTTTCTTTTTTGCCAGTTCCAGAAGTTTTTCCAGCTTCTCCTCAAAAGTCAGTGTCTTTTCTTCCATAAATCTCTATCCCTCCATAGCCATACTTGCCTTTGCTGTCCCGCATCCGCCAGCGAGTGAAACCGTAACCTATTTTCTCCTTATTCCAGTGAAATATGCAGATTGGCAAGCTCTGCCTGCTCCTTTATAATCCGCTGAAGCTCATTCAGATCCGAAGCGTTCCTGCTCTGGTAATCCAGACTGCTCTTCTTCACCTTGAGAACTGTATCTGCAAAGGCCTTCTTCTGCTCCTCATTGCTCAGGGAGTCATTCAGGCTGGCGTTAAAAAGAGCGGCCACCTCCCTGTAATTCCCCTCATCATCGATAAAGTGATTTAAAATTGCTGCCGGATTCACCTCTCCCTTTTCGTATCCCTCAAACACCATCTCTGCTGCCCTCCGGTAGAGAGGCTTTACGAAATCCTCCGGCCCGATAATCCCTCGGATTTTTTCAAACAGTCCCGGTTCCTCGATCAGCCAGGTCAGGAGCAGACGCTCCGACTGGCGGATGCCCTCCTCCCTGTCCTTTTTCTTCTGAATTTCCCTGGGCTTCTGGGTGTAGGTTTCCCCCACGCCCTCCTTATCGGCTCTCGTCCCGGGCAAAGCTGAGCCGTATCGGCTTCCCAGGCTGTTTACCAGCCGTTTCAGATCTTCATAGCTGATAAAATACTCCCGGGACACAGCCTGGATATAGTTGTCCCTCTCCAGGGCCTCGGAAAACTCCAGCAGCTTTCTGGCCGTCTCATTATAGAAAGCCGTCTTCTGCTCCGGATCCTCCATACTGTATTTCTGACGGATCGTATCGATCTCAAACAGAAAGCTGTTCCTGGCCTCCCCGATCCGCTGACGGAAGGCATCCGCTCCCAGCTTTTTGATAAATTCATCGGGATCCTTGCAGGGCTTCATATTCAGTACCTTCACCGACATGCCCACCGACTTCAGAATGGGAATCGCCCGAAGCGCCGCCTTCACCCCTGCGCCGTCGCTGTCATAGGTCAGGATAACCTGATCCGTATAGCGCTTTAGCAGGGCTGCATGCTGGGCTGTGAAAGCGGTCCCGAGAGATGCCACCGCGTTTGTGAAGCCTGCCTGGTGCATGGCGGTCACATCCATATATCCCTCGCACAGCAGCATATATTTTTCTCTGGAAAGCCTTGCAAAGTTCAGTCCGTACAGATTCCGGCTCTTGTCAAAGAGCTTCGTCTCCGGCGAGTTCAGATACTTTGGCTCCCCGTCTCCCATCACACGGCCTCCAAAACCGATGACCCGGTTGTTCACATCCATAATGGGAAACATGACCCGGTTCCAGAACTTGTCCCTGGAGCCTCTCTCCTCTATGGTGACAAGCCCCGTTTCCTTCAAAAGGCTGTCGTCATAGCCCTTTGCTTTCAGGAAGCGGTACAGATCGTCGCTTGTCTTGTTGGCAAAGCCCAGGCCGAAATGGCGGATCGTCTGATCCGTGAGCTCTCTCCCGGTCAGATACCGGTATCCCGCCTCGCCCTGGGGCTGTTTTAACTGGTAATAGAAATAATTGGCAGCCAGTTTATTAATTTCGAGAAGCGCCGCCCGCAGATCTGCCTGAGCCCTGGCCTCCCTGGAATATTCCACCTTCGGCAGCTTCACGCCGCTTCTCTCCGCCAGGAGCTCCACCGCCTCCCGGAACGAATAATTTTCGTACTCCATCACAAAGGTAAACACATTTCCGCTCACCCCGCAGCCAAAGCAGTGATACATCTGCTTGGACTGAGACACGGAAAAGGACGGCGATTTTTCGTGGTGAAACGGGCAGAGTCCAAAATAATTGCTCCCCTTTTTCTGAAGCTTCACATAACCGGAAATAATATCCACGATGTCGCTTCTCGTTCTGACTTCCTCTATTACTTCCTCAGGATAATACATGAAAACCTCCTGTTTCTTCTGGTACTTTTTCCGTCAGGCTTCTGCCTACACTTTAAAGGATTTCGGTACAAACAGCTCCTTGAACCGCTCGATGGCATACACGTCCGTCATACCGGCTATGTAGTCACAGACAGTGCGTTCCAGCGTCTCTTCTCTCTTCTCCATCCCCTCCAGATATTCTGCCGGCAGTTCCTCGGGCCTTCTCATATAGTAGTCATAGAGGCAGACGATGAGCTGCTGTGCCCTCCCCTCCTCTGCCTTGGCTGCTGTTCCCCGGTAGACATTCTCAAACATCCACCTCCTCAGGCCGTGCATAGCCGTCTCCATCCCGGCAGACATGGAAATCTCCGGTCGGTCCAGGCTCTGACCGATCAGGTCGTGAATCATGGTATCCAGCCGTTCTCTCACACTGTGTCCCAAAATATCTGTATATTCCCGGGGCAGATCCTCCTCCACAAAGATTCCGGCCCGGATGGCATCGTCTATGTCATGATTAATATAGGCGATCTTGTCAGAAAGGCGCACGATATGGCCCTCCAGCGTAGATGGATGGCCGGAGGTGCGGTGGTTCAGCATGCCATCCCTGACCTCCCAGGTCAGGTTCAGTCCCTTCCCCTTCTTTTCCAGCACCTCCACCACCCGCAGTCCCTGTCTGGCGTGCGTGAATCCCCCGGAAACCAGGCTGTTCAGGACAGCCTCCCCCGAATGACCGAAAGGCGTATGCCCCAGGTCATGGCCGAGAGCTATGGCCTCTGTCAGAGACTCATTGAGACGCAGCGCTCTGGCTATCGTCCGGGCAATCTGAGACACCTCCAGCGTATGGGTAAGCCTGGTCCTGTAGTGATCCCCCTCCGGATCCAGAAATACCTGGGTCTTGTGCTTCATCCGGCGGAATGCCTTGCTGTGAAGGATCCGGTCCCGATCCCTCTGATACTCCGGCCTTATATCGCAGAGAGGTTCCTGCCGCTCTCTGCCCTTTGTATCTCTGCTCAGGGAGGCATAAGGGCTTAAATATTCACTTTCCCACTGTTCGGTTGCTTCTCTGATGTTCATGCAATCACATCCTTCGTTCCTCTCGCCCTGGCCAGCTGCCAGCGTGACAACAATTTCCAAACTTTCCCGATTATCATGTCATTATATCATATTTTCACCTGTTTTAACAGTATTTATTTCTGAAAATTTTAACAATTATTGATGAAATTTGTCACACTTCACCAGGGCGTACCCCATCTCTGCCTCCTAATCAGAGCGGGAAGCTGTCCTCTAGGCAGAGGAGCCCAAAACCCACCCTCTCATTGGGATAGATATTTTCCCCGGGAAGCGGTTTCGCCCCCCGGATCAGATAGGCCTTTATTTTTTCACCGTAGAGGAAGGGATCATTGTTCTCCACGATCCCCCACTGCATCAGGAGGGCGGCGCTGCCGCTGACAAAGGGGGCGGCAAAGGAGGTACCTGTCACCGCCTCATAGCCTCCCCCGGCCTTCGGGGCAAGGATTCCCACACCGGGAGCGGACAGATCCGGTTTGACCCGGGTGTCCAGCCTGGTAAATCCCCTTCCCGAAAAGTCGGCGAAGGAGGGATAGGAATCATCGTAAGCGCTCACGGAGATCACCCGGAATGCGGTGGAAGGAATCGTCAGAGTCGTGTTGGGCTCCGGTTTCAGGAACCGGGTGGAGCGGTTCAGCACTCCTCCTCCCGGAAGCCAGAGATCGTACAGTCCCACTGCCACCTTCCTGGGCGTCAGACGGATTTTCCAGATCCCGCTCTGTACATAGTCTCTGTCCGGAATAAAATCCAGATAAATCTCCTGCGCCTGACTGTAGGGGCTGGGTTTTCCATAGTAGAGCAGTACTGTCGTATCTCTAAATCGAATCCGCTGGGGTCCCAGCTTGTTGCTGATCACTCCTGTTGAGAGGCCGCCGGGACTGATAATCGCAATCTCCACAATATCTGAGTACAGTTTCCATAGCTGGACGCCGAATCCCGTCTCATAGCTGGCCACGGACAGCTCAATCTCTGTATCCTCTCCCATAGAAAACCGGCCGGAGGTGTGTCCCCTGCTGCTCCCCTCATTGCCCGTACCTGTCACTATGACCGTTTTCCAGTAATTGGATATATCATCAATGTAGGTTTCCAGCAGACTGGTACCGTCGTGAGAGCCATAGGAGTTTCCAAAGCTCAGATTGACTGCTGCCGGCTCTCCGTAGGAAAGCCCTCTTCTCACCACATAGTCCAGAGCCCTCATAAGCTCTGTAGTCCGCGGAAAGGAATTGGCCCTGGGTGTTCCAAGACGCACTACCAGAAGATCGCTCTCGTAGGCTACTCCCCGGTTTCTGCCGCCGCTCTCCCTGCCGTTCCCGGCTGCAATTCCTGCCACAGCTGTCCCATGCCCGCTCAGATCTCTGGAAGGCACAAGCTCCTCGGCCCCGCTTCTGCTCCCCCGGCTCAGAGCCTCATTAATCTCCTCTCTCGTAAACACGCGGTCCAGGCTCTGATCCCACAGCTCCAGAATCCTTGTGGTGCCGTCCTGGTTCCTGAAGTCCTCATGGTAATAGTCAATGCCGGAGTCAATTATCGCCACAATCGTCCCCTTCCCGGTCAGGCCTCTGGCCCCCGCCTGCACCGGATTAATGCAGGAAGCGGCCCTGGCCTGCACCACGGCAAAGTTCAGGCTTTTTGGTTTTTCTATGTACTCAATCTCAGCAAAGGAGGCCAAAACATCGATCAGAGGCTCAGGAACCACCAGAATAGCATACTCATTGGAAAGTTCCAGGACCTCAATCTCCGGCAGAGCCTCCGCCACCTTCTCAAGACTTCCGTTGTACTTTACAATCAGCTCCCATCTGTTATCCTCCGGGTTAAAACCCACGTTCAGCTCCCCGGATCGCTCCCTCTCGTTTTCTGTGGCATCCAGCGCCAGATTCAGGATATTCTCAATTTTCTGATCATTCATAAGCACACGCTTCCCATACTATTACATCTATATTTATGAGGAAACGTCCGGAAAAATGACTCTTTTTATTCAGAAAAGAAAATAAGGCGCCTGGCAGCGCTTATGGCCTGAGTCATGGCGTGCCCTTTCCCTGCGGCTTTTCTGTCTTTCCCGTCCGCCTTCCCCGTCCTGCCAGGTGCATAAACAATCCCTGGGGCAGTTCAAACACAAACACAATGCCCAGCACAATGGCAGCTGCTGATTTCATGGCCAGGTAGCCTGTCTGGACTGCCATGAAAAGCTCCTCCATGACAATGTGGTACACGGTCCAGTAAACGCCTGCTCCCGGCACCAGGGGGAAAATTCCTGCAATCAGAAAAATGGTGGCAGGACACCGCTCCAGCACTGCTGCCGTCCGGGAGAGAAAGATCACCACCGCTGTAGCCGCAAAACAGGGGCCGGAGCCTGGTAGGATAAGCTCTGTGAGGGAATATACCAGCCATCCTGCTCCCCCGATCAGCCCGCAGTAGGGGTAGTATTCTCTGGGGACTCCAAAAAGCAGGGAGAAGCTGACCGTTCCCACAACGGCGGAAAGAATTTCCTTCATCATCAGAAACAGGCGGGAGCCCGCTGTCTGAATTTCAGCTGCCTGCCCGGCTCCCTCTGCCAGATCCGTCACCCTGAGAAGCTCTCCCCAGTGTCCCGGGACCATACTCACTGCGGAGAAACCGATGCCCACCCCGATGGCAATGCAGAAAAAGACCAGAAGTGCGTCCAGCATCCGGACAGAACCAGATATGTAGTCCCCGTCCGCGATATCCCGGATCGAGTTGGTAAACGCCACCCCCGGCACCAGGGGCATAATGGAGCCGATCATCATATAATTCAGATTTTCTCCGGCTCCTGCCAGGTAAAAAATACTGCAAGCCAGTGTAACCAGAGCTCCGCCTCCGATATTTCCCACAATTTTAGACAGATGGGGGGCGCCAAGCCACAGCACGTAAAGATAGAGGAGAATTCCCGCCAGAAGAGCTGCCAGGCCGTCCCTTACAGTTCCTCCAAACAGGAGACAGAAGGCGGCGCTTCCCATCCCTGACGCGGCCACCTGCATCCACCGTTTCTTCCCTGGCATCTTCCGGATCTCCTCCAGGATCTGCCTGGCCTCCCCGACGGAATGCTTCCCCTCCACAATCTCCCGCGAGAGCTGGTTGACCGCAGCTACCTTGTTCAGATGCGTACCGCTCACCGGTATGTGCTGTACTTTAGCAAAAAAGCTCTCTCTGGCGCTCCCGGCAGTCAGGAAAATGCCGTTGCTCAGCACAAAGGCATTTTCTGAGCTGACGCCGTAATAGCCGCAGATCCTGTCGATGGTTTCCTCAACGCGGTAAATCTCCGCTCCGTTCTCAAGCAGAATATGTCCGGCCAACAGGGCAGTGTCGAGAACCGCCTCGTCCTCCTTCTTTCCTACACTCATCTCCTCCCTTCTCCCTGAACCGTATTTTAAATCCGGGGAATCCAAGCCGAAAAAAGAGGACGCACGGCCCCCTCTCTTCCATGCGTCCCCGGCTGTTACTCTATTTTAAGAATCCGTTTACAATCTGAGCCTCTGCCTCTGCCTCCGTTAAGCCCAGAGTCATCAGCTTGATCAGCTGCTCCCCCGCTATCTTGCCGATAGCCGCCTCGTGGATTAAGGCCGCATCAATATTGTTGGCCGTCAGCTCAGGAACCGCCTGAATTCTGGCCTCATCCATGATAATCGCATCGCACTCTGTGTGGCCGCTGCACCTGCTGTTGCCTGTGATATTGGAAATATAGAGCTGGTGAGAGTGATCCCTGGCAACCGAACGGGAAATCACGTTGGCGCTGGAGTCCTCCCCGTTCAGATCCACGTGAAAACGGCTCTCAGCATCCTGATTTCCATGGGTCATCAGCCTCTCTTTGATCACAATCCTGGCTTCTCTGCCGAGAACCGCCTTTGTCTCTCTCTTCGTAGAGTCCACACCCTTAATCTGGACCGTTTCCATCTCCATATAGCTGCCCTCGTCCATGGTCACCTCTGTAACGGGGTTCATGATGCGTTTTCCGTTTCCGTCGCCGCTTCCATAGTGCTTCTCCACATAGCGGATCTTCGCACCCTTTCCGATAAAGAAGCGGTGAATCCCGTCATGGCGGGAGGAGGCGTCTCCTCCGTTGTGAATGCCGCAGCCGGCCACAATCGTCACGTCGGCGCCGTCTCCGATATAGAAGTCATTGTACACAGTCTCTGTCAGGCCGCTCTGGCTCAGAACGACAGGGATATGTACGCTCTCGTTCTTCGTACCGGGTTTGATATAAATGTCGATCCCTGGCTTGTCCTCTTTTGTTACAATGTCGATGTTGGCCGTCGTATTCCTCTCGGCCGTCTGGCCGTTTGCGCGGATATTGTAAGCTCCGGCAGGGATACCGTGAAGATCCGCCACTTCCTCCAACAGAGTCTTCTGAATCTCGTCCATTACTTCTCCCTCCTGTAAAAATCACATGCCTCCACTGCTGATGCGGTTCCGAGGATCTCCGGAAGGATCTCCTCCTTCTTTCCCTGCTTCGTGATGCGTCCGTCCGCAATCACCACGATCCGGTCTGCAATATTTAATATCCTCTCCTGATGGGAGATAATGATGATAGAGCCCTTTGTCCTCTCTCTCATGCGCTCAAATACCTGGATCAGGTTCTGGAAGCTCCAGAGATCAATTCCTGCCTCCGGCTCATCAAACACGGAAAGCCTGGACGCTCTCGCAAGAACCGTGGCAATCTCAATCCTCTTTAACTCACCTCCGGAGAGGCTGCCGTTTACCTCACGGTTAATGTAATCCCTGGCGCACAGTCCCACCTCTGAGAGATAGCGGCAGGCATCAGCCACTGACAGCTTGTCGTCGTGGGCCGCCAGACGGATTAAGTCAAGGACCTGAATCCCCTTAAAGCGCACCGGCTGCTGAAAGGCAAAGCTGATACCCATGTTTGCCCTGTCCGTAATGCTCTTATCCGTAATATCCTGTCCGTCAAACAGAATGGAGCCCTCCGTCGGCGTCTTGATTCCCGCAATAATCTTTGCAAGGGTGGATTTGCCGCCTCCGTTGGGACCGGTAATTACCACAAACTCATTGTCCTCTATGGTTAAATCCAGGTTGTGTATGATCTCTCTCTGCTCCTTTTCCTCCTGGACTTCAAACGAAATGTTCCTAAGTTCCAGCATAGTGGCCCTCCTTTGTATCGTATTCTGGCTGAACGCGCCCTCACCGGGCCGCATTTTCCACAATGGGTATTATATACTAAATTGCCCTGTTTTACTATACCTGTTCTTCAATCATATCAAATTTTATGCAGACCCGTCCCTCACATCCGCTTCTCTGCAGCCGGCATGGCTTTTGATAAAATATACGCTTCCCCTGAGAGCTTCTATGACATTGGGAGCACAGAACTTCCGCGATATAAGAAAAAAGCTCTGATTACCTCAGAGCTTCCATCGTGCAGAAGAAGAGACTCGAACTCTCACGGTATCGCTACCACACGGACCTGAACCGTGCGCGTCTGCCAATTCCGCCACTTCTGCGTATGCGGGAGATGGGACTTGAACCCACACGATCATACAACCACTAGATCCTTAGTCTAGCCTGTCTGCCAATTCCAGCACTCCCGCATGTCTTTTCAATTTGTCTTGTTGTTTCCAACGAAAGGTATTATAGCACAGGGGGAAGAGTAATGCAAGCACTTTTTTTCAAAAATTTACAATTTTTGTTACAGTTCAGCCATGCGAAGATTTGGACAGGAAAATGCGTTGAAAGCGTGCTTTCATAAGAGTTTTCCTGTCCGAATCTTCATAGGGCGGACGCCAGACGCTTCTTGTCCGCTTTAAGCGGGCAAGAAGATACATGGCTGAACTGTAACCAATTTTCCTTCTCTCCTGCTTTCTCCATGCCGGAACCCTCCGTTTTCTGGCGCCGCCGTCTCTATCACATTTCTATCCGTGCTCCAGCGCGGCGAGGATCTGGTTAAACCGGGCCATATCGCTTCCCTGATATACAATCTCCGTCTTTCCGAGCATGTTTCATCCGCCCCTTTCCCAGACTCTGTTTTTTATAAAGGAAAAAAGCTCTGATTACCTCAGAGCTTCCATCGTGCAGAAGAAGAGACTCGAAC
>JAHZAR010000047.1:0-2957 GCA_019423835.1 Clostridiales bacterium | reverse complement strand
ACAACCACTAGATCCTTAGTCTAGCCTGTCTGCCAATTCCAGCACTCCCGCATGTTTTTTTCAGTTGTTTTGTCGCTTTCCTTTCGACGTTTTGTAGTATATCATAACAGACCGCGTTTGGCAAGCTTTTTTTGTAAATTTTTTTATTTTTTTCAATTATTATGATTTTCCTTGATTTTCTGCCGATATGCGGAGCTCCCTGCGAAGCCGCTCCTCGCCGGATCGTTCTGCTTCCCGCTCTCCCCAGAACGGCAGGATCTCTTCTGCAGAGCAAAAAATGCCTGAAAACAGAAGGCAGTTTCCCGCCCTGCTGTCCTCAGGCATTTCATGATTTCCAATTCAGGAATTGTAAAAACGAAGTCAGACAAACTGAAAATTAAGCCAGTTTGGACTTAGCCAGCTCTGCTAACTTTGCAAAGCCCTCTGCATCGCTGATAGCCATGTCAGATAATACCTTGCGGTTCATCTCAACGCCGGCCAGCTTTAAGCCGTACATGAACTTGCTGTAGGATAAGCCGTTGATGCGTGCAGCAGCGTTGATACGTGCGATCCAGAGCTGTCTGAACTGTCTCTTTCTCTCCTTGCGGCCTGCGTAGGAGCTCTTTAATGCTCTCATTACAGACTGCTTTGCGATTCTATACTGTTTGGAACGAGCGCCTCTGTAGCCTTTAGCCAGCTTTAACACTCTGTTATGTTTTTTCTTAGCGTTTAATCCGCCTTTGATTCTTGCCATCGGTTATTTCCTCCTTCTTAAACTCTCAATCTTATAAGTATGGTAAAATCTTCTTCATTACTTTTGCGTTTGTAGCGTCAGTAACGATGTCTTTTCTAAGATTTCTTTTTCTCTTAGTAGATTTCTTAGTTAAGATATGGGATTTGTAAGCCTTGTTTCTTACTAATTTTCCTGTTCCTGTTGTTTTAAAACGCTTAGCAGCAGCTCTGCTTGTTTTCATTTTAGGCATGGTTATTTTCCTCCTTAGATAATGGTCTATTTTTAACGTTTTGCAGTTAAAAACATCACAATGCTTCTTCCCTCAACCTTGGAAGGCTTGTCGACAACGGCAATGTCGGACAGCTTCTCAGCAAAATCGTCGAGGATGTACTTGGTTTTTGACATGTGAGCCATCTCACGGCCTCTGAAACGAAGGGTAATCTTGACTTTATTGCCTTTCTCGATAAACTTTCTGGCAGCGCTCACCTTTGTGTTCAGATCGTTGTCGTCAATGTTGGGTGACAGGCGCACTTCCTTCACCTCGATAACCTTCTGTTTCTTTTTAGCTTCTTTTTCCTTGCGGGCCTGCTCGTATCTGAACTTGCCGTAGTCAATGATCTTGCATACCGGCGGCTTTGCGGTGGGAGCAATCTTTACCAGATCAAGCTCTGCCTCTCTCGCCAGCTTGTAAGCATCCTTTGCGGACATGATACCGAGCTGCTCTCCGTGTTCTCCAATCAAACGAACCTCTCTGTCCCTAATCTGTTCGTTAATCATTAAATCGCTAATGGCCGTACACCTCCATACTGTGATGATGAATGAATCAATAAAATAAGCGGGCAGTCAGACTACCCGCTCATAGACTATAGGAAATTCCAATAAAGGATGATTTACTAACTCATATGAACCGCTGGTCACTTCCTCGTGCCAGGGTGAGGCGGATACCTGCTTTCCTGATGTTGTCTCTCACAACTTTGGCTATTATACTATGACTGTTTCATCCTGTCAATAGATTTTCTATATTTTTCCCGTTTTTTCCTGTCTCTGCCCCGGCTCACAGCCCTTCTGCCTTTCCCTCCTTCGGTCCATGGGCCGTCACTCATCTGAAGTTCCGGCGGATGGGGGTGTGTTCCGTCCCAGATACAGAAAAACCGGGGGAGCCAAGCTCTGCTCCCCCGCTCTTCTCAGCGTGCCTTAAAGCTGGAACATTCTGTCTGATATGCCTCTGTGGCATTTCCGCCTGTAATTCCGATGTGCTCAGCCGCACAGAACTTATCCTTATTATAGATACAGTTCTCTGCCTCACAGGCAACGCGCAGCTGGCTCTCCGGGGTTTTGAACAGGTTTGTGAAGGCTCCGCCCTTCTTTTCATCGAAGCTTGCACAGCAGGTATCGCACTTCTCCATTGCGGTCTTTCCCTCTACGGTGATAGAGCCGCGGCAGCAGCAGTTCTCTGCGTTGTGAACACACCCTGTTACATTACAGTCAAGTCTGGTCATCACATATTCCTCCTTTATCCTGGCGATTCTGTTATTTGAAATGCGCCGTTATCTGTTTCCGCCAGGCCCATGCCAGGGCTTTTGCGGATTCAGGATTATTATGTGACGATCCGGCAGAATTATCCCGTTCCCTCAGCTGTTTTTAATTTTTCTTTTCTTCCATCTTTCTCATCTCTTTGGATGCGATTTCTTTCTGGATTTTTCCGATAAAGCTCTCTAAGGAAGAAGCTCCCTCATCGCCTGCAAAGCGGCTTCTCACAGACACGGTTCCCTCTTCCTCCTCCTTCTGGCCGACAACCAGCATATAAGGAATCTTATTTGTCTGAGCCTCGCGGATCTTGTAGCCGATCTTCTCCGAGCGGGTGTCAATCTCTGCGCGGATTCCGGCCTCGCTTAAGGACTCATAAACTCTGGCTGCATAGTCTGCATACTTGTCAGAAATCGGAAGTACCCTGACCTGTACGGGGGCCAGCCAGGTCGGGAATGCCCCTGCAAAATGCTCAATTAAAATTCCGATGAAGCGCTCAATGGATCCGAACACAACGCGGTGAATCATGATCGGTCTGTGCTTCTCCCCGTCTGCCCCTGTGTACTCCAGCTCAAATCGCTGCGGAAGCTGGAAATCCAGCTGGATGGTGCCGCACTGCCAGGTTCTGCCGATACAGTCCTCCCGATGGAAATCGATCTTCGGGCCGTAGAATGCGCCGTCTCCCTCATTCACCACGTAGGGCAGTCCCAGCTCATCG
>JAHZAR010000046.1 GCA_019423835.1 Clostridiales bacterium | reverse complement strand
CTTCCAGCGGAGGGCTGCCTGCTGCTGTACAGGGATGAATGAAAAGAACAGGAGGGATGAAAAAACAGGATTGATTTTTGCGGGAAATTCATTATAATTATATTAGCCAAATTTGGATCATATTTTAAAAATTCAGAAATCCATTTCTAAAAATCAAAGAGGAAAGACCTGTCAAGCAAGTTTGTTCTACAAAATCCGACGCTGCCTGTCGGAAAATGTAGAAGCTATTTTCTTGTGTTCCCATAAGTTATCAGGGTATATTTTGCTGTGGAATAAAGAGATAGGGAGAATGGTGATGAAAACAGCAAAAAAAGTAGAACATCTCATCAGACGGCTTGGGGCTAATGGATCTTATATAGGATTTCATTTTACTGTGTCTGCAGTGACAAAAAGCATAGAGGACAGAAGGCTTCTGCTCTATATCACGAAGGGCGTTTACCTTGAGGTGGCGCTGGAGAACAATACGACGGTCAAATGTGTGGAAAGGGACATCAGGACTGTGATTGGGGTTATATGGAAATATGGTGACAGAGAACTGCTGAACACAGTTGCAGGCAGAGAGCTTAGGGAAAAGCCGAATAACCGGGAATTTATTGATATGCTGGCCCGCTTTGTGGAGGAGGAAGCAGAGCCTGAAGAAACGGCAGCAGCGGAAGTAAATGTAAAAGAAGAACCATAGGGCTGGAAGTAAGAGATGGTGCATTTCAGGTGCTTTTGTTCCTGGAATGTGCCGTTTTCGCTTTGTGAAAACGTTCCGGAACGCTTTCACAAAGCTGAAAAGTGCTGTACGGATGCAGGAGGCTGTCTGTGTCAGGCGCCGGCCTCTGTTTCAAACATCCGGATTCCCTTCAGGATAATCTGCTCTGTCAGAGCGGCCAGCTCCTCCGGGGATTCTTTGAGTCCGGAATCCAGCCAGTACTGGACGAGCCCGATGCAGCCGGTGACGGTGAAGGCATAGTAGGCCTCAAAGGCAGAGCTGTCCTGACAGGCGCCCTCCTCCTTTGCGGCTTCCGGACGGAACAGCTCCATCCAGTCTCTCAGACATTTCTCACGCACAATATCCTTGAGACGGTTTACAAAGTTAATATCGCCATTTTCACCGATGAGAATAGCAACCATATCGCTGTTTTCCTTTACAAGATGAAAGACTTCCGTGAAAACCATAGCCGGATTGGACAGCAGGTCAGAAGCGCGGTATCGCCTTAAAACCTCCTCCAGCTCTTCCAGAAGCTCCCTCTCAATCTGCTCCATCAGATCAAAAACATCCTTATAATGGAGGTAAAAGGTTCCTCTGTTTATGTCTGCCTTCTCCGATATCTCACGGACTGTGATATCCTGAATCCGCTTTTCCTTCAGAAGCTCGGTGAGGCATTCCCGAATTACCTTTCTTGTTTTCCGTATTCTGCGATCCAGATTTTCTTCCCTCATAGCAAACGCTCCTTTTCTGTTTTTGATTCCCCTCAACTGCGCCATTCCATCTGCCGTATTAAAGCAGCCCTGCCTTTGATGGCGCCGGACGTGTCCCCAGCCCCGTCTGGCACAGGGGACTGGCGGGGGCTTTTCCTGTGGCCTTCTGCAAGGTCCATGATTCAGCAAAAATCAGCGATCAGAATTTATTAATAGACATATTAATAAAAAATGTACATTAATAATTATGGTGTCAAAAATTGATGATTGTCAAAAAAATCCAAAGTGAGTATAATTTATTATAGTTTATAAATCAACACATGTCAATTAATAGAACAAAGTCCGATAACACATAATGCGTTGAGTGTATTACCCTGACGGAGAGATCCGGCAGGGCAGAACCGCTCTGAACAGATTGGAGAAAGTGAGGAGGCAGCATATGGGAGCTGACAGGAACAGAAAAATAAAAACATGCAGGAAGAGGAAAAGGGATGTTATCTGGATTTCATTGGCTGTGCCGGTTTTGGCGCTTTTAAGCGCCGGTACGGCTCTGGCGTCGGAAGGCTGGGGCTGGGTGCAGGACGCGTCGGGGGTTCGATATGTGACGCAGCAGGGGCAGAGTATCCCTCCCGGATGGCAGCTGATTGATGGGAGCTGGTACTGGTTCGGCGAGGACGGCCTGATGAAAACAGGATGGCTGAATACCGGCGGGTGCTGGTACTATCTGGAACCGTCGGGAGCTATGGCGGTGGGATGGAGAACCATTGACGGAGCCAGCTACTATTTCAGAGAGAGCGGTGCTATGGAGACAGGTCACATGACGCAGGGGGAGACAGTCTATACCTTCGCAGACAGCGGAAGGGTGGAGAGCGCCAGAAAAACGAAGAATTCAGGCGGCGGGAGCTTTGAGATCGGCTTCTACGATGAGGCCTGCCAGAATCTGGCTTCAAACTTAAATGAGATGAAGCTGGATGGATTCGACGGCGACGAGGATGAGGGCTATTACGAGGATGAAAAACGCAATTACGATAAGGATGCCAGTTATGTGATCAGCGGAAAGCTCACAGAGATTGCAGAGCACCGACTGGAGGCTGCCAGGGATAAGGGGTATGGAAACGGAAAGATTCCCGGTGAGGGAGAGCTTTCTGACTATCTGAAGGCGATCGGATACAACAGCGGCCGGCGTTCCATGGAAGTCTACATCCGGAACGCAGACGGGGCAGACGAGGCGGAAGAAAAGATTCTTGACCTTCAGGAGGATGCCAGAAAGCGGAAGGACAGACCCGATTACTACAGTGAGATGGGCATTGCCCACAGGGAAGTCGGCGGGCGCGATTACTATATGGTCATTTTCATGAAATAGACGAGGTCTGCTGAGGATATGCGGTTCACACTGAAACGGGTGGGAGACGGCGGTGCGGCGGACCTGCAGGAGACGGCCCGAAACATGACGGACAGGAGATTCTGACTATGATACTGAGATTCATACGCACAATAAAAAGGAAGGGTTTGCAGTTTGCGGGGATACCGGGGGGAGAGAGAAAAAAATTCAGTCTTGCGGATTTTATTATTGAAAAGAGCCAGAGTATTGAGAAGCTGTTTCTGCTCGCTGTCCTCATATCAGCGGCAGCAGCCCCCTTTGTGGAGGTAAACTATGATCTGACAGAGTATCTGCCCGGTACGGTGCAGTCCAGACAGGGACTGGATCTGATGGAGGAGAAATTCGGTTATCCAGGCACGGCCAGGATCATGATTGACGGGGTTACCCTCTACCAGGCGAAGCAGTACAAGGATCAGCTGGAGGCAGTGGACGGCGTGGACCAGATATTGTGGCTGGATACGGGAACCGATGTATTTTCGGCAGACAGCTTTATCGACGGAACCGACATTGCGGATTACTATAAGGACGGCTCTGCCGTCATGGATGTGACTTTCGTGGAGGGGGATACGGACAAGAGGACGTCCAGGGCCATTGATGAGATGGAGGAAATCCTGGGGGACAAGGGATATTTCACTGGAATGGCTGTTCAGAACAAGTCTCTGGAGGAGAATGTAACGAGAGAGATGTCCATGATTCTGACGCTGGGAGTGATCATGATCTTTGTGATCCTGTGCATAACCACCAACTCCTGGTTTGAGCCTGTACTCTATCTCATCATCATGGGAGTCGCCATTGTCATCAATAAGGGCACCAATATTTTCCTGGGGGAGATCTCTTTCCTGACGGACAGCGTGTCGGCAGTTCTGCAGCTGGCCGTCTCCATGGACTATTCCATCTTTCTGATTCATGCCTTCACCAGGGAGAAGAAGAAAGGCCTGGCGCAGACAGAAGCCCTCAGAAATGCCATTGATGAGGCCCTCCGCTCCATCTTCGCCAGCAGCCTGACAACGATTGTTGGCTTCCTTGTGCTGACCTTCATGAAATTCAGCATCGGCTTTGACATGGGAATCGTGCTGGCCAAGGGAATTGTCTTAAGTCTTCTGACCGTAGTGCTCTTTATGCCTGCCATGATTCTGAGGACAACGGCTCTGATAGAGAGGACGGCCCACCGCCCGTTCCTGCCTGAATTTGACCGCCTGAGCCGGAGGATTTACAGCATGAGAAAGGGCGTCCTCATCTTTGTAGCCATTGTCACGATCCCTGCCTACACGGCCCAGGGCATGAACTCCTTCCTGTTTGGAAATGAGGCAGTGGGCGACAGCGAGGGAACGAAGGTCTATGAGGATGAGCAGGTCATCAATGAAAAGTTCGGCCGCAGCAATATGATGATTGCCCTGGTTCCAAACTCCTCCCTGGTGACGGAAAAGGCGTTTTCAGACGAGGTGGAGGCGCTTCCTTACACCAGATCCGTGACCTCCATGGCGGGAACGCTGCCGGCCGGGGTGCCGCAGGAGTTTCTGCCCCGTACTGTGACAGAGCGGCTCCACAAAAACGGATATTCGAGACTCCTGATCTATGTGAGAACAAAGGGGGAGAGTGTGCTGGCCTACCGATGCTCCGACGAGATCCAGGCCATTATGAAAAAGTATTATCCGGAGGAATCCTATCTGGTGGGCACGACGCCGTCCACCCAGGATATTGAAGCTACTATCACAAAGGACTATGACAGAGTCAATGTGCTGTCGCTGATCGGCGTATTTCTGGTGGTGATGTTCAGCTTTCAATCCCTGATCATCCCGGTGATTATCATGATACCCATTGAGATCGCCATTTTCATCAATATGGCCGTCCCCTATATCGCGGGAGATACCATGATATTCATGGGATATATTATCGTGAGCTGCATCCAGCTGGGAGCGACGGTGGACTATGCGATTCTCACCACCAGCAACTATCTGGACTGCAGGAAGGAGACAGACAGGAAGCAGGCGGCTGTTATGGCTTTGAAGCGCAGCATTCCGGCTGTCCTTACCTCCGGCTCCATTCTGACGATTGTGGGCTATACAGTATATGTTATTTCTACTGTGGCAGCCATCGGAGATCTGGGCCATCTGATCGGAAGGGGCGCGGTCCTCAGCATGATTTTAGTGCTGACGCTGATGCCGGCGTTTCTGGTTCTGTTCGATGACATTCTGATGGACAATGAGCTTAACCGGCTTCGAAGATTTCTGAGAAGAAGAAAAGGGAGAAAAGCAGAGGCAGAAAAAAGCGGAGGAGAGACGGGCAGGAAACAGAGAAGGAGGCCTTTCAGCCATGAAAAATAAATTCGGAAGATTTGCAAAATCCACAAACCGGCTTCTGCTCAGGGGCAGCCGCAGGGCAGCAAAACGCCTGGCTGCGTCGGGGATGGCAGCGGTTATGTTTGTGACAGCCATACCGTCTGCGGCCTTCGGAGCTGCTCCGCGGGTACAGGTGGACGAAACCATGTATGTGAACCTGGACTGCTATGGGAAAGAAACGAAGATGAACGTAGTCAAGGGCTGCACCACAAACGGGGTGACGGACTATACAGACTATGGTACATATGAAAGGGTACTGAATATGACGGACAGCGTCCAGCCGGTTCTCGGAGACGGAAGTGTCACGTGGACCTTTCCTGACAGGAACAGGAGATTCTACTACCAGTGTACTCTGCCGGACGGGCAGATGGAGCTTCCGTGGAAATTTGATATTTCCTACAAGCTGAATGGGCTGGAGGCGGATCCGGAGACACTGAGCGGAGCGTCCGGTCTGGTGGAGATCCATGTGAAGGCGACGCCCAACAAAAAGGCTGCGGCCTATTTCAGGAATAATCTGATGCTGATGGTTGCCGTTCCGGCAGACCTGTCAAAATGCTACAGCATTGACGCGCCCGGTTCTCAGCTTCAGTCCCTGGGAGATTTCTCCGCGGCAGTGTTTCTGGCTCTCCCGGGAGAGGAGGGGGACTATACGGTAAGGCTTGGCACGGACAGTTTTGAGAGTGTGGGAATTGTCATGATGATGGTTCCGGGAACGGCCGGCGCCTTTGCCCATATCTCCGATCTGAAGGAAGCCAAGGATACATGGAGGGAAAGCGGGGATAAACTGTATGAGAGCTTCGATGAGCTGCTGGGCGCCTTTGAGGCAATGGAGGGCGGCGTGAAAGAGCTGCAGAGCGGAATGGACAGTCTGGAGCAGGGACGCCAGGTGCTCTCCGCCAGCAGGAAGGCCATAGAAGAGGGTTCCGTTCAGGCGCTGAATGATCTGGCATCCCTGACAGAGCAGACCACCAGGCTGATCCCTTATCTGGAAACGGCTGAGGATGCCGTGACAGACATCAACGACAACGTCCGCTCCATTTACAGTACAATGGGAGATATGCAGGATGAGCTGGACGATCTCTACGACCGGCTGAAGGCTCTCAGAAATTCCCTGGAAACTGCATCCAATCAGATTGGGGCGGGGATCACCCGGGAGGAGCAGAGGCAGATTGCCGGGGAGATAGCCCGGAAATCTGCTCAGATTGAGGAGCTTCTGACAGCCCTGTCCCAGATGAGCGCCGGGGCCGGTGCCAGCCGGGAGGCTGCCGCAGACGGCTGGGAAGAACTTGAGGAGGCTCTTGCGCAGGCAGATTCCTTCCGGTATGACAGGGAAAGCGGCGGACGGAAAGACGATGAGGCAAAGGAGAGCAGCACAGTCCGGAAGGGCGGCGCACCTGGGAAGGCTACACCGGGAAACGCGGCCGCAAAAGAGCGGGAGGTTCAGGCGTTTTCCCTGGAGGAGGACACAGTTCTCTTTGAGGAGGCTAAAACCGGGCCGTCGGGAGAGCCCGGGTCCGGAGGCGATAATGACGCGAGCTTTGAGGAATGGCAGGAGGAGCTGGATGAGTATGCAGACGAGGTGGAGGCTGACCTGGAGACGCTTTCGGGAACTGCCTACAGCGCCGATGTGGCTGTTCTCCTGAAGAAGGTGAAGGAAATTCTGGGAAGCTCAGATGAGACAGCCGCAAAGGCAGGGGCGCTGATGCAGAGGATCAACGGACTGTGCAGTCTGGTGGGCGAGACAGGAGAGGACACCGCAAAGACGGTCAATGAGCTGAGAAGCTGCACGGACCAGCTGGTCAGCCTTCTGGATGATTCGAGAGTGCTCATCGATACCGTGGACAGCTATGTTCCGTCCATGCTGGATGCCCTGGGGGACACAGAGGAGTTCCTGAACCGGCTGGCAGGAGCCCTGGGGAGCACGGAGCGGGTTCTCAGGAGATACTCTGGGCAACGGCGCAAGGCAAACGCTCCCCGAAATGCAGAGTCTCCTCGGAAACCGTCTGACGGCAATTGAAAACCTGAAGAACGTCAGATCGGCTGGCCGCAGTATGAAGGATACGCTGGACGAACAGCTTGACAAATATGAGGAGGAAAACAATTTTCTCAACATGGATCCGGAGACACCTCTGGTATCCTTCACGTCCGGAAAGAACCCGTCGCCTCACAGCATCCAGATTGTGCTGAGAACAGACGAGATTGATGAGGAAGCTCTGGGGAGCAGCACGGCAGATCTGGAAGCCGCTTCCCAGACGGAGGAAGGTCCCCTGCAGCGGATCTGGAATGTGTTTGTAAGAATCGTGCAGGCTGTGATCGATATATGGAAAGACAGATAGACCATCGGAGAGGAGATGAGCCCTCAAAGAAGGTCAGGGCGTCTGCAGATATCTGCAGGCGCTCTTTTTGTATCATGGGAAATTCGGAAGAATTTCCCATGATACAAAAAGCCCTGCCGGGCGGGATGTACACGCCGCGCAGAGGAAAAAGGCTGCCTAAAGCAGCTGCGCGGCGGCGCGAAAAAGCAGGCAAGCCCCTCATGGCTGAGGGGGATGGGGAGCTGAGGCGGGTTTGCCCGCTTTTTTATGTGCGGCAAAACAGGAGCATAGTTTCCTGCTGTTCTGTCGAGAAACAGGAGAATTTACCGAAATAAACTTCTTGCATAATGGCTGTCTTATATTATAATAGAGAGATGGACAAAAGAGTAAAATCGCAGGAGGAGGCTTTTTGCAGGGCCTGCTTCCGGCGCATTCTGTTTCAGCATGGTCCGACCGGGCCAAAGGAGGACAGAACGGGACAAGATGAAAAATGATGATAAAATGACAGAGAACAATAAGACAGGGGCAGGCAGGGAGGAGGGCTGCAGCCCGGATGCCTGCAGAGAGGCAATGCAGTATCTGGACGGGATTCCGAAATTTTCCAGAGAAAAGCACAGCCTTGATGATATACGCGCTATGATGAAAGCCATGGGGCTTTCCCTCGATGGAGTGCGTCTGATCCATGTGGCCGGAACAAACGGAAAGGGCTCCGTCTGTGCGTTCCTTTCCTCCATTCTCAGGGAAGCGGGAGAGCACACGGCGGTGTTCACCTCGCCGCACCTGGTCAGCGTCAGGGAGAGATTCTGCTTTGACGGGGTGCAGGCGGAGGAGAACGAATTCCTTCAGGCTTTTTGCAGGGTGAAGGAGGGTCTTCACAGGCTTCAGGGTCTGGGGATCACCCATCCTACCTATTTTGAGTTCCTGTTCCTGATGTTTGCGGCTATGATGCAGAACAGGAGAGGATTCACGGCTGTGGTGGAGACGGGGCTTGGAGGACGCCTGGACGCTACGAATGCGGCGGACAGGCCGGCTCTCTGCGTGATCACCTCCATAAGCCTTGACCACATGGAATATCTGGGAAATACTGTGGAGCTCATCGCAGGGGAGAAGGCCGGAATTATAAAGCCCGGCGTGCCGGTTGTCTATGACAGTACTGATCCGGCGGCAGCTGCGGTGATCCGGGACAGGGCAGAGGCACTTGGCAGTCCGGCAGAGGCCGTGGGCACAGACAGCTTCTCTGAGGCTGTCTTAAAAGACGGACATCTGTTTATCAGGAAAAATGGAGAAGAGCCCCTGGAAATTCCTTTTGCCGCTCAGTATCAGGCAGTCAATGCCATGCTGGCAGTGCGGGCGGCAGAACTCCTTGGAATTTCCGAAACAGCTGTCCGGCAGGGCCTGAAGAAGACCATATGGCCAGGACGGATGGAGGAGATCATGCCGGGAGTGTATCTGGACGGCGCTCACAATGAGGGAGGAATCCGCGCCTTTGCCCGTGCGGCTTCAGAGCTTTCCGGAAAGAGGAAAATTCTTCTGTTTGCTGTCTCGTCTGACAAGGAGTACAGGGAGATGGCAGAGATCCTCTTAAGGGAGTTTGCCCCGGACGTGCTGATTCTGACTCAGGTAACCTATGGGCGGGGACTTGACATCCACAGGCTGGAGGAGGCGGCCAGGGAAGCCGTCAGGCAGGCTGGCGGACACGGGCCGGAGCTGTTTGTCAGGCCTTCCGCTGCAGAGGCGCTTTGTACAGCCCTTGAGGAGAAACAGGAGGAGGACACGGTATTCTGTGCCGGCTCCCTGTATCTGATTGGGGAAATAAAAGATGTGATAAGGAGGAACCATTGTGGCAAAGGATAGAGAAACCATGATTGATTTTGATGAGGAAATCAGCCGCTTTCAGCCGAGCCTTGAGGTGGAGGATATCGGGGAGGCGATCGTAAAGAGCGATCTGACAGACATGTCAGATATAGTGATGGAAGTACTTAAACAGGTGAAAGAGCGGTAAAAAGCATGGATCAGTTAAAGAAAATCCGCCTGGCTGCAAACGGTTTTTACAACGTGGGGCTGGAGCGGGCGAAAATACGTGACCTTACGGGGGCTGCAGAGGCCTTAAAAAAATGTCTGATGCTGAATAAGTACCACATTGATGCCAGGAATCTGCTGGGCCTTATTTACTATGAGATGGGAGAGGTATCAGACGCTCTGGTGCAGTGGGTCATCAGCATGAACTTTAAGGAGCAGGACAACCGGGCCGATTATTACCTGGATCAGATTCAGAGAAAGCCGGAGCGCCTGGATGTGGTGAGCCAGAATGTAAAACGGTATAATCAGGCTCTTCTTCAGGCGAAGGCCGGAGATGACGATCTGGCTGTTCTGCAGCTCACAAAGGTGGTGGAAGTCAATCCGAACTTCATCAAGGCTCATCTGCTCCTGGCTGTGCTCTACATGAGCAGGGGAACGTACACAAAAGCGGGAAAATCCCTGATGAAGGTTTTAAAGATTGATAAAAACAATCCCAGAGCCTCCTGGTATATGTCCATCGTGAAGGCCAGGACGGGACGGGCAGACGTGGAGCGCAGGAAGCTGAAGAATGCGTTTTCCCACAAGAAGATGCAGGATGACGATGTGATTATCCCGCCGTCCTACAAGGAGAATACGGGATGGCAGTCGATCCTGAATATTGTGGCCGGACTTGCCCTGGGTGCCATGGTTATCTTTTTCCTCGTCATGCCTACCAGGATTAAGGCTCTGAACAATGAGCACAATCAGGAAATCCTGCGCTATGAGGAAAAGCTGAACCAGCGCAATGAGGAGATTGACAGCTTAAACAGCCAGATGGCCCAGGCGCAGAGCGATAAGGAGACGGCAGAGCAGAAGCTGGACGAGGCCTTAAACAGCAATGACAGCCAGGTAAATCAGTATGCGATTCTCGTGAAGATGCTTCAGGCCTACCGGAATGACGATCTGACGGGAGCTGTCACCCTGTATCCGGGCTTCAACCCGTCTATCTTTACGGACGAGGAGGTGCTGGCTATCGCCAATGGAATCAAGCAGGATATTGAAACCAACGGCTACCAGACACTGGAGGATCTGGCCTATACCATGTGGTCAGCCGGAAGGATGGACGACGCGCTGAACTATTACAATACCTGTCTGACTATCCGGCCAGACAATCCGAACGTGCTGTTCAATATGGGAATGATTTACCGCTCCAAGCAGGATTTTGCAAAGGCGGTAGAGCTTTTCACCCAGGTAAGCACCCAGTACGGAGATTCTGAGTACGCAGAAAAAGCCAGAAACCAGCTGACAGAGCTGGCGCCCTACGTTCAGTCTGCTGCAGGGCAGCAGCCGGCGGCAGGCGAGACTCAGGCCGCCGGAGAAAGCGGAGAAGAGGCAGGAGCCGAATAGCCTCAGCCTGCCGTGCCGGAGAGCGGCAGATACCTGCAGATAATTGGAAATGAAGACACTGTAAGAGAAAAGGTTTCTTTTGCAGTGTCTTTTTTATTCTGCAGAAAAGAACCTGCTGCGTTGAAGCATAAAATGCGGATCCCGATCGGAAAAAACGCTTCACTGTGGATGTGCAGCCGCATGTATGGAAATGGCTGTTTTGCAGCGGCGACCGGCGCGCAGTTTCGCAGACGGAACCTTCTATCCCGGTGTATAAACGCAGAAAAGAAAGGGAATACTGAAACAGGGGCTTCTGATGCACAGGACAGCCTGCAGGGGGAAGAAAAAGACAGACGACAGAACAGGGAAG
The DNA here is from genome assembly GCA_019423835.1 of Clostridiales bacterium. Classification (GTDB taxonomy): domain Bacteria; phylum Bacillota; class Clostridia; order Lachnospirales; family Lachnospiraceae; genus Otoolea. The sequence goes on along the minus strand of JAHZAR010000046.1, from coordinate 9,047 downwards.
AAAACAGAAAGGGGAGAACGAGGTGGGACAGGAGTTTACATACGAGGCGGCAGGGCAGATTCTGGTGATCCATCTGCCGAGGGAGATCGATCACCATAACTGCACAATTCTGAAAAATGAAACGGATCTGCTGCTGGCAGAAAATTATATTACAAGACTGGTGTTTGATTTTACGAGGACAGAGTTCATGGACAGTTCCGGAATCGGCGTGCTGCTTGGGCGATATAAGCAGATGAAGGGAAGCGCCGGGACGGTCGCTTACTATGGAGCCGGAAGACAGGTAAAGAGAATTCTCGCTATAGGAGGAATTGCGGGGATTGTGAAGGGATATGATACGAAGGAGGCGGCCATGGAAGGGCGCCCGGAAAGGAGAGAGCCATGCAGAAAGTGATGGAAGAAAAGAGGAGAGGTCCCGAGTGGATGAAAATGGAGATTGAGAGCCGCTCGGAAAATGAGGAGTTTGCCAGGGTGGCGGTGGCAGTGTTCCTGAGCCGTCTGGATCCGACTGTGGAAGAGATGGACGATATAAAGACGGCTGTCTCCGAGGCTGTCACCAATGCAGTGATACACGGGTATCAGGGAGGAAATGGGACCATCTACATAGAAACAGGGATTGACGGACGGGAAGCCACGGTTATCGTGAGGGATTCCGGAGTGGGAATTCCAGACATAGAGAAGGCGATGGAACCCATGTACACCACAGACCTTTCCGGAGAACGCTCCGGCATGGGATTTTCCTTTATGGAGGCCTTTATGGATGAGGTGAAGGTGGAATCGGAGCCCGGCAGGGGAACCACGGTAACGCTGAAAAAGACAGTCGGCAGGTGAGACTATGGAAGGGACAGGAAAGACAGACGGAACCATCCGTCTGATTATGCTGGCTCACAGTGGAGATAAAACAGCCAGAGATCGGCTGGTAGAGGAAAATATGGGGCTGGTCTGGAGCATCGTCCGGCGGTTTGCAGGCAGAGGATGTGAAACGGAGGATCTCTTTCAGATTGGAAGCATCGGTCTTATCAAGGCTATCGACAAATTTGACACCTCCTATGATGTGCGGTTTTCCACCTATGCAGTGCCGATGATTGCCGGGGAGATAAGGCGTTTTCTGAGAGACGACGGAATGATCAAGGTGAGCCGCTCGGTAAAGGAGATGGGAATGAAGGTAAGCGCTGCCAGAGAGAAGCTCACTGACGCCCTGGGAAGGGAGCCGACGCTGGAGGAAATTGCCGGAAGTGTGGGAGCAAGCCGTGAGGAGGTGGCAGCGTCTCTGGAGGCAGGCGCTCAGGTGGAATCACTCTACGCTCCGGCAGGCGGAGATGAAACAAACCTTTCCCTTCTGGATCGGCTTTCGCAGGAAAGCCGGGAAAATGAGGAGGTTCTGGATCGGATGGTGCTGAAGAAGCTGCTTGCCTCCCTCGGGGAGAAAGAGCGTGAACTGATTGTCCGGCGCTATTTTTACGGGCAGACCCAGACAAAAATCGCCGGACAGATGGGCATATCCCAGGTGCAGGTGTCACGGATGGAAAAGCGGATACTGAAAAAAATGAGAGAGGAATTTGGGCTGGACTGACTATCCGGCCCTTTTTCTGTACGGCGGATTTCGTTTCAGCACATCCGGTTCAGGCAGCCCTAAAGTTTCGTCAGGCTTAAAAAAGAAAGACTGAATAAAAAAATGTCTTTGTTCCCATACTAACGGTTAAAGAAACTGAAATCATACAAAAGGATGTGAGAATATGAATTTTATTAAGGGAAAGGCAGGGGCTGTCCTGGCGCTGATCTGCCTGGTACTGATTCTGGCAGTGGTCTGGTTCTGCCTGTTTGATATGAATTATCAGTCGCAGATGCATGGCACCTTCGTGGAGGCCGTCCAGGCAGGCAGGGAGATGGATGCCTGATGGGACAGAATGTATTTATCTGCCTGAGCCAGATCACCCAGGTACACAAGAAAGACGTGTTTCTCGATGATATTGCCGGCGTATACTGCAGTGACGAGGCGACAATGAACAGAGTGAAGGCCCTGAAGATCCGGACAATCCAGTCCCATGAAGCCCGCCGCTATATGGGAAATGTGCTGGATGTCATCAGAAAAATTGAGGAGCTGGATCCCGCCCTCTCTGTGTCCAGTGTGGGAGAAACAGATTTTATTATATCCTATGAGCCTCCCAAGGCGCCTGTCTATGCATGGGAATGGACAAAAACAGGGGCAGCCTGTCTGATCTGCTTTTTCGGAGCCATGTTCGCCATCATGACCTTTAACAATGACGCCAGCGTTACGGATGTGTTTCAGGAGGTTTACACGCTGGTGATGGGGAGACAGCCGGAGGGAGTGACGGTTCTGGAACTGTCCTACTCCCTGGGGCTAGCTCTTGGAATAACCGTATTTTTCAACCACTTTGCCAAAAAGAAAATCAACACCGATCCGACGCCTCTTGAGGTAGAAATGAGACTCTATGAGGATAATGTCAATAAGACCCTGATACAGAATGACGGCAGAAAGGAGTCGGGAAATGATGTTACTTAAACAGCTTTTTCTGGCCTTTGCCGGCATCACAGCAGGAAGCGTCATAGCAGCCGGAATTTTTGCCTTCCTGGCAATCATAGGCGTATTTCCGAGGGTGATAGATAAGACAAAGACCAGACGCCATATCATGCTGTATGAAACACTCCTGATCCTGGGCGGCTCTGTGGGAAATGCCCTCGATCTGCTGGAATTTCCCATTCCCATCGGAAGCATTCCGGCAGCCGGCCATTTCCTGGGACTTTCCCTTCTGGGACTTGGGGGACTGAGCTTTGGCGTTTTCATCGGCTGCCTGGTCATGTCCCTGGCGGAAACGGTGAAGGCAGTTCCTGTCCTGAACCGCCGTCTTCGTCTGTCAGTGGGAATCCAGTACATGACACTGTCCATCGCACTGGGCAAGCTGGCCGGTTCCCTGCTCTATTTTTACAGGGGGTTCGGAGGCGGAGGTTCATAGACTGACTGCGGAATAAACCAAGAGGAATCAGAGAAAGGCGGAAAAGATGGAAGTAGATAAGAAGGAATACGGAAAATATGTAAAAGAAATAACCCCGACCCACAGTCTTCTCCTCAATATGGCCAGGGCATTTCTGGTGGGAGGGGCAATCTGCACAGCCGGTCAGCTTCTGACCAATCTGTTTATGGGGAGGGGAATGGACCAGGAGGCAGCCGCTGCCTGGACGCTTCTGAGCCTGATTGGTGCCAGTGTGCTCCTGACAGGACTGAATATCTATCCAAAACTTGTGAAATTTGCCGGTGCCGGCGCATTAGTCCCAATTACGGGCTTTGCCAATTCGGTAGCCGCCCCGGCCATCGAGTACAAGGCAGAGGGGCAGGTGTTTGGAATCGGGTGCAAGATTTTTACCATTGCAGGCCCGGTGATTCTGTATGGAATATTTGTATCCTGGCTTCTGGGGATAGGATACTGGATTGGAAAACTGGCAGGGCTTTTGTAGAAGGGCGAAAAAGCAGAGGAAATCTCTGCTTTTTTGCATACTCTGCATGTATTGAAACAGAAAGCACATCTTTTGAAACTGCGCCAGGGAAGAAGCCATCTGTTCTTAATCATTTATCAAAAATTCTAAAAACAAATCCAGGTGCATAAATATATCAGAATAAAGTGTAAACAAAACGGGTACAAGAATATTATATAAATAATTCAATTTTTTTGTCATATTTGACACAAATATATTGCCAATAACTGGCAAATAATGTCAATAAAATGATAATATTTTAATGAAACACAGGACAAATAAATTGATTGCATGTAAAATTTTGGTATTTATTGGTTATATTTTTTTATTTATAGACAAAATGTAAAAAACATCATAAAATATGCTTCTATTAAAAGAAAAAGCAAAAAGGAGGAGGTAAATGTATGAAAATTAATCCCAAGTATGTGTCCTTTTACTATCAGGGAATGGAAGAAGTGCCGGATATGGAAATCGACAGGAAAAAAACGGTTCTTCTTGTGATTGACATGCAGAAGGAGTTCGTCAACAGGGATTGCGGGGATTATCTGAAAGCAAAGGAGGCGGGAGATGAGGAGAGGTGGATTCCCTACCACGATCGGCTGGATCAGGTAGTGGTGCCAAATATCCGGCGTCTGATTGACTTTTTCAGGGAAAACGACATGGAGGTTACATATGGCAGAATTGCCTGCCTGAAGGAAAACGGGAGAGACCGTTCCAGAGTTCAGAGCACCTATGGCTGGAACAATATCTATCTTCCTGTAAATTCGAGGGAGGCAGAGATGGTGGATGAGCTGGCCCCTCTGCCCGATGAGATCGTGGTAAATAAAACCACCGACAGCGTCTCACTGGGAACAAACTATACGCAGCTCCTGCACAATATGGGGATTGATACCGTTGTGGTCACTGGAATTGTGACCGATCAGTGCGTGGCTTCCAGCGTCCGCGTTCTGGCAGATCAGGGCTTTCAGATTATCTGCGTGGAGGACTGCTGCGCGGCGCCCGACATGGAGCTGCATGATATGGAGCTGAAAATTATGAATATTCTTTACTGTAATGTACTGAGTACAGATGAAACGCTGGAGGTACTGAAAACAGCAAAGTAGAAGAGCAGCAGCCTGATAAGCTGCTGCCGGGGAAGGGCCGCAGGGCCGAGGCAGGGAGAAATCCGGGGGGAGAATGCCTATGAAGGAAAAATTGAAAAAAGAATTGAGCCTTTCACAGATTATAGCAATGGCGGCTGGGGGAATGATTGCCGCCTGGATGGTAGAGATTAAGTACTGGTTTGAAATAACGGGTACGGGGGCGGTATTTTCTCTGCTGACATGCTGTATTCTGGTGCTGCCGCTGTGTTTAATTTACTCAGAGATGACGAGCATGCTGCCCTATGCTGGCGGAGAGAATGTGTGGATTTCCAATGCGTTCGGATGGAATGTGGGATGGTTCTCCTGCTGGGCGCTGGTATTGTTATATATTGTAGCCATGCCTTCCGTGGCATTCGGAATTTCCAGCATGCTGTCCTATCTGTTTCCGGTAACCTTTATCCAGATTAAAATCATCGCAGCCTCGATCATAGTCATATGGTTTCTGCTCACAAACCTGGAAATTAAGTTTCTGGCCAAAATACAGAATATTTTGTTTTGGAGCACTCTGGCTATTTCCATCTGTGCGTCATTCATCTTCATTTTCAGTGATCAGTGGAGCTTCGGGAATCTCAGACCATGGTTTCCGTCCGGTTTTACGGGGTATACGATGGGTGTAGGACTTTTGATTATGAAGTTTCAGGGGTTTGACATGATTCCGCAGCTTGTGGAGGAGTCGAAAATTCCGAAGAAAAAGCTGCTGATTGCGTTCATATCCAGTATGTTCCTGACTTTTCTGATCTATGGATTGGCCATTATCGCAGTGGGTGGAATTGTCTCAAATGAATGGATGCAGCAGACCGATATTGTAGATCCGAGAGTGGCAGATATGCTGGGAATGCACTGGCTGGGGCTTGTGATTGTGGTTATGGGAATCGGCACCTGTATTACCACCCTGTCGGGTTTCTGGCTCAGCGCCTCCAGAACTCTCTATGGAGGAGCGAAGCAGGGACAGTTTTCCAAGACCTTTGCCTCCATCAACCGTTATGGGCAGCCCTGGAAGGCTAACATCGTGATCGGAATTCTCTCCCTTTACTTTACCGTGTTTGCACCGGAAGCCTGGATTAACTATATTTTTACGATAACAGGGCTTTCTGCCGGAATTATTTATTTCGGCGTATCTGTATCCTTCCTAAAACTCCGAAAGACAAAGCCCCATTGGGAGCGTCCGTATAAGGTAAAGTGCGGAAAAGTTTTCGGGTGCATTTCTGTTGTCTTTACAATCTGGGTTATTTATACCTGTGCGAAAAGCATGGATCTGGGCGGCTGGATTGCTGTGGGACTTTATTTTGCTCTGGGTATTCCATTTATGCTGTATGCAAAGCATATGCAGAAAAAGAAGCCGGATGAATGGAAGCAGATTATCCTGTCTCCGGATCAGGTGAGAGAGGAGGAGTAAAGCAGGCGAAAGTTTGACAATTTCACATAACATGCAGCTATTCGGGGAATTCTGACAGAGAAAGCAGCAGAGGCATTCTTCTGCTGTTCCCTGACGGCAGCAGATCATGCCGGAATGATGCAAAAGACACGAGAGGACAGAAAACAGACAGAAAATAACATAAAGGACTTGATAAGATTATGTACTCAGTGATTGTAGTAGACGGCGATACAGAGACGGTTGAGCTTCTGAAAACCAGGGTGGAGTGGAACCGCCTGGGGTGCAGACTGGCCGGAACGGCCCTCAGTATAACAGAGGGCCTTTTTCTCGTGCAGACAGAAAAACCGGATCTTGTGATTACAGATATGCGGACCGGAGGGGGAAAAGAGAAGGATTTACTCAGGGTTCTCTATGAAAGGCAGATGGAAAAGCAGCCCTTCGTTATTATTTTAAGCGCCTGTCGGGACTTCGAGCAGGTCTGCCGGGCCATCCGGTATGGGGCAGCTCTTTATCTGACAAAGCCGCCCAGGATGGAGGAGCTGGAGGAGGGGATTCTCTGGGTTCTGGACCGGCTGGAGAACAAGCGGCAGCAGAAAGCCCGGCCGTCAGGGGAAGGGCAGGAACAGGATCAGGAAGACGGCATGCAGGAAAAGGCAGGCATCGAGACTGCAGGACTGCCGAAGGAAAATGGGAGAGCCGGATCCGGCAGCTCACTAGAGCAGGCGGAAGCTGAAAAAGAGGGAAAACGCCAGGGAGCAGATGAGAGAAGCAGAAAGACAGAAGCGGAGTGGAAGAAAATAAAGGATGCCAGGGCTGTCTCTGAGCATACACTTTCAGAGCTGAAACGCATCCGCTCGGGAATGCAGAACTATTCTCCCTTTGTCAGGGAGGCGCTTCAGTTCATCGACAGCCATCTGGAGCAGGAGCTTTCCCTCACAGTGCTGTGTGAGGAGCTTTCACTGTCCCATTCCTACTTCAGCAAAAAATTTAAGAAAGAGACAGGAACAGGATATGTAACCTATGTGACCATGGCAAAGATGGAGAGGGCGAGAATGCTGATGGAGGATCCGAGAAACAGGGCAAATGAGATAGCCAAACAGCTGGGATATTACGATTACTCCTATTTTTTTCAGAACTTCAGACGATATTTCGGCTGTTCTCCCAGGGAATTCAAAAGCCATGGAAGAATTCCGGAATAGAAGTGAAGGCCGCTCTCTGTTCCCGGGACGTATGCTCATAAAAGCTGCGGCTTCAGGCGCTGCGGCCGTGTCCTGACGCAGAATATAATTCTGCCCTCTGGGGAGAATAAGGAAAGCAGGAAACATCCTGCCAGAATTGTAAGATACGGAGGGCAATATGCAGAAGGGAAAAGCAAGTATTATATTTGACAGGGCCCCGTACATCTTTTCCGCGGCGTCCATTGTGGGGCAGAAGGAGGGAGAAGGCCCTCTGGGAACCTGCTTTGATGAGATAGAGACCGATCCCATGTTCGGACAGAAAAACTGGGAAGCGGCGGAGAGCGAACTGCAGCGCAGGACGGCGCTATTAAACCTGGAAAAGGAAGGGTACAGGCGGGAGGATGTCAGGTACCTGTTTGCAGGGGATCTGCTGGGGCAGAGCGTGGCTACCTCGTTCGGGGTGATGGAGCTGGAAATTCCTCTTCTTGGCCTGTACGGAGCCTGTTCCACCATGGGGGAGGCGCTGGGCCTGGCGGCCATGACAGTCAGCGGAGGCTTTGCAGACAGCGCCATGGCCCTGGCATCCAGCCATTTTGCCAGCGCGGAGCGTCAGTTCCGGTTTCCGCTTGCCTACGGAAATCAGAGGCCATTTTCAACTACCTGGACCGTGACAGGCTGCGGCTGTGCCCTGGTGGGAAGCGGGGAGTGGGGGAGAGCACAGAAAAAAGCAGTCCCCAAAGCAAAGATTGCCGGGTTTACCCCTGGAAAAATTGTGGACATGCAGATTCATGACTCCATGAACATGGGAGCAGCCATGGCCATGGCTGCCGTAGACACGATTCTCAGAAATTTCAGGGATCTTCAGGTGGATCCGAGCCATTACGATAAGATTATCACAGGAGATCTGGGAATTGTGGGGCAGAAGATTGTGTTTGAGTTTATGGAGCGGGCCGGATATGATGTCAGGGGCATTCATATGGACTGCGGCATGAAGATTTTTGATGCCTCCACCCAGGATACCCACTCCGGGGGGAGCGGCTGCGGCTGTGCTGCCGTGACGCTCTGCTCCTATATCCTGCCTAAAATTCAGGATGGAACCTGGAAGCGGGTACTGTTTCTGCCGACAGGAGCCCTGCTGTCCCAGATCAGCTTTAATGAGGGGCAGAGTGTGCCGGGAATCTCTCACGGGGTGATATTGGAGCATGTGGAAAGAGGAGGCTGTGAGGCAGAAAAAGGCGGAGGAACAGGCAGAACTTCAGGACGGGGACATGTAAAGGGCGGAAAGGAGAGATAAAAATTGGAATATTTGCGCGCATTTATAGTCGGCGGACTGATCTGTGCTGCCGCTCAGATTTTAATGGAGAAAACAAAGATGCTGCCGGGCCGGATCATGGTGCTTCTGGTTGTGACGGGAGCGGTTCTCGGATGTCTCGGAATCTACGGCCCTTTTGCTGACTGGGCCGGAGCAGGAGCGTCGGTGCCGCTTCTGGGCTTTGGAAACACACTCTGGAAGGGAGTGCTGAAGGGCTTTGGAGAGGAAGGGGTTCTCGGAATCTTCAAGGGAGGCTTTACGGCCTCAGCGGCAGGAATTGCCGGAGCGCTGGTATTTGGCTACCTGGCATCGCTGCTCTTTAAGCCCAAAATGAAAGAATAGAGCGAAAGGCGTACACACAGGGAACGGCTGCTCCAGAATACGTCAAAAATCCGGAATTCCCCTCTGGTTCAGAGGGGAATTCCGGATTTTCATTTTCAATGGGCCGGGGTGCCGCTCAATCAGCAGCTATCCATGATTTTGTGGTACTCTCTTTGCACCTCTTTTCATTGCCCGGGATTTACGATTCCATATGAAACTCTTCTGAATAT
>JAHZAR010000045.1:8667-20298 GCA_019423835.1 Clostridiales bacterium | reverse complement strand
ATTCGAACCTTGAAATGACGGAGTCAGAGTCCGTTGCCTTACCATTTGGCGATACCCCAACAACGAATGTCATTATACTATAGGGTTTCCTGTCCGTCAATAGTTTTTTTAATTTTTTTGAACTTTTTTATTTTTCTGCCAACTCTACAGTTTCATCAGTCATAGTCGTCTACCAGCTTAATGCGGACAGCTACCGTATTGATAAAGCCTCCTTCTGGAATTTCCAAATCTTCCTCATGGCTGATTCCCGGAAGTTCCCAGCTGTCCTCCAGCTCCACACGAATCCATGCCTCCTCAGCTTCCTTGGCTCTCTCAAGGGCCTCTTCAAAGGTATCTCCCTCAGCCATACAGCCCTCCAAATCAGGGAATACAACCCTGTATCTTCCGCTCTCATCCAGAATAAAAATTGCCGGATATGCAAATTTCATCTTCTTCCTCCTGTCTTTCACTTTTTCCGGTAGCTGTCAGCTTGTTTGCTCCAGCACAGCCCGGTAGGGCCGGCAGCTTCTGCCAGCTCAAACATAATACCATAAAAACAGCTGCGTGGCAAACGGGAACGACCGTTTCGGAGAACAGACAAAGCGGATCTGCTTTCTGAAAATCTCTTTCTGCTTTTCTGTGCAAATCCGCTTTATCGGTTTCTGTTTATCTGTATCCTGTTTGTCTGAAATCCTGCATTGTCCTTTCTGCCTTGCTTCTGCATCTTTTATACAGCATTCATCCACTGACTTTTATTCCGTGCAGCCTCTGCCTCCTTATCCCTGCAGCTCCGTTCCCTGCACCTGAGAAGGAACGGCCTGGATTTCTGCAGGCGCTGACGGTGCCGGCAGTTCTGCCGGAATGGGAGCTGAGGCTTCTGCGCTCTCCCCGTTTCCGCTCTGCGCTCCTCCCTCTCCCTGACTGCTCTGCTCTCCCCGGTCTTTCCCGCTCTCCCTGGTCTCTTCCTCCCTTTCCTCGTCCTCGTCATCCGAATCTTCTTCGTCTCCATTTCCCATGGCGCCGCCGCTGATATCGGGGGTATCAAAATAGCCCTTTACCGTTCCGTAGGAGCCTCCCTCCCTCGGCTTTACACCATTCAAAATAAAGATATAAGATTCTCCTCCCACAAGTCCCTCGATCTCAATAGCACAGGAGTCGGGACCCGTATCCGTGATCTTGGCTGAATAGCTTCCGCCGTTTGAGTCCTGCACAGAAACGGTGGGATTTTTCCATTTCACCTTCTCCTTAAAGGTCACGTCTAGAATACCCTCATAATAATCTACATAGTCAATTCTGGCCTTCTTCCCGCCTTCCGTTTCTTCCTCCTGCTCCTCTGCTTCAGAGCTTCCGGCAGTAGCGACAGGCGGAGCCGCTGTAGTCGTCTGAGGGGCACCCGCACTCTCTGAGGACTGACTCTCCCCAGAGCTTTCCGTCTGCATCTGGGAAGTCTCTGTTTCCGTTTCTGCCGCAGAAGCTGTGCCCTGTGAGGACGGCTCTTCCCTTTCCGCAGTACCTCCCACCTGGTAGGATCGCTCCGCAATCTCTCTGGCAATCTCTTCCATTGTCATGCCTGCAAAAGCTTCCAGATCTGCCTCAGACAGTCCGTTTTCCTCTACCAGCTCATAGAGAAAGCATGCCTTTCCGTAGGAAATATGATATAGATCTGCAATCTCGCTGATCTCCTGAGCCTCCGTCGCCTGCTGATCATAGACAACCGCATTCACTTTGTGAGCCTCCAGGGAGGTTTCAATATCAGTCACCACATCTTTCCTCAGCACAGAGGCCTTCTCCGTATCCTCATTGGTGACAGTGACGAGAATCGCGTTGTCCAGCTCGTCCAGATAGCCGCACCGGACCATGGAGCCGATAATGGCATTGACTCCAATATTCAGGTCAACGCCTTCCAAATCCATATCCGCCAGAACTGTAACGGCATCCTCATTCAGCGCCTCTGTCTCCAGTATTTTATCCTTTCGGTTTACCGAAATTTCTATTCTGGCATGTACATCCCGCCCGATAAACAAATCCACCCGTGTATTCTGATAATGCATCACTCCGCCATACAGAGCTGCCACGCAGAGGCAGGCCGCAGCAGCCGTCACCGCGCTTCTCATTTTCCTGTATACCTTCAGACGCCTTGGCTGTTCCAGATACCGAAGCTGCGGAGTGTCCAAATTAATCCTGTCCAGTACATTGGGAGTCAGGGTTTCCACCGCCGATTTCAAATGGCTGGCAATCTCTTCATTATTCCATTTTTCATGGGCATCGGCCAATGTTATCCCTCCTCTCTCAAATAATTTTTTAATTTCTTCATGGCACGGTTATACTTAGACAGCACCGTCGCTAAGGGCATCCCCAAATCAGCTGCAATTTCCCTGTGCTTCAATCCTGCTGTCGTATGTAGCAGTACAATCTGCCGCTCCTCTTCCTTCAGGATTTTCAGAGCCCCATAGAGTACCAGCTTGTCTGCGGCATCCTCTATCTGAGGGCAGAATTCTCCTGTCTCCATCTCGGAAAGATCAGAAAGACCCATGTCTGACTCATGCTTCTGCTCCCTGAATCTCATATAGCAGAGATTTCTGGCTATCGTAAACATCCAGGCCAGAGGTTTCCCCTGGGACTGGTAGCTGCCCGCCGAAGTCCACACCTTCAAATAGGCTTCCTGCATAATCTCCTCCGCGTCCTGCGGATTTCTCACGACGGACAGGATAAAGCTGTACATGGACTGATCCGTATTCTGATATAACTGGCGGAATGCCTCCCGATCGCCTCCGGCAATCTTTAAAAGAAGCTTCTCGTCACTCAGCCTTCCATAATCGTCAGGCCCCTCCAGGGCGGCAAACATCCCCATCAAAAACATGGATTTTGTTTCCTTTCTATTAGTTTAATGCACCAGAACCGTTTATTATTGCATGAGTTTTAAACTTTTTTCATCATACCTCACGCTTTTCAGCAGCAGTCCCTCCGCCGGAGCTGTAAAGCCAGCGCGCTCCCTGTCGCGGGATTCCAGCGCCTCCCGTACAGAAGCAATGGTTCTCTTGTGAAGTCCGACTTCTATCAGCGTTCCCGCTAAAATCCTTACCATATTGTAGAGAAAGCCGTTTCCCGTAAACTCCAGGGACACACGGCTTCCCTTTCTATAGATTTCTACTTTCCTGAGCTCTCTGACTGCAGACTTTTTCATCCTCTTCGCCGAGCTGAAGGCCCTGAAATCGTGGCTTCCCAGAAGAATCTCTGCTGCCTTTTCCATTGCCGGAAGATCCAGTTCTTTTCCCAGACCCCAGATGTACTTTCTCTCAAATACATTTTTCCGGCTGGCTGTTTCAATCTGGTAGAGATACGTCTTCTCCACTGCATTCAGACGGCTGTGGAACCGCTCCGGAACCTCCGCGGCACTGATGACGGCAATATCCTCCGGCAGATAGCGGTTCAGATAATCCATCACGGCAGCCGGTATATCTGCTTCTTTTCCTTTCTCCGGTTTTCTTCGTTCCTCAGTTCCCCCGTTTTCCTTCTTTTCCGGTGTTTTATCCACAAGCTCTTCCAGGCAGCGTTCCTCTAACCGGAAGTTGGCTGTCTGTCCCATAGCATGAACGCCTGCGTCTGTACGCCCTGAACCGTAAACCTCCACAGACTCGCCTGCGAGCTTCTCCAGAACCGCTTCCAGCTTTCCCTGAATGGTATTTTTTGTGTTGCCCTGCTTCTGCCAGCCGTCATAGCGGCTCCCGTCATATTGAAGGACAATTTTAATATTTCTGTACACTGTCATTTCTCCCTGCCGCGCCAGAGCGCTCCTGCCGAACCGGCCTGACGCCTGTTGATATTTTTCCCTGCATTTTCCAGATTATCCGCTGTTTCTGCCTTACCCCTTCTTCATGAAGCATGCTGCCGCCCTGAAAAGGCAGACGGCGGCAGCAGTCCCAAACAGTATGCCGCTCATATCCAGCCACACATCGCTGATCTGGCCGGAACGTCCCGGGGTAAAAAGCTGAATCGTTTCGTCCACAAACGGCAGAAGCACACTGAGAAGCAGCTGAAGCAGAAGGCGGCATTTTCCAGAATCCGGTAGCTGATTCAGGCTCTGTGTCAAGAGAATCCCCAGGACTGTATACTCACAGAAGTGGGCACACTTTCTGATGATATGCTCGGTCAGCCATAAGACTCCTATCCCCATACTGCCCAGCAGACCCTGAACCAGTTCCAGAACAAAACCGCTCTCCTGGGATGAAATAACAGCCGGCGTCATGGAATTGAAATAAATAAACAGCACATAGCATACAAGGACTATATGCCAGATATGGGTCTTCTTCATGTCATCGTTCTTCCTCTCTCTTACTGTCTCCTGCCGTCCGGATATTCTTATCTTAAATTTTCATTATAGTACAGACACTTTCGCTTGTAAAGAAGCTGCAGAGCTGCTCTCTTTTCCTTTCTCTCATTTCATTTTACTATATCCCCCCTTTTTCTGGCTATTCTGTTTCTCAGACATTTTCTGTTTTTGATTAAATTCGGTTTCTTTGCCACAAGAAACCGAATCGTCTTCTCTCACAAATTTCTTTTCTTTTTTCAGCCTCGTTTCGTCCTTTTGACGAAGTACATAAACAGCCGGTTAAACCCGCTATTATCCCCTGTTTATAACAGAAAAATTGTTTCTGAAAAGGTACAAAAAAAATGTTTCTCGTTATTGACAATTTATTTTTCGGTGCTATACTGAGGGCAATCAAAGGGAACGTGCCTTTGATGAAACTGGAAAACAGAGGACTCCTCCTCTGCCGAGACAGTATAATTTTAAATATGAAAGGATGATTATCATGTCCAACGAGGAAAAGAAGGATTTAATCCATGAGGTCAATGTAGCTGCTTCCCTTTACAGCTTTGATACAGATACAAAGAAGCCAGAGGAAACTCCTGCGCACCCGTCAAATGATACTCTGGAGAGAGAACTGACAGATATCTCCCTGCTCTATAACCTGGAAAACAAATAAACGGACTGGTGCAAAACAGCTTCTATTTATCAGCTATCAATCTGTTTATGGCAAAAACTGCAGTCAGAACCGGGACAAAAGGCAGCAGAGGACAAACAGACCCTGGTTCATGAAAGCCTGGTTTTATAGTTATCGTCCCCAAACAGTCTCCGAAACTGCTGGAAGCCGCCCTTTTATGGGCGGCTTTATTTTTTCCCTATATAAGAAAAACCCCTGAAAAATCAAGGGTTTCAAGCGGAGACGGTGGGATTCGAACCCACGTGCCGGGATGAACCGACAAACGCATTTCGAGTGCGCCGCGTTACGGCCTCTTCGCTACATCTCCAGTCTGCACCGCTGGCTTTCCAGCGGTATCTTTTGTATTATACAAAATTTTTCCGGGTTTGTCACCTGGTTTTGCAGCTTTTTTATCTTTTTCTTCCGTCCCCTCTACTCTCCGGAGCTGAAAAACTGATCCAGACCATCGGCGATTCCCAGAGCGATTCTGTCCTGATACTCCTCCTGCGATAACAGCAGCTCCTCCTGCTGGTTGCTCAGAAATCCAACCTCCAGAACCGTAACCGGAACCTGGCTCCAGTTTATTTCACTGAGTGTATCTGTCTGCTGGACGCCGCGGTTTCTGGCCCCTGTTGCCTGGCTGACGCTGCCTGAAATGCTTCTGGAAAGCGCATAGCTTCTGCTGTACATACCGCTGTTGTAAGGATTCCCCGATGACTGGCAGGTAGCAAGAATGCCTGATACGGACGTACTCTCCTGGCTGTGGGCGTGGATATGGACAAGAGCTCCCGCTTTGCTGCGGTTGGCTATCTCTGCCCTCTCTGCACAGCTCAGATTGACATCATTGCTCTCTCTGGCCATGATGACCGTATAGCCTCGTTCTGTGAGCAGCTGCTTGGCCTTCCTGGCAATCGCCAGCGTCACATCGCACTCTCTGAGCCCCAGCGCATTTCCCACCGCTCCGGCCGGCATCTTCTGCCGCTTTGAGGAAGAGTCTGGGCCTGCCGGCTCCTTCGAGGTATTTTCCTTTCCCTGATGGCCTGCGTCTAAAACAACAATCCGTCCGTTGGAAATAGGAATTACCGTCCCGTCAGAAGCTGCCAAAACCTCCGTCCCATCAGAAGCTGCTGCCGCTTCTTCCGGACCGGAAGCCCCCGGCACGGGCTCCTGCGCAATGTTCTCCGGCTCCTGAACCGCTACAAGCCGGGACGACACATAGCAGGTTATTCCGTCATAGAGCACACGGCTCCACTCTTCATTTTTTCCCGTTCTCTCAAGCACATCGCCTGCCCGGAGCTGGGCAATAATCCGGCTCCCGATCTGGCTGTCTGCTCTCAAATTTACTCCGTCTTCCTGGACGGTCACCAAATCCTCTGTATCCGTGAATCCGTTGGAGGTAGTCAGGGCGCTGTCCAGCTGATCGATCTGCGGCTCTCCGTCACCGGAAACAGCCCGGCCTTCTGCCTGGCTGCCGGCTTCGCCCGCAACGGCGTCGCTCAGATAAAGCTCCTGCTTCTCTGCTCCATTGCCCTGTATTTCTGCAGCTGCCGCATATTCTGCGGCCTCAGCCTGTCCTTCCTCCGATGCCGCCGTTTTGACTGTAAAAATGCCAATGCCGTCCCCCAGATAAAGACCGCCGGCGCAGAGACAGACTGCAAGCAGGGCTGCTGCAGCCAGTCCATATGCCAGATCCTTCCTGGGTCTTTTGCCGCGCCCCGGCCGTGCTCCCTGAAGGATTTTAACCTTGCGTCCCTGGCCTTCCCTCCGCCCGGCTGCAGCCGGGCGGATAAGGTTCAGCCCCTTCAGAATCTCTCTTTTCAAACCTGGTGTTCTGGACGCGATAAGGCTGCGGGCAGCTTCCAGCTTCTGAAAAAGAAGTCCTCCTGTGATGCCTTTTCTTTTCCGCCCTGCATTTTTTACATTGCGGCGGGATCTCCCCCTCTGTTTCTCATTCTGACTCTGAATCATAGGATGGTACCTCCTCCAGCCACATATTCCCCGTCGTACAGCACAACAGCCTGTCCCGGCGTGATGGCTCGCTGAGGCTCATCAAACACGCATTCTGCCAGGTCACTTCCTATTTCCCTCACTGTGCAGGGGGCTCCCTTGTGTCCATAGCGGATTTTGGCCGTGAAGCGGCGTTCCTCTCCGTGAAGCCCATCCACCGCCATCCAGTTGATCCGGTTAAACCGCAGCGTTCTGGAAAATACATCCCTGTTCTCTCCGATCACCACCTCGTTGGTCTCTGGCCGGATTTCGACCACAAAAACCGGATGGCCCATGGAAAGGTTTAAGCCCTTTCTCTGGCCCACTGTATAGTGTGTGATCCCTCTATGGCGTCCTAAAATGTTCCCCTGCAGATCCACAAAATTACCTTCCGGAAGTTCCTTTCCTGAGTCCTCCCTGATAAATCTGGCATAATCATTGTCAGGAATAAAGCAGATCTCCTGGCTGTCCGGTTTGTGGGCCACTCTCAGATTCAGTTCCTCCGCCATCTTTCGAATCTCGTCCTTTGTATACTCGCCCACAGGCATGAGAGTGTGGGCGAGCTGCTCCTGGGTGAGGCTGTAGAGGGCATAGGTCTGATCCTTGGCTGCTGTGGCAGATTTTTTCAGGGCATAACGGCCACTTGGCAGCTTCTCGATCCTGGCATAGTGGCCTGTGGCAATGTAATCCGCTCCTATTTCCAGACTCCTCTTTAAGAGGGATTCCCATTTCACAAACCGGTTGCAGGCAATGCAGGGATTTGGAGTGCGGCCGTTCAAGTACTCAGCCACAAAGTAGTCCATGACATTCTCCCTGAACTCTTTTTTAAAGTTCATCACATAATAGGGGATGGCGAGATCCTCCGCCACTCTTCTGGCGTCATCCACCGCGCTGAGTCCGCAGCAGCCGCCATTCTCCTCCACAGCTTCCGGTTCCTCATCCTGCCAGATCTGCATGGTCACGCCGATCACATCATACCCCTGTTTTTTTAAAAGCCAGGCTGCCACGGAGGAGTCAACTCCTCCTGACATGCCTACCACTACCTTCTTTTTCTCCATGGTGATTAGTACTCTTCTTCCTCTTCTTCTTCACCGATGTCAGACTTTGGCTTCTCAAGGCCCTCAATCTTGATTCCGTTCTTCTCTGCATAATCCCAGAGTGCGGCGTGAATAGCCTCCTCAGCCAGCAGGGAGCAGTGAACCTTGACCGGGGGAAGCCCGTCAAGTGCCTCCATAACAGCCTTATTAGTCACCTGCATCGCCTCCTGAATGCTCTTGCCCTTCACAAGCTCTGTAGCCATACTGCTGGTAGCAACGGCCGCCCCGCATCCAAAGGTCTTGAACTTCACATCGCGGATGATCTGGTTCTCATCAATGTCCAGGTAAATTCTCATAATATCTCCGCACTTGGCGTTTCCAACGGTTCCCATTCCGCTGGGGTTCTCTATCTCTCCCACATTTCTGGGATTCTGAAAATGATCCATAACTTTCTCTGAATACATAGTATTTCTCCTGTCTTTTCTATCAAACTGTTCTTGTGTTTTTTGTACCTGCCTGCATTTCTGCTGCGGTCTGGCTTTTCCCTGCCTGGCTGTACTGCCCAGGACAGTTTAGCGTTTTCTCAGGTCAGACCGGCCTGGCCGGACTGTCTCCGGCAGGACGGTTCTCTGTCTGCCTGTTTTCCCCGCCGCTATTTCTGATGCCTGACAAAATCTTCGTAGAGCGGAGACATGGAGCGCAGCCGCTCCACAATCTTTTTGATGCTCTCCACGGTATAGTCAATCTGATCCTTTGTGATCTCTTCGTTTAAGGTAAGTCTCAAAGAGCCGTGGGCAATCTCATGAGGCAGGCCGATGGCGAGAAGTACGTGGGAAGGATCCAGAGAGCCTGAGGTGCAGGCTGAACCGCTGGAGCCGCAAATTCCGTCCATATCCAGCATAATTAAAAGAGATTCCCCCTCAATAAACTGGAAGGCAAAATTCGCATTGTTGGATAGGCGTTCTGTCGGATGTCCGTTAAGCCGGGTGTAGGGAATCTCCTTCATCACCCGGGCGATCAGGTAGTCCCTCAGCTCCCTCTCCTTTCTGGTGCGCTCTTCCATGGAAGCCATGGCAAGCTCGCAGGCCTTGCCCAGTCCCACAATTCCAGGTGTGTTCTCTGTGCCTCCCCGGCGCTTTCTCTCCTGTGCTCCTCCGTGAATAAAGGAGCGCGATTTCACGCCTGTTCTGATATATAAAAATCCGATTCCCTTCGGCCCGTTAAATTTGTGGCCGCTGGCACTCAGCATATCTATGCCGCACTCGTCCACATCGATCGGAACATGGCCGAAAGCCTGGACAGCATCTGAGTGGGACAGAATTCCATGTTCCTTGGCAATGGCGCCTATCTGGCGGACAGGCTCAATCGTTCCGATCTCATTATTCGCAAACATAATGGAGATTAAAATGGTTTCCGGACGGATCGCCTTTTTAAGCTCCTCCAACTTTACAACGCCGTTTTCATCTACATCCAGATATGTCACCTCAAAGCCGCGCTTTTCCAGGTACTCACAGGTGTGAAGAATAGCGTGATGCTCTATCTTTGAAGTAATAATATGGTTTCCCTTCGTCCGGTAGGCCTCGGCTGTGGCCACTAACGCCCAGTTGTCGGACTCGGTTCCTCCTGCTGTAAAATAAATCTCGTTCGTCTTTGCGCCCAGCGCCTTCGCGATTGTTTCCCTCGCGTGGGCAATCGCTTTCTTAGGGCCTGAGGAAAAGTCATACACAGAGGATGGGTTCCCATACTGCTCTGTAAAATAGGGAAGCATGGCCTCCACTACCTCCGGCCTGGTCTTTGTGGTGGCCGCATTGTCGAGATAAATCAACTGTTTCATTTTTAAATCCGCCTTTCGTCTTATTTTGTAGGAATAAAGGTAAAAGCTTCATCTACGTTTACTATTATATAGGAAATTTTGCGAAACACAAGTAGTAATAATTCTTGTTTATAAAAATATAATACTATTAATTCCCCAGGTTCGGAGCTTTTATGAAAAAAAATCCACTGATTGCCGGCACTCTCCTGCTGACAGCTGCCGGCTTTTTAAGCCGGATTCTCGGCTTTTTCTACCGGATCTTTCTCTCACGGTCCATAGGGGCCGAGGGACTCGGCATTTATCAGATGGTATTTCCTGTTCATTCGATTGCATTCGCCCTGTGCTGCGGGGCTATCCAGACCTCTATCTCCCGTCTGGTAGCCAGGGATGCCGGCTCAGGAAAGGCTTCACTCCGGACAGGTCTCATCATTTCCCTGTCCCTGTCAGTGCTCCTTGCAGGGCTTATCTGGCGGGTTGCTCCATTTCTCGCCCGTTTTGTCCTTTTAGAGCCGGCCTGTGAGCCGCTTTTGCCCGTCATGGCCCTGTCCATCCCCTTTTCCTCCATCCATGCCTGCATCTGCGGCTACTATTATGGTATGAAACGCACTGCCGTTCCGGCACTCTCCCAGATGTTCGAGCAGGTCATCCGCATGAGCGCCGTCTTTCTGATGGTACAGGTCCTGACGACAAACGGAGAGCCTGTAACGGTGTCTGTGGCAGTCTGGGGCATGTTCATCGGAGAAGCGGCCTCAGCCGTGTACAGCTATCTGGTATATGCAGTGAGGGAAAGGAACACGGACAGACAGCTGGAGGCTCAGAAACATATACAGAGAAAACACAGAAAAGGCGGGCATGCTCCGTCTGCTCCATCGGCTGGTTTCCTTGCCACAGCAGTGCCTCTCATGACCATGGCAGTGCCGCTGATGGGGAACCGGCTGATCTTAAACTGCCTTCAGAGCCTGGAGGCAATCTTTGTGCCAAACAGACTGATTGAATTTGGACTGAACCACTCAGATGCCCTGAGTATGTATGGCGTTCTGACGGGAATGGCCCTCCCCTTTATCTATTTTCCCTCTGCCATTACCAACTCCCTTTCCGTTGTCCTGCTCCCCACGGTAGCCGAAGCCCAGGCTCAGGAGAATACGGCACGGATTGAAAAAACCATATATATGGCTCTGCGCTACAGCCTGTACATGGGAATTCTCTGTGTAGGACTTTTTGTCCTGTTCGGGCCGGAGCTTGGAATGACCGTGTTCCAGAACACGACTGCCGGGGACTATATCCGCATCCTTGCCTGGCTCTGTCCGTTCATGTACATCTCCACCACCATGGGCAGTATTTTAAACGGCCTCGGAAAAACCTCCTCCGTCTTCGTTCACAACGCAGTTTCCATGCTCCTCAATCTGTCCTTCGTGGTGTTTGGGATTCCCCATATAGGAATGAGGGCTTACTTCTACGGACTTCTTCTCAGCGAACTTCTGCTGGCTCTTCTGCATATTGTGTGCCTGAACGGCGAGGTGAAGGTTCCCATGAGAGCCGGAGAAATGATTGCAAAGCCCTGCCTGTGCCTGACTGCAGCAGTGGGGATTTTGTATGCGCTGGAGCCTGTGACTGTCTGGATGGAAGCCTCCGGTGTAAACGGTTTTGTACAGCTGGCGGCAAAAGGAAGCGTGATCTGCCTGGCGTATGGAGGAATGCTCTGGACAGTGCATGAGGGGAAACGGCAGAGTGGGTGAACTGGCAGGCCCGCATTACCTCACGCTCCTCACTCACCAGGGGCTGGTCCACTTTGAGAACCGATCACGGCTGCGAAGCAACAGTTCCCTACGGGCCA
>JAHZAR010000045.1:7687-8657 GCA_019423835.1 Clostridiales bacterium | reverse complement strand
AGTGCTCATCCATAGCGGAGCGTTTTTGGCCTATGGGAATCCACACATCGATACTTTTGCGCAGCAGGATCTCTCCTGCATCATGCGAAAAAGCGGAAGGATGGAGCCCTTCACGCGTTCCATCCTTCCGCTTTTTTGCATTTTCTGTCAGCCTGCAGCCGCCCTGCACTTCTGCCTCTCAGGCCTCCCCTGCGATCTGTTCACACAATCTGTCCCACTCACAGTCTCCGCAGACCTCCCGCCTCTTTCCGGCTCTGATAATCCTTTTCTCCACCGCCTGCCGGAACTCTTCCCAGAACAGCCTGTATTCTGAACCGCTCTGTTCTTCCGTTCTGACGCCCAGTCCACACAGCTCCAGCACTTTTCTGTCGTATGATTCTACCTTCTGTCTTTCTCTGCATCCCTGGGGAGTCCGGTTCGGGCAGACGGAACAGACCTCATCCTCACCGTGAGCCAGAATAATCTCCGGGTTATCTTTCAGTCTGCAGATTACTTCTTTCATGTGCTCTGTAAATTCTTCACTGTATCCGCTTCCCCTGAAAAAGGAAATGCAGAGTCCATGGTGCGGTCTGAGTCTCAGCGGCAGATTTTCTTCTGTTCTTTTATCTGTCTTCGTCATCTTCCGATTCAGTCCTCCTTCCTCTTCCTATTATATAACAGAATCCCGACGATTCTGCTCCCGGCGGGTCTATGCCTCCATACTTCTTAAAGCCTTACCGAGTCTTTTGCTCATGGCTGCTGCCAGCGTAATTTTTAACAAATCGGGCACAATAAACGGAATCACGCACCATCCGAGAACTGTCATAATGCCAACCGGCTCAGCTGTCCTGGCATACAGAAACAGATACCAGAGGGTTCCAAACAGATAACATGCCATAAGCCCCAAAACAGCGGAACACCAGAAGACAATAGTTTTTCTTCCAAGCGCCCGTTCCATCCCCCACATAATCAGGGCGGTTAAAACAAATCC
>JAHZAR010000045.1:1270-7677 GCA_019423835.1 Clostridiales bacterium | reverse complement strand
CTATATAACCTCCCGTCAGGCCAACCAGGGAGCCAATGCCGCCCGAGAATCCGGCAAACACCGGCATCCCCACAGCTCCCAGCAGAATGTATACCAGAACGGCCATCGTTCCTCTTCTGCCTCCAAATACGCCCACTGCCAGAAATACCGCAAATGTCTGCATCGTAAACGGTACCGCCGTAGGTATGGAAATCCATGAACATACTGCCATAAAAGCGACCATAATTCCAATATAGGTAAGGTCCCTGACTCCTGTTCTGTTTCCTGCTTTCTGCTCTGCTGTTCTCTCCATGTTCCTTCTCCTTTTCCTTTTGGCTTTCCAAAAATTATTCTGTTTCTCTTCTCATTGCCGCAGATTTTCTGCATACAGTTCTGCCTCAGAAGAAGACAGCCCGATCATTTATTTTCTGTCTGTGTCTATCTTAGATCTGTCTCTTATATTTGTCAACTGTTTTTATTTTTTAGTTTACATTCTGTTTTCAATCAGAAGCGAAGGCGGCAGCAGACAAGTCTATTTCTCACCTGCGATACTCAAACTGCAGTCCGTATCCGTCCGCCTGCCATTCTCAAAAATTTGCCTGAATTTCCCTGTACAGAAAGCAGCAGAAAGCTCTGTATCGTCTGATGCAGATTCTTTACTGCTGTTTTCCATTCTGACTCCGCCGTGTCTGTTTATTTTTAGACCAAATTCGGAGCTGTTTTTCCTGATTTTAATTGATGAGTGAAAATCAAAAAAATGCAAAGACTATCCTGTGATTTACCGGTTGAATATTATCCATTAATTGATTATAATTATTTGAAACGGAGGTATAACCAATATGAAAGACATAAGAATTGCTATTATTTTTTGCCTGTGCGGTATTATTGCCGGTATGGCCCTCTTACTGAAAAAACAGCAGGATCTCCAGATGGTTCTCGCGCTCAGCCACAGAGAACTGGAAAACTGGCTGGCTGAAGGGAAAAAAGTCCGCTAGGTTATTCGGCGCTGATATCGCTGCACCGGCCGGTCAAATTTCTCCACAAATAACAGTGGATTTAGAATTATAGCAGGATGTCTGAACTTCACTTTAATCAGCTAAACATTTAACGAATCATCATAATACAAAGCAGCCATAATCCCCCTGCACTTTCGTGCTTCTGAGAGTTATGTCTGCTCTGTTTAATATCTCTTAGTTTTTCTGTTTTCAGCTCTTTCGGGAGTGTGTGTATTTTGGGCTGTATGATATCTTCCGGACTCCCCTTTCTTTTCTGCTTCCCAGCATACCAAGCTGCAAAGGTACCGGCTCTCACGCTTTCCGCTGTCACATGGGCCGCCGGATCATTGATATGAGCCGCATACACGCTCTTCACCTTCTCATCTCCCACTATCCCATAATCGTGTGGGAGGGCATCAGCAGAATTCCAAAGTCATGGTTTGCGGTCAATGTATAGGGAGCATCATTCAAGATATTCACTGGTACCCAGCCTTGAAACGCTCATATACATCCATATCTTATCGCCCGCACCATTTCTGGAGAAATCACTGTGCGCAGACCCAAAATGTAATGTTAACGCTGGAGTGCTGGTGTGATGTTCATCCCGGAATGGCGACCATACCAGTAGACTGGGACTACAGTGTACCTTATGGGGTATTGTACGCAAAAAATGCGGCAAAAGATGTTTTAAAATTTTTGTCTGTAATTCAGGAGCGAAATCACAGCTGAAAAGCATCGAGTCGGTTATTGCTTCAAAGGAGGCGGTTATTCCCCATGGATAGCTGTCTCTCTTTTTTATCCGTTTTGGCGTCAGATTGTCTGCAGCTGGTTTCGCTGCCATGCAGGCCTGTCTTCCCCTCTGCTCCAAAGATTAATCCTGCCCTTTTCCTGACTATTGTATAAGCTTACTGATAATCTCCACTGTTGAATCTATGCCGTAATATGAGCTGCAGATGCAGAAATCATAACTTTCAGCCATCCCCCACGTCTTTCCAGTTATATTTTTATAATAGGCACTTCGGTTTCTGTCATTCTTTTCGATCATCTTTACAGCCTCAGCTTCTTTAACACCATATTTATCCCGGATTCTCGCAATTTTTATCTTTTCATCGGCCGTTATAAAAAAGGAAATTCTGTTTTCATTTTCTCTTAATATATAATCGGCACCTCTGCCTACAATGATGCACGGTTCTTTTTCTGCCAGACTTATTATTGTTGAAAAATATGCCTGTTCAATCCTCATAGCTACGGGATATTCTATCGAACGGTTCTCCGAGCCTCTGCAGTAATTTCCTAATACCAGAGAATATAGCAGGCTGTTCATTGCCTTTTCATCATACCGCTGAATCTCTTTTGCATGGATCCCGCTTTTTTTTGCAGCCTCATCGATAATCTCCCTGTCATATAAAGCATAATTCAACTGCTTTGAGAGCCGTTCTGCAATCTCATGACCGCCGCTCCCGAATTCTCTTCCTATTGTGATAATCTTTTTCACAGCTTACACCTCCTTTGTCTTCAGCAATTTCATCTCATAGATAATAATGATTGCCGCTAATATAAATGCCAGCGCATCTGCCGCCGGACCGGCCCAAAGCACTCCATCTACTCCCAAAACTATTGGGAACAGCACGGCTAACGGAATCAGAAAAACAATTTGCCTCGACAAAGACAGAATCAGTGCTTTTACAGGCTTTTCAATCTGCTGCACAAAAATGCTTGCCACCGTCTGAAACCCGTTTAAAAAGCACAACAGCAGAAAAATCCTGAAACACTTTACTGCAAACTCATTATAAAGATCACTCTCTGCGCCGAATAGATTCACGATCCACATGGGTTTTAACTGAAAAACTAAAAAACCGGCCACAGAGACAGCCGTTGCCCACGTAATACAGAACCTGAACCCCTGCCGCACTCTCTGATAATTACCCGCTCCATAATTGTAGCTGATTAAAGGCTGTGCACCTGATGCAATTCCCACGATAATGAACAGAAGAATCTGATTTACCTTTAAAACAATTCCTATCACAGCTAAGGGAATTTCTGAACCATATGCCGAGTTTTCTCCATATACGACAAGAATATTATTGAGCACTGCCGTCATGACCACAATTGCCATCTGATTGATAAAACCGGAAATTCCCAACGGTGTAATACTCCTTATATATTTCAATTTTAATTTGTAATCTGCCTTTGTTATGGTAAGCAGTTTAAATCTCCCCAAATATGCTATAGTCACAAGAAATGATAAAATCTGTCCGGATACGGTAGCAACAGCTGCTCCTTCCATTCCCCAGTCTAATACGAAAATTGCAATCGGGTCCATAATTGTATTCCAGATTGCACCTGCAAGCAGAGATGCCATTGCTACCTTCGGACTTCCGTCTGCACGTATGATGGAACATAATGTAGTGGAGATCACGACAAAGGGAAATCCAATCACGATAATTCTTCCATAGTTCATTCCGTAAGGCAGTACAGTCTCTGTAGCACCGAACAGAATTTCTATTGGCTCCAGAAATACTGCTGATATAATCAGCAGGAGAATTCCACATATGACGGACAGCAAAATTCCGTTCGTTACTCCCTTTTTCGCATCTTCTTTTTCGTTTCTGCCCAGTTTAAGGCTTAGATAGGTTGCGGCTCCATCTCCAAATAAGACGCCAAGGGCCGCGGCGAATACTGTTAAGGGGAAAATAACATTTGTAGCACTGTTTCCAATATATCCAACACCCCATCCGATAAAAATCTGATCAACGATATTATATAAACCGTTCACAACAAGTGAGACTACAGATGGGACGGCATAAAATAAAATCGTTTTACTGACTGGTCCGCTGGCAAGCGCCTGTTCTAAATTTAAACCTTTCTCTTTCATAATATGTGATTCCTTTCCGTGCTCTTACAATTATTCCAGCTTGAATGCTCCGGTATAGAGCTGATATTACCGGCCTCTTTCTGCAATCAGCTGCTCATGGCTGCCGCGCTCGATAATTCGTCCACGCCCCGGCACCATGGTGGCTCTGGCATTGCGGACGGCGGAAGGCCGATAGGCGATGACAAAAACCCTGCGGCCCTTTTCGTGGATGTACAGCCTTCAATGGTACCGGCAATCAGGCAGGCCAATGCCAGAATCAGCATCCTGTTATCTGCCGGTAGCGAGCTATTGATCTGGCACAAAAGTAGGAGAACAGAATCTTGCGACATTTGATTTTCCCTCCTTCCTGGAAATAAATATTCAATAGAAAATGATTTGATCCTACACAAAAGTATTATAGGGATTTTCTCTTGAATGTGAATTTAGACTATGTTATTATAAATAACAATTTCTTATTAATCATCAGGAGAAAGACATAATGAATACGATGCAGCTTGACTGCTTCCTGGCTGTAGCGCAGACACTGAATTTCGCCCGGGCTGCCGAGCAGCTTCATGTGACCCAGCCCGCAGTTACACAGCAGATCCACTCTCTGGAAGCAGAGTTGAAAGTCCGGCTTTTTCGGAGAACTACCAGAACCGTAGAACTTACCCAGGAAGGCATCTTATTCCTTGGGGATGCAAAAGCAATACTTGAAATTTCTGATCGGGCAAAAAAACGAGCTGAGTACGCCATAGCGGATACCAGAGAGTCTTTTATAATCGGCTGCCATGCCGACAATGACATTCCTCGTTTAGCGCAGACATTGCAGTATATGAAAAGCCAGTTTCCAAATTTTTACCCGATTTTTCGGATTGTGCCCTTTCAGCATTTATATCAGCATTTGTCAGAAGAAACGATGGATGTGATCCTTGCTTTCCGGGGGCATGGATTAAAAAAGGCAATCCATTACCAGGAATTGATAAAAGTCCGTGTGGTAGGTATTATGGGAAATAGTCATTCTTTATCCCAGAGGGGAGAACTGCACCTCTGGGACTTGAAGCAGGAACCAGTTATTGTGTTGGATCCTCAGAAATGCCCTGATGAATACAGAAAATTCTTAAACCTTATCACGGAGGAACATTCCATACCTAACATTTATTTCTGCGACTCTGTTGAAGGTGCGGTGACTTTAGCCACAGCCGGATATGGTCTTGCCATACTGCCAGATTTCTTTCATAGCCATAACCAGACGCTTACTTACCTGCCCATCGTCGATATTGACCCTATATCCTATGGAGTATATTACAAGACCTTAACTGGCCACCCGCAGCGAAAAGCTTTTGTAAAACTGGTCATGGAAGCATTCACCAATTTTGCTTCACCGTAACCCGGGCAGTCTGATAAAAGGAACGGCAGACTGCAAAAGGGCGCTGATATTTTGTGTATCAGCGCCCTTTAAGCCTATGGGTATTTGATTTTTTAACTTCGCACCATTTCCCCGCAAAAAAAGGTGCAGAACCTGAATTCCGCACCTTTCCCTGTATTATATCCCTTTCTGCCCTGAAGTCATCTGAGCTCCTATTTTACAGCTACAGCCTCCATCTCCATCAGAACATCCTTCGGAAGTCTGGCCACCTCCACACAGGATCTGGCCGGGCAGGCTCCCTCGAAATATTCGGCATAAATCTCGTTGATTTTTCCAAAATCATTCATATCCTTGATGAAAACTGTGGTTTTTACCACATTTCCCATATTGGTTCCCGCAGCCTCCAGAAGGTTTTTCACATTCTCCATAACCTGTCTTGCCTGTCCCTCAATGCTGTCTGCAATCTCGCCGGTGGCAGGATTTACCGGGATCTGGCCGGAAGTGTAGACCATTCCGTTTACCTCAATGGCCTGTGAATACGGGCCGATAGCCGCCGGTGCATTGGATGTGCTTATTACTTGTTTCATGTTCAGGTTCCTCCTTTTAATTTGAGTATATGAATTTTTTGATTATCTGTATCTGACAGGTTCTCTGTTTTATACAGATTTTTTATCTTGGTTCTTACTTCCTGATAATAGAGGTTTCTGTAATCTCAATCTTCCCCTCTTTCAGCAGATGGCCCACAGCTCTTTTAAACGCATTTTTGCTCAGATTGAACTCCCGTTTTATCACCTCCGGTGAAGCCTTATCATTAAACGGAAGTACACCGTCAAACTCATCCAGCGCCTTTAAGATCATGGCTGCATCCTCATCCATCTGCAGATATGCCTTCTCACGGCAGCTCAGATCCAGCTTTCCGTCAGGCCGAACCTTGGTGACACGGGCTTCCACCAGCTCACCGATATGGAAGTTTCTGAATACCTCCCGTGCTGGAATCATTCCGTAATACTGATCGTCCACAGCCACAAAAACACCGAATCTCTCATTATTTTCATAGACATGGCCTTTTACCTTGTCTTCTTTTTTATACCCGTCTGCCGTCTTGAGATAGGGATACACCTTCATGGTAGCTGCCAGACGGCTGCTCTTGTCAATATAGAGAGCTGCCAGACATTCTTCCCCTTCCCTCAGCTTTGCGGTCTGCTCCTTA
>JAHZAR010000045.1:0-1260 GCA_019423835.1 Clostridiales bacterium | reverse complement strand
GGGCAAAAGCAGATCTTTCTCAAGTCCCATATCCAGGAAAGCACCGATTTTTGTAATCTCCTTTACTTTCAGAAGCGCTACCTCTCCCGCCTCCAGCTTTGGCACCGCCGTTGTGGCTATCAGGCGATCCTCTGAATCCTTATAGATAAATACCGTAAGCCTGTCGCCGATGTTGGTTCCCTCCGGAACCTGCTTTCTGGGGAGCAGCACCGATGCCTCCGGGTGCTCTCTTTCCCCCAGATATACGCCAAATTCCTTTTCTCTGAGTACCTCCAGCTCCTGTCTTTTTCCTAATTCAATCATGTGCTTCGTCCTCTCTTTTCGTATGATCTGAACGGCCCTTTCAGGCCTGTCCTTTTTGCAGACTGTATTCTGTCACTGGTATTTTCATTTTTCACCCCTGGAAGCCTCATTTCAGCTTTCCCCTGAGCTTCATATTGACAAATGGGCGGCCGCTCTGTTCTGCCAGCGAAACCATATATCCGTCCTCTGTTCTGCAGATTCTCGGGATCATCACATCTCCCAGAACTGCTGCCTTTTTGTATTCTGCCTGAAGTTCCTCTATTTCAAATCTCTCGGGCAGAAACTCTCTTGCAATCTCCACATACCGGGCATTATTTACATGAAAATTGGTGTCCAGATGGTGCCTGGAAACTGTCACCGGCTCTTTTTCCTCGCAGTTTTCAGGCAGGCGGAGCCTTCCCTGTGTTTCCGGCATAGAAAGGGGACTGCCAAGATCCCCATAGCCTCTGAGCTCCTTCTCTGTCACCCTGGCTGGACATTCATGCTCCAAGTCATAGAACACCCATCTGGAATCAGCCCTGACCATGCACGCTCCGGCTTCATCCTGCAGCAGAAAATTGCGGTATCCGTAAATCCCCCGAAATCCATAGGGATAGGTGGATATGCGGATCCTCTCTCCCAGAGCCGGATACCTGCTCACCACAATCTGCCATGAATTCAGCCACCAGGCCCTCTTCACCTGTTCCAGATGGGAAAGGCCCATATGGAGATCCTCTGACTGAAAGGTGGAACAGTCCTGAAAATAATTCATGATCCCGGTAACTGACAGCCTTCCCGTTTCATCTGTTTCACTGTAGCGGACTCTGCTCTCAAACGTGTACATACTCCTCACCTCTTTTGGGCAGATGTCTGTTCTGACCCTCCACTGTACTTCGCACACTCCGTGTGCCCTCTCGGGTCTCTCAAACTCCTCTTCGCTCCGTTTGAGCAGCGAATAGCTTCGCACACTCCGTGTGC
>JAHZAR010000044.1 GCA_019423835.1 Clostridiales bacterium | reverse complement strand
CAGGGATATTAGAGGAGATAGTGGAACAGTATCCTCTGAGCGATTAAGGAAGAGATGTGTGGCCAAAGGGGGAGGGAGGAAATCTTCTGTGACTTCGCTGGAACAGAAAATTTCCTCCCTCCCCCGCCGTGTTTCCAGATAAGCAGCTGCATAAGCGGAATAAAAGAGACACAGTTTTACCGGGCGCTCCCTGTCCAGCCTGCGGCGATCGAGTGGAGGTCAAGTCCCCTGACGAGAAGCAGGTTTTTAATCAGAAAACCGGCAACAGTCACTGCCAGTAGGCCCCACAGGAAGCAGAGAACCGGGCGCGGAAGGGCACTTTCTCCTGAGGGTTGTGCCCTGTCTTTTTCTGCAGTCTTTCCGGAGGCCTTTAACAATACTGACGCCATGCACCACAGGCCGCCAATCAGAAGATAGGCCGGAATCGGGTTGTAGAGAAGACTTTTTACCAGCTGACCATGGAGGAGGGAGAGAGCTGCCCTGGTCCCCCCGCATCCGGGGCAGTACAGCCCCGTGATCATATGAAACAGGCAGGGAATCTCTCCCTGCCCCAGCTTCACCAGCAGCTCTGCCGCTAAATTCATGAAACTTCTCCTCTAGTCTGCCAGAGAGAACGCATCGTGAACGACTCTCATGGCCCGGTTGGCATCCTCCTCGTTGATGAGAACCGTAATCCGGATCTCAGAGGTGGCAATCATACGGATATTGATATTTGCACTGTAGAGGGCCTCGAACATTCTGGCTGCCACACCGGGATTGCTGGTCATGCCGGCTCCGATAATAGAGATCTTGGCAACGCCTGTGGCGCACTCTACGGACTGGGCCGTTAAGGACTCCCTGTTGTCATTTAATATGGTCATTGCCTCCTGGAGATCGGTTCTCGCCACGGTAAAGGAGATGTCCTTCCTTCCGTCACGGCCAATGGACTGGATGATAATATCCACATTGATGTGATGTCTGGCCAGAAGGTTAAACACCTTGAAGGCGATTCCCGGCTCGTCTGCCACTCCTATCACGGAAATTCTGGCCGTGTTCTTATCGGCTGCCACGCCGCTGACTAACATTTTCTCCATCTTCGCACTCTCCTTCACAACTGTTCCCTCTGCCCTTGTGAGGCTTGAGAGGACAACTAACTGCACATTATACCGTTTTGCCATCTCCACAGAACGGTTGTGCAGAACCTTGGCTCCCAGGGATGCAAACTCCAGCATCTCATCGTAGGAAACCTCGGGGAGCTTTCTCGCATTCGGCACAATCCTCGGATCTGCCGTGTAAACTCCGTCCACATCTGTGTAGATCTCGCAGGCATCTGCGTGGAGGGCTGCCGCCAGAGCCACAGCCGTCGTGTCTGAGCCTCCCCTTCCCAGAGTCGTCAGATCATCGAACTTGTTAACTCCCTGAAATCCCGTGATAATTACAATCTTTCTGGCATCCAGCTCATTTTGAATTCGCTCCGTGTCAATTCTCTTCAGCTTCGCCTGCCCGTAGGCGGAGGTCGTTTTCATGGGGACCTGCGCCGCGTTCAGGGAAATGGCCTGAACGCCCAGAGACTGGATGGCCATAGCCATGAGGGCCACGGAAACCTGTTCTCCCGTTGCAAGCAGCATATCCAGCTCCCGCCTGGACGGGCTCTCCGTAATCTCATGAGCCTTTGCAATCAGCCCGTCCGTGGTCTTTCCCATAGCGGAGAGAACTACTACCACGTCATTTCCCTTATTATAATCCTCAATGCAGCGCCTGGCCACATTCAAAATTCTCTCTCTGTCAGCAACTGAACTGCCGCCGAACTTCTTTACGACTAACATGCCTCTTCCTTCCTGGTATCGCGAAACAGCGACCGGTTCCATCCGAACTTCTCACAGTCCTTCTTCTCCCTGCGCCTTCTATATCTGGGCCCGGATCCTCTGGCGGATATCCCCGAAGGCTGCTGATACCTTTCTGTAATGTTCTTCCGTCATTTCTCCTGTGAGGACTGCAAACTCATCCATTCCCGGAAGCTCTGCAAACCTGGACGGGCCAAAGGCTGCCTCAATCTCAGCCCTCTTTTCCTCCAGCCTTCCCTCCACTCTCAGGAAGTAGGAGAACCTGGCCTCTGTAACCGGTGAAAGCTCCTGCCTCTCATCGCTCCAGCCCATGGGAATGTTCCGGTTCATATTGCCTGCGATCTCCATCATATCCGCCACCACTGCGCTGGCTGTGGGCAGTTTTCCGGCGCCGCTTCCATAGAACATAAGCGTTCCCACCATATTTCCCTTCACCATCACGGCGTTGTACACATCGTTCACACAGTAGAGGGGATTCTCCTGGGGAATCATCATGGGACAAACGAAGACTGTCACCCTTCCGTTTTCCATACGGCTGCTTCCGAACAGCTTGATCGAGGCCTGAAATTTTGATGCATACTGAAAGTCTGTGTCTGTAACTGCTGTAATTCCCTCAGTGTACACATCTTCATAGTGGATTTCCTTTCCCGTAGCCAGGGCAGTCAGAATGGCAATCTTGCGGCAGGTGTCAAACCCTTCCACATCGGCCTCCGGATTTCTCTCCGCGTATCCCAGCTCCTGAGCCTTTCTCAGGGCCTCCTCAAAGGTCTGACCCTCTCTGTCCATTTTCGTGAGAATATAATTGGTTGTTCCGTTTAAAATACCGCTGATCTCCAGGATTCTCTCTCCCGCAAGAGCCTCTGTCAGCGGACGGATAATCGGAATGCCTCCGCCTGCACTGGCCTCAAACAGAAAGTTCAGATTCTTCTCCCTGGCAATGGAGAGGAGCTCTGTTCCGTGGGCTGCCACCAGAGCCTTATTGGAGGTCACCACGTGCTTTCCCGCAAGGAGACAGGCCTTCGCAAAATCATAGGCAGGACGCACGCCGCCCATAGCCTCTACCACAATTCCTATCTCCTCATCCTTCTCAATCACGGAAAAATCGTGTATCAGCTTATCCTCATTGGGATCTCCCGGAAATTCCCTGAGATCCAGAATATATTTGACCCGTATCTCCTCCCCTGTCCTGGCCGAGATCACGTCTCTGTTCCTGTCAAGAACCTCAACAACTCCTGAACCAATGGTTCCATAACCCATTACTGCTGCATATATCATATTTGTCACTCCCTGGCAATAATTTTTACATGATGAATCCCCTTCTGTTCCTCCATCTCTTCCACCATGCGGGAAATATTCCCGGTATCCGGCCGCACCTCCACGCTCAGCGTCAGCGACGCCACATTGTTGACCGGAATACTCTGGTGGATCGTCAGGATATTGGCCTTGTAGACTGCCACAATATGCAGAATATCGGAAAGCAGCCCCCGCTCGTCATCCATCTGGAGCACCAGGGTGATCGTCCTGCCCTTTGCATTGTCGTAAAATGGAAAAATATCATCCTTATATTTGTAGAAGGAGCTTCTGCTGATCCCGACCCGCTCTGTCGCCTCCTGAACCGTCATAGCCCTCTCAGATTCTATGAGCCGTTTTGCCTGAACCACTTTTAAAAGCACCTCCGGCACAGCCTTCTGCTTTAACACAAAATACTTTGTCTGTTCTTCCATTCCTCTCCCCTCGTGTCTTCTGTCTCCTTCCGGCCCAAAGCCTCCGGGCAGCTGAAGCAGCGCCAGAGCGGTGACGCCCTGACGCCTTTGTATCAACTGCCTCAGAATGTTTGCGTCAGAAAAACATTTGTGTTCATAGGGAAGATATTATCACATTTATCAGACACAATCAATCACTTTTTTTGCTGTCCAGGTTTACCCACTTTAAATATGCGCTGATAAACAGGTCAATGTCTCCGTCCAGCACCGCGTTCACATTGCCGCTCTCCGCTCCTGTCCTGTGATCCTTGACCAGCGTGTACGGCTGCATCACGTAGGAGCGGATCTGGTTTCCAAAATTGATGTCCTTCACATCTCCGCGGATGTCTGAAAGTTTTTCCGCATGCTCCTCCTGCTTCATCATGTAGAGCTTCGTCTTCAGCATCTGCATGGCCACTTCCTTGTTCTGGAACTGGGATCTCTCATTCTGACACTGCACCACAATTCCCGTCGGAAGATGGGTAATACGGATGGCGGAGGAGGTCTTATTGATGTGCTGTCCGCCGGCGCCGCTGGAGCGGTAGGTATCGATCCTCAGCTCATCAGGGTTGATCTCCACATCCAGATCCTCCTTGATGTCCGGCATTACATCGCAGGAGACAAAGGAGGTCTGCCTTTTTCCGGCAGAATTAAAGGGGGAGATACGCACCAGCCTGTGGACGCCTCTCTCAGACTTGAGAAAGCCATAGGCGTTTTCCCCGTTGATCTGGAGGGTAATGGACTTGATCCCCGCCTCCTCGCCGTCCAGATAGTCGATGACAGACGTGGTAAAGCCCTTTTTATCGGCCCATCGCTGATACATCCGGTACAGCATGCTGCACCAGTCACAGGCCTCTGTTCCGCCTGCACCTGCATTCAGCTTCAATATTGCATTGTTATTGTCATACTCACCGGACAGAAGCGTCTGGATTCGGATGGCTTCCAGCTTTGCCACAAAGTCATCCATCATCCCCTGGATTTCGGGAATCAGCGAAGGATCATTCTCCTCATATCCCATTTCCAGCATCACCTGAATGTCCTCATACTCCTGTTCCAGCTTCCGGTAGTTTTCCACCGTGTCCTTCAGATTCTTGGCCTCGCGCATCAGCTTCGTGGACGTCTCCGGATCATCCCAGAAGCCGGGCTCCTCCATTGATTTATCCAGCTCGTCAATCCGTTTCACCTTGCCGTCCAGGTCAAAGTGAATCCCTCACTTCCACCAGGGTATCGTCGTACGTTGACAGCATGTACTTAAACTGATCTAACTCAACCATAGCTTCACCCACTTTCTTATTTATTCCGGCTTGCGCCTTACAGTTTCCTATTCTACATGATAGAAGGGATTTTAGCAAGGGCAGGGAGCAGGAGAAGAGACGGCGGGGAAAGAGAGGGAGCTGACAGTTCCCGCAAAGTCACTGTCAGCTCCCTCTCTTTCTCTCTCTGCTTCAGCTTTGCATGCTCCCCCCTAACCAGGAAAAGGAGAAGATTTACTGTGACTTCTCTGGAACAGTAAATCTTCTCCTTTTCCCACCTGTATCTCTTACTCGTCAGTCTTCTCGCTGCCGCTGTCTGCCGTTTCTCCTGCAGCCTCCTTCTGGGCCATCCGCTCGGCTTTTCTGGCCTGCCTCTCAGCCCTCTGGGCCTCTTTCTCCGCCTGATGCTCCCTGCGGCGCTCGTCGCGGCGGGCCTTCTTTTCCTTCTCGCTCTCCTGGCGGGCCTGCAGGTTTGCAAGCATCTCCCGTCCATGGCACTGCTTAAACTTTTTGCCGGAGCCGCAGGGGCACGGATCGTTCGGATAAATCTTCTTTGTTTCTCTCTTCTGGGGAGCCTGAGGACCGGCATCCTTATTGGTTCCCGTCACCCTGGCAGCCGGCTCTCTCTCCACCTTCTGCTCCACACGGATGTGATAGAGGATTCTCACCGTATCCTCACGGATTGCCGCTGTCATGGCGTCGAACATCTCGTAGCCGCTCATCTTGTACTCAACCAGCGGATCCTTCTGGCCGTAAGCCTGCAGGCCGATTCCCTCACGGAGCTGATCCATATCGTCAATGTGAGCCATCCACTTATTGTCGATTACCTTCAGAAGAACCACCCGCTCCAGCTCGCGGATCTGCTCTGCCTGCTGGAATTCAGCCTCCTTGGCCTCATAGAGCTTGGTAGCCGCCTCTTTGAGCATGTGTTTTAACTCGTTCTTCTTCATCTTCTTCTGATCATCCTTCAGGACGATCGGAGGAAGCGGGATAATGGAGAGCAGGAGGGAATTGAGCTCTGCCAGGTTCCACTCCTCCGGGCTCTGGTCATCGGAGATGGACAGATCCACTGCATTCTCCACAATGTCCGTGATCATTTTCATGATCACATTTCTCATATTCTCGCCGTCCAGCACACGGCGGCGCTCCTCGTAGATGACCTCCCGCTGTTCATTCATCACCTCGTCGTACTTTAAGAGGTTTTCGCGGATTCCGTAGTTGTTTGTCTCGATCTTCATCTGCGCCTTCTCAATGGCATTGGAAAGCATTTTGTGCTCGATCTGCTCATTTTCCGGCACTCCCAGAGCGTTAAACATGCTCATCAGCTTCTCGGAGCCGAACAGACGCATCAGATCGTCCTCCAGGGAAATGTAGAAGCGGGACTCTCCCGGATCTCCCTGACGTCCGGCACGGCCTCTCAGCTGGTTGTCGATACGCCTTGACTCATGGCGCTCCGTACCGATAATCTTGAGTCCGCCTAACTCCTTGGACACGTCGTCCAGCTTAATATCCGTACCGCGTCCGGCCATGTTGGTGGCAATGGTCACTGCGCCGTGGATTCCGGCATCTGCCACAATCTCAGCCTCCAGCTCATGGAACTTGGCATTTAATACCTTGTGGGGAACCCCTCGCTTTTTCAGCATCTTGCTCAGAAGCTCAGAGGTTTCAATGGTAATCGTACCCACCAGGACCGGCTGCCCCTTCTCATGGGCTGCACAGACTTCCTCCACAACTGCATGGAATTTCTCTTTCTTTGTCTTGTAAACTGCGTCGTTCTTGTCAATACGGATTACCGGACGGTTCGTCGGAATCACGATAACATCCATCTGATAAATGTTTCGGAACTCCTTCTCCTCGGTCTGGGCCGTACCGGTCATACCTGCCTTCTTCTTAAACTTGTTGAAGAAGTTCTGGAAGGTGATCGTTGCCAGAGTCCGGCTCTCCCTCTTGACCTCCACATGCTCCTTGGCCTCAATCGCCTGGTGGAGTCCGTCGGAGTAGCGGCGGCCCGGCATAATACGTCCTGTAAACTCATCTACAATCAGAACCTCATTGTCCTTTACCACGTAATCCTTGTCGCGGAACATCAGATAGTTGGCTCTCAGCGCCATGATCATATTGTGCTGGATCTCCAGGTTCTCCGGATCTGCCAGGTTTTCAATATTAAAGTATTTCTCAACCTTCTTGACACCTTCCAGAGTCAGGTTTACAACCTTATCCTTCTCATTGACAACAAAATCTCCTGTCTCCTCGATCTCCTCCCCCATAATGGCGGACAGCTTTGTGAACTCGGCGGATGCCTCGCCCTGTTCCAGCTGCTTTGCGAGAATGTCGCAGACCTCGTAGAGCTTTGTGGATTTTCCGCTCTGGCCGGAGATAATCAGCGGTGTTCTGGCCTCATCGATTAAGACAGAGTCCACCTCGTCGATGATGGCGTAATCCAGATTTCTTAAAACCATCTGCTCCTTGTAGATGGCCATGTTATCCCTCAGATAGTCAAAGCCCAGCTCATTGTTTGTCACATAGGTAATATCGCAGGCGTAAGCCGCCTTTCTCTCCGGAGGCGTCATGGAATTTAATACCACGCCTACGCTCAGTCCCAGGAAACGGTGAACTTCTCCCATCCACTCGGCATCACGCTTTGCCAGGTAATCGTTGACCGTAACGATGAAAACTCCCTTTCCCGTCAGCGCATTCAGATAAGCCGGACAGGTGGACACCAGCGTTTTTCCCTCACCGGTCTTCATCTCCGCAATACGTCCCTGGTGAAGTACAATACCGCCGATGAGCTGTACGGGATAATGCTCCATTTTCAGCACGCGCCTTGCCGCTTCCCGGACTGTGGCAAATGCCTCAGGAAGAATATCATCAAGGGTTTCCCCGTTTGCCAGACGCTCCTTAAACTTCCTGGTATTATCTTTCAGCTCCTCGTCCGTGAGCTTTTCCATCTCAGGCTTCAGAGCTACGATTTTATCCACAATGGGATAGATCAGCTTCAGCTCTCTGTCGCTGTGAGTTCCGAACACTTTCTCTATAAGATTCATTCCTTAATCTCCTACTTCTTTCGATTTCTCCTGATCTGGCATTTCGGCTTTCAGAATCCTGAACACCCGGGCTGTCCTGCTTCTCGTTTGCAAAGCCTCCGTCTGTTCTCCGTCCCGGGCGCCGGTCTGCCGTCTGTACCGTCAGATGTAACCTCCACTTACCATGGCGGTTTTATCAAAACAGCATGTTCCGCCGCTGTACAATCTTAATCATTTTATCATTAACTGCCCTATCTTTCAATACGTTCACAAATTTTTTACAGTTTGCTCGCATTTCGTTCATTTTTCCATTTCCCTTTTATTTCCCGTCCCATTCGGACGCAGATCCGTCTGCCGTATCCTATGTCTCTTATTATTTCCCTTACCGCCCGCATCC
Source organism: Clostridiales bacterium (assembly GCA_019423835.1). GTDB lineage: Bacteria > Bacillota > Clostridia > Lachnospirales > Lachnospiraceae > Otoolea. The sequence continues at coordinate 12,306 of JAHZAR010000044.1, read as the reverse complement.
ATTTACATAATTCGATTTATTATTGTAAACCCAGCAGGTTGCACAAAAAATATGTTCTGTTTTCGACTCATCCACACTGTCCACAATCATTTTCCCGAAAATGTGCAAAAGTTATACACAGCGCCTTCGGTCCATTTTGCAGGAAAAAGCAGTTATACACCGACTTATCCACATTATCCACATTTTTTCTCTGTTTATCACCAGTTTTCTCCAGACAAGGAAAGCGAAGTCACTTTTTGTACACATCTCATAAATTTTCCTTTTTCGACAAAAAATACACGATTCTGCCTTGACAAATATTCTCCCCCGGCAATCGTACGGCAACCCGGTTCCAGCGAGAAAAATGACGCACATATTCTGTCTTTTGCCTTTTTTGAACAGCATTCGCCTCATATGGCTAGAAACATCCCCCATTTCTGACCGGTTGTCCAAATAAAGACCTTTTAGAGAAAATTAAGATTAATTTTCATAATATTTTTTATTTTTAATTGAATTTTTCTGATAAACATGCTATAATAGGGACATCCCAATAAAAAAGGAGCGATGACTTATGCGTTATACGATTACTGGAAGAAATATTGATGTTACGCCTGGACTTAGGGAAGCGGTTATTGAGAAAATCGGTAAGCTGGAACGCTATTTTAACCAGGATACAGAGGCCATCATTACCCTGAGTGTGACGAAGGACCGTCAGAAAATCGAGGTTACGATCCCGGTAAAAGGCCACATCATCCGTGCAGAAGAGCAGAGCACAGATATGTATGTATCCATCGATCTGGTAGAGGAGATTATCGAGCGCCAGCTCAAGAAATACAAGAGAAAACTCATTGATAAGAAACAGGCCCCTGTAGATTTCAGCGAGCTTTTTGTACAGGAAGAATCAGAACCTGATGACGAGATCAAGATCGAAAAGGTAAAGAAATTTGCCATGAAGCCCATGGATCCGGAGGAAGCCTGCGTTCAGATGGAGCTGCTCGGACATTCCTTCTATGTATTCTTAAACGCAGAGACAGAGGAAGTCAACGTAGTATATAAGAGAAAGGGACACACCTACGGACTGATTGAGCCTGAGTTTTAGTTCTGAACACATTTCAGCTCTTTGATATTCTGAAAAAAATTTTGCCCCCAGCCGTGTCACCCGGCTGGGGGCAATTTTATGGGCCGCTGTCCCTCTCTGCCAAAACAGCAGGCTCCATCCCTCTTCCTGACAGGATAAAGGGGATATGACGGCTTCAGAAATCCTTTCTGCCTCCTATCCTTACATTTCTAGATAATCTCAAACACGTGATCCGGCCTCTTCTCCATTTCATCCAGAATTCTCATATCCGTGTCTGCAATCCGTCCTGCGTAATTTCTCTGTCCATCGTTCTCGATCTCCGTGAGCACGATCTCCACCTCGCCCCTGTAGTGAGCCAGGTTATCATTCACCACCAGCACATCGCCTCTTGTAAAGTTTTTCTTCTCACATGGCCTGCAGGGGATTTCCTGATTTCTGAAATCCATCCGCGGAAAACTGGAACGAATGTAATACTCACTGGCGTCGTTTCTTCCCGTGTGGATGTATGAGTAGACTGCCTTCTTTTCATTGTCGCCAAGTCCCTCTTCTGCCTCCATCCTGATGGTTGTGTTTGTCAGCTTAACGGAGGCCATAGCCTTAAGCTCCTCCTCGGAGGCATAGGCATTTCCGATTAAAATATCGTCAATGACCTCGCAGGCAATCATATGACGTACCTGGGCATCGATAGGAAGAGTCCTGTCTGCTTCAAGGGTGGGAAGTCCCTGGTAGACCTTCCACGGGCCAAAGGTATCCTTCTCCTGGCTGGAAACAAAGGCCGCTGTCGTGAGCCCCAGACTCTCCCACTTGGCATTGAACCGGTCAAAAGTTTTCTGGCTTAAGCCTGAATAACGCTCCGGATAGAAATTGTGGCAGATAATCATGTTTCTTCTGTCTGCACCGTGGCGGATCAGGCGCTCCACATCTGCGTCAGAGCTTCCGTTGAACTCAATCTTAATCCCATAGGGATTTCTTGTGATCAGCACATCCTTCTGTTCGTCGAAGTGGCCGTCCAGCCGGATTATATCAAGCCCGATCTCATGGAATACACTCAGATCCTCCGGGGATGCTCCCAGACTTTTGAAAACCTGCGGGTTCGTGTCTGCCGCCACCTCAAAGCCCAGCTCATGGGCTCTTCTGATAAAGCTGCCAAACTCTTTCTTTACCACCTCCGGGTCGCTGCTGGCTGACAGAAAGCAGGTGAAAATCCTGGTAAATCCATACTTTGCCGCCATTTCCATATACGCATTGTCCTTCTCAGGTGTCGAATGCTCCGGGTAAACTGAAATTCCCAATCTGTGCATAGTTAACTCCTTTCTCTTCCCTGCTGCACCAGGGTTTATAGCTTTTTTGTCTCAGGCGGAATCTATCCTAGTCAATCGGCTTCTGATAGAAGCCGCCGAAGAAGGTTTCCGTGGGAAGTACGTTTATAATGACCTTCGAATCAATATGTTTCATCAGGTGCACGATATCCTGCACCTCATAGGAGGAAACTACCGTGTGAAGCAGAGCCATTTTCTGCTTGCTGTATCCTCCATAGCCCTCCATCACGGATATACCGTGACGATAGTACTTTATATACTCGTTGACCACTGCCTCCGGTTCATGGGTGGTAATCTGAAGAGTCACCCTCTTATACCGATGATAGAAGCTGTCAATTGTCTTCGTAGAGATAAACTGGAACATAATTGAGTAGCCGGCGTACTCCCACCCGAACATATATCCAAAGATACAGAGCATACAGGCATTAAATACGAATACATACTGCCAGATAGCCTTTCCGGTCCTGTTGGACACATAGAGGGCGATAAAGTCCGTTCCTGCCGTGGATGCATTTCCCTTCAGCGCCACCACAATACACATTCCATACACAAAGCCACCGAAACAGATATTTAAAAGCTCATCGTCAAACAGAGGCGTAAAGCTGGCGTACCGCAGGAAAAAGCTGGCTAAAAACACCTGAAGCATGGAAAAAATAACAAACTTTTTTCCGATATGCTTAAAACAGAACAGGGCCACCGGAAGATTCAGGGCGATCATTCCCAGAGAAGTGGAAAAGTGCACCCCGTAGAGGGAGGTGATCTTATCAATCAGAACCGCCACCCCTGTAAAACCGCTGGACAGAATCTGCGCTGGATTTAAGAAAGTCTGCATGGCAAACGCCTGCAGTATCGCTGACATCACCACCGCTACAGAGGTGGCAGCATACCGTTTTATTCTGTTCTTTTTGTTCATCTTGTATTCTCAACCAGCTTTCTTACAAGCGCCTCGCTCACCACATCATAATCGTTCTCGTGAGGTTCGGGCGCAAATCGATAGGTTACATGCTCTCCGGTGGTGGTCGCATCCCTGCGCCAGTCCTTACAGGAGGAATGAACCTGGGTAAGCCCCGTCTCCTCCATCAGGCTTCTCGCATTGTCCCCGTTGACTCCGCTTCCTGCCAGAATCTCAATCTCCGAGCCGAATTCCTCGTTGAGTTCTCTTAAAAGCTCTTTTCCCTGCTCAGCCTTGTCCCTGAGACCACTTGTGAGAACGCGGTCAGCTCCCAGCTCAATCAGTTTCCTCATGGCCTTTCTGGGATTGGAAGTACAGTCAAATGCACGGTGGAACACAGCCTCCCTTCCGTCGTAACTGTGGATCAGGCGGATCATCTCCCCCGTTCTCTCTGCATCTATCTCCCCGTCCTCTGTGAGAAACCCGAAGGCCAGACCATCGCTTCCGTTTTCCAGAAGCGCCCTGGCATCCTCAAACATCTGCTCTGCCTCTGTCTCTGTATAGCAGAAGCCGGCTCCCCTGGGCCTTACCATAGAAATAACCTTCAGCGCCGTATTTTTCTTTACAAGCCTTAAGCAGCCCACAGACGGCGTGAGCCCCCCCAGGGCCAGCGCACAGTTCAACTCAATTCTTTCAGCCCCGCCCCGGCTTGCAGCCAGAGCGTCCTCATAACTTCCACAGCAAATCTCAATCATTTTCTTCTCTCCTCATCAGCTGGCGCAGGCTTCCTTATTCTTCTGCCTCTGCGCTTTAAACAGAGGGCCTGCCCATTTCCTGATTTCTTTCTAATCCCTGGCTAACAGATACAGGCTCAGGGCATAGATCTTGGCGTTTGTGATAATGTCGTCGATCTTCATCCACTCGTCAGGCTGATGTCCGATCCCCTTCTGTCCCGGGAAGGATGGCCCGAACGGAACAATGTTGGGCATGAGCTTGGCGTAGGTTCCTCCTGTGGTGGTGACCGGTGTTCCGTCCATTCCCGTTACCTTCTCATACGTGTACTTTAGAGTGTCTACCAGGCGGCAGTCCTTCTCAAAACGAACCGGGTTCATATTGCTCACAAGCTCTGCCCTCATATCCGGCAGCTCCCTCTTGATGGTTTCGATTATCTGCTCCGCCGTACAGCCCGCCGGGTAGCTGACTGCAAACTGGAGGGCCGGGATTTCCTCCTGCAGAATTTTAAAATTTCTGACCTCCAGCTGCCCAAATTCCTCATCCCTGAAATCAATGTGGAAACGCTCCCCATTATTCTTGGCATTTAAAACATAATCGTTCATCAGACGGCAGAAATCCGAAAGGCTCTCCGGCCGGATCTCAATCAGCGCACGGCCGCGTTCCGCATATACCACCGGATATTTGCAGTCAGGCGTGAAGCCCATCACAGGCGGCTTTTCCTTTGAGAGATAATACTTCAGATCCTCAAAGCCCGTCTCCTCGTCACAGCCAAACAGAATCCTCACCTGGCGCTTCAGGGAAATCCCCAGCTCCTTGATGGCGTAAAGGGCATACAGACAGGAAAAAATCGGCCCTTTGTTGTCCAAAATGCCGCGGCTGTAGATTGTGCCGTCCTTCACATAGCCGCTGAACGGCGGCTGCTTCCAGCCAGTCCCGGTGGGAACCACATCCAGATGTCCCACGGCACATATGTATCCGTCACCGCCCTCCTCCCCATAGCTGGCATATCCCATGTAATTATCCACATTGACCGTCTGAAATCCCATCCGGTCCGCCAGCAAAAGGGCTGCGTCCAGGGCTGTCTTTACCCCTCTCCCGAAGGGTGCGTCCGGCTCTGCCTCAGCCTCCACGCTGTCAATCTTCACCATTTCAATGATGGTTTTTATCATCTCATCAGAGAGCTCCTCTACCTTTTCCAGTATTCTTTCTTCCATACCGCCTTAATCTCCTTCTGCCTTTTCCTGCCGGAAAGCATTCTCCGCCTGAAGGCTGCCGTGCCTCTGCCTCCGCTGTTCCGCCTACAACTCTTTGAGCGGTGCGGTTCTCGTTCTCATGTAATCCTCCATCCACTCTTCGCTGGCCAGCTCATGCACACACTTTCCGCCCACATTCTTCGTCAGATAGACAGCTGGCTTCTCATTTTCTGTGGCAACAGCGAAGGAGAAGCCTTCGATGTTGGTGGCCACGCCCCACTCACCCTTGTTGTTCATGGCAATCAGAGACATGTCGCCGGCCTTTCCTCTCCTCTCCTTAAGCTCCCTGTCGAACATCTCGACGGCACGTTCACAGGCCTCCTGCGGATGGATTCCCTCCTTCATGAGGCGAACGATCTCATAGGAGACGCAGCCCTTCATCACATCCTCTCCAAGACCTGTGGCACTGGCCCCGCCCACCTTACTGTCAACGTAAAAGCCGGAACCGGAAATTGGGGAGTCGCCGACCCTTCCCTTCTTCTTCATAAATAAACCGCTTGTGGAGGTGGCGGAGGTCATTTTCCCGTTACTGTCCAGGCAGACCATGCCCACCGTGTCATGACCGGAATAAGGCTTAAGCTCTGTCTGAGCAATCTCCTTCTTCCTGTTTCTGTAATGGATCCTGGCCCGGTCTGTCAGCATATTTTTGCGCTCAAATCCCTCCTTGTGGGCAAACTTCTCGGCGCCTTCTCCCACTAACAGATTATTGACCGGTTCCCTGGACAGACGCCTTGCAATCGAAACAGGGTTTGCAAAATCCCGAATCGCTGCCACCGCACCGATGTCCAATGTATCCCCGTCCATGTAGGCAGCGTCCAGTTCCACCTCCATCTCCTCATTGGGAAGTCCGCCGTAGCCTACAGACTTGTAAAACGGGAAATCCTCCACCTCTTTCACGGCCGTTTCAATGGCGTCGCCGGCGTCGCCTCCCTCCTTCAGAATTTTCTCTGCCTTTTCAATTCCCTCTAATGCCATTCTCCATGTAGCAATAATTCCCCACATATTATAAACCTCGCTTTATTTTATATTTGCTGCTGTACAGAACTCCCGCTGCATTTCCTGCGCGGTAAACATAAGGGGATATGGCCGAAGCCACATCCCCCTCTCTCTTACTTAAAACAATATCTGGCCGCAATGTCTGCTTCATCTTTTTTCTCTACCATCGCTTTTGCTAACAGGCACATGCCCTCCAGAGCCTCGTTAAGCCCTGTTCCTCCCTTTTTGGGAGTTTCCACAATATGGATTTTATCCTTGTAGGAAGCAATCGTATCCTCATTATCCCTGGACATGGCCGCAAATGCAGGAACGTCTGTGGTATTATTGATATCCAGAGCTACTCTGGCAGCCATCTTTCCGTAGCCTAAGTAGTTGAAAGCCGGACCGCACATTACCACATCTGGCTTTAACTTGTTTACCATCGCGCAGAGCTTACGGCTCACCTCGTCTGGATTGGCCTCGTAAAAGCCGTCCCCGCAGTAAAGGCAGGCGATAATCCTTCCGTCCACTTTCTTCAGATATGTTTCCATCATGACAGCCGGACCCACCGGATCCTTTGTAGCCCCCAGGGGGATCATATGGTCATCTTTGATTCCCGCACCAGACTGAATCTGATCATAAATCATAATAATCTTCATAGCTTGCTTCTCCTTTCCGGCAGCAGCCTACAGGTCATCAAAGGAGAGATCATCCAGGGAGATTTCATCCTCCTCGTCTGCCTTCTTGGCAGCCTCAGCCTCATCCTTCAGATACTGCTTATCCATAATCTTAATAAACGGCATGTAGATAAAGATTCCCAGAATCAGCAGAAGAATCTGAAGCACACCGCCCACCCAGTTTGTCGCAAAGAAACCTGAAATTCCCAGAGGACAGGTCCACGGAATATTTACGCCGGAGCAAATCGGAACAAAGCCCAACGCCATAGCGAAATAGGAAATTACAATATTTACCGTCGGAACCAGCATAAACGGAATGATCATGGTCGGGTTAAGCACGATCGGCAGACCGAAGATGATCGGCTCGTTAATGTTGAAGATTCCGGGAACCAGAGCCAGTTTTCCGAGCTGGGAAATACGCTTTGACTTACAGAAAAGTACCATCGCAATAACTAAGGACAGGGTGGAGCCTGCGCCTCCAAAAGTTGCAAACAGATCCTGGAACTGCTGGCAGATAATGTGTCCCTCGCCGATTCCCGTCTTGAAGAACTCCATATTCTCCAGAGAAAGTGTCTGTAAAATAGGATTGAATACAGCTCCCACCACAGAACCGCCGTTTACGCCGAAGAACCAGAAGAAATGCAGGAAAATATATGCGATTACCATGGCTCCCAGAGTATCTCCCAGGTTCAGAAGCGGAGTCTGCAGGAACTCAAAGATAATCTGGAACGCGTTTGTCCCCATCGCTCCGAAGATGATATTGATAAGGAAGAATACCGTCATAACGATGATAGCCGGAATCAATGCAGAGAAGGACTCCACAACTGTCGGCGGCACTCCGGCCGGCATCTTGATTACCCATCCCCTGCGCTCAACCCACGCATAAATATGGACAGAGGTAAACGCACAGATAATACCCACGAAGATTCCCTTGGCTCCCAGCCATCCGAGACTTAAGCCGGACAGGGAAACAGCCTGAGCCGTATCTCCCACTGTCACGCTTCCCTCAACGATGTAGGGCATCAGCAGAAACCAGGACATAAGCCCGACCGCTGCGCCAAACACAGGGTTTGTGTTCATGTGTTTCGCAAAAGAGTAGGAAATTCCCATAACTGCGAACACAGCCATAATGGTAAAGGTGGCATCTGACGGCTTTGCCAGAAGCGTGGCCAGCGTCGCACCGGAATTCTGATTGATAACGACACTTGACAGCCAATTCGTCCACGCCGGAATCGGGAAATTCGCGATTACCAGGAAAATAGAGCCCGCAATCAGAAGCGGCGTGGATACCAGGAAACCGTCCCTGACTGACATCAGATATTTATTTTTGCCGATAGCTTCTGCCAGAGGCATGAGTATCTTTTCAAGCTTACTAAGCATGTTCTTCTCTCCCCCTTATGACTACTTGTTTTCCTTGATCAGCTTAACGGCTGTTTTTAAAACCTTCTCGCCGTCCATCATTCCATAAGCTGCTGCGTCAATGACTGCAATCGGGATATTTTCTTTGCCGTACTGCGCCACTGTCTCCTCATACATGTACTTCACCTGTGGCCCTAAAAGAATGCAGTCCGGGCGGTCACTTTCAATAATATCCCCGATCTTATTATGCGGGAACGCTGCAACCTTTACAGGTAAGTTGTGGGCATCGGCCACTGACTGCATCTTGCTGGCCAGCATACTGGTAGACATTCCTGCGCTGCAAAACAGATAAATCTTTTTCATTTCTATTCTTCCTTTCTTTTCCGCCCCGCTGCCGGGCTGCGGATTTATTGTTTTTACTCTTCCTATTTGCTTTTCTTCTCGCTCATCCCGGAACAGCTTTACCTTGCCTCAAGCTCCTGGATCCGCTTTACCAGCTTGATATTCTCCTCTGCCATCAGGCGCACTGTCTCAGCAGCCATCAGCTGATCCTCTGCATGCATCATGATCACACCTGAATTGACAGATTCTCCCCCTGCCTCCTTAGACAGAAGATCCATGTGCACATCATGCCCTTTGGCATAGAACTCGTCTCCCTCTTTCATCTTTGATTCACTCAGCTCAAAATCGCCCCTGGCCGCGGCCCGCATGGCTTCCACATAGCTGGATTTTGCCATTCCCACAGAGGAAATAATGCTGAAGCAAATCATTTCAAATCCTTCCATAATTCTGTGCCTCCTTTTTTTGATACAGAGCCTTTACCCCTTGGCTTTGTTTATTTCTTCCAATATTCATGATTATATCACATGTTTTCTCTGCAATTTTGTATCTCATTTCCTAAACATTAGGAAATAATTTATCTGCAACCACCACGGTTCCTCCTATCCTGTCATGAAGCGCGCGATGTTCTCCGAAAAGCGTAGTAAGCGCAGAGAGGAAGCTGACTGCAATTCCCACATACATCAGAATTTTTACGAAGTCAATGCCCGTAGCGAGAGACGCCATCTGATGCCAGATGGTGCTGACTGTCACCAGGGAACCTTCTGCCACAATCAGGCCGAGAAGCTGCCGCATCACAATATTTTTTACCTGCGTTTCTCCTCCGTCTTTTTTCACAATCTTTATCTTAAGCCATCGCTTCGCCAGCGTCTGCCCCCTCCACACAAAGGCCGGAACAGCCACATAGTAGAGAATGCCGCACAGCACGCCAAGGGCCCCGGCAATCATGCCCCAAGATCCTCCGAAGCTCATAATATTCTGATTCTGAACTGTCTCAAACAGCTTCATGGATATGACAGAAATAGGAAACGCCGTCGCCAGCCCTCCCACATACCAGTCCAGCAGATAGGCAATAAACCGTCTTGTAAGACCTGCAGGCTGAATCTCCTGTCTTGCCTGCTCCTCTCCCCTTCCTTCCCGCTGTCCCTTATTCCTGTTTTTTTCTGTAAAATTCCTCATAATTCCTCCTGTTTTTTTGATCGATTTTTCTGCATTTCCCCGTCCTGTTTTCTCCTGGCCAGTGTTCTCCCCGCAGAAAGAATACGGCCGGCCGCATCAGCACAGAGCCTGTTCCATAAACTCCTCATAATCAGAGGAATGGATGAGTTCCTGAAATTTGTTATTATCTGTCACAATATTGCACAGCCAGTCAAAAAATACCTTCAACAGCTGGTTGTCTGATTCTCTAAGCGCCAGAAGCACCACGAGGCTTACATTAAATTCCCCCCATTTTACCGGCTCCTTCAAAATCATGATGGAAATGCTGGAGCTGTTGGAGGATGCCTCTATCGCATGCGGAACTGCAAATCCGTAGACAAAGGAGGTGGAAGAAAGTTCTTCTCTGCGGAACACATTTTTCTTGAAATCCTCGCCGCTTAATCCCTTCTCATGAAGGCTGTCACACAGAAAGTTCAGAATCTCTTCCCGGTTCTGGGCAGACTGGCAGATATGGAACAGATCCCTCCTCATAATCTTTCTCATCATGTTGGAAAAATCCTTATGATATTTCTTCTTATCCATAAAGTTCAGTGTCTGGAATACCCGGCTCTCATCCTCCCCGTTTAAAAACAGGGAGATCTGCACTGTGGGTACAGACAGGTGATGTTTGAGCGGTACCGTAGACAGGATCAGATCCGGCAAATCCAGAGCCACCTTCTTTTCTTCAAAGAAACTGTACACCCCTACAATTTCCATGCGGTTTCCAAACCGCAGCATCAGCTTGTCCACGCATGGCTTGGAAATCATATGGCGGTTTGGAATAATAGCCACTGCCCGGTAGCGTTCCACCAGATTGAGCCTCTGGCAGGCAGCCCCCATATAAAGGGCCAGAAAAGATATTTCCTTCTCACCCAGCCTGGTTTTTCGCCTGCTGTTAATCACCTCGGCCACCCGGACAGCCATCTCAAAAATCAGCGGGTATTTGCGCTTTAACTCCTGCAGATACCACTCGGCAGTCTCTCTTCCCTCCTGTTCCCTGTCAATGCGGCGGAAATGGGAAATAATCCCGTCCTTAAATTCTTCGTCCTCCGAAAGATCAATGTCGAATTCTGTCCTCAGGATCTGGCAGATCTCATCCATCATCTCCTCCATAATCTGATCCATCGTACTGGCTGCCCCCTGCCCGTCTCCCGTATTTTCACGCTCTGCCAGGAGCATCGCAAACTGCCTGACCTCCTCCTCGTCCCTTTTTACTCTGTAGATGTCGGAGATACGCTCAAACAGCTCATCGGCAATCCGGTATTCCCTCTCGGGAATGCACTCCCCCGCACATTTTTTTCCTCTTTCCTCATTTAATCGATCCCGTCCCATATAATTGTGATGAAGCATCCTCTCAATGGAGATTCCGGCATACAGCATGATCGGCAGATACTCCAGTTCTGAGACATTGTAGCCATTTTTTCTGCATATGGCATTAAAATCCTCCTCCAGCCTCAGCAGGTCAAAATCCTTCCAGATTTCTGCCACTGCGTTCAGGTTTACCATGTTTCCCTTCATCTCCTGAAGAAGAAGTGCTTTGTAAAGCCTTCTTTTATCCCCCTCTCTTCCGGACAGCCAGACATGGTTTTTAGATCTGACCAGCCCAAGCCCCGGGTACTTTTTAATGATTTCCCGAAGCCTTCTCAAATCATTTTCGATAGAATAACCGCTCACAAACACCCTTTCCTGGAGATCCAGAAGGTTGATCTCCCTGTTTTTGAACAGCAGTTCCCGAAGCAGATAGCTGCATCTTTGCTGAGATGTCTGAGGAATCATTTCCCTGGACCTGTGATTCTGCTTTCCCATAATTTCCCGGTTCACAAAATATCCACGTCTTCGATCTGCCCCGATAAGCCGCTCCCCGCACTCCCGGTTGATCGCATCCACATCGGAGCGGATCGTGCGATCTGACACCCCCAGAAGCTGTCCCAGTTCTCGGCCCGTCATCGGCTGCATCTCCGTATTCAGAATATCAATCAGATGATTTTGACGTTTTGTCAGCATGTCTTTAATCCTTCTTTCCTGCTTTGTCCTTGTTACAGGCTGTCAGATACAGCCAGCCAGATCTCCCTGTCTGTTCTGTACAGGAATTTCCAGCATCAGAAAAAGAGCAGCGCCCGTCTGATTCCGTGCTCTGCCCTTTATCATAACAGAATTTATTCTATTTCTGTAGTCTTTTTTACGGACGCAAAAATGCGGGGCCCCATCTGCTGTGCTGCGGTCTCCCTATCGCTTCCGCTTGACCGGTATTCCTCCTATGCGCCCTTCTTCTGTATCTCCTTTGTGGCAATCACATCTACCCCTGTCCCGCAGACATCTTTCAGAATCACATCCCCGATATGGACCGGTGCCTCCACACAGACGCCCTTCAAGGCACGCACGCAGTCGAAAATTTTCCCCTTGGGAATGTCGTTCCTTGTCTTAACGGAAACCATGTCGAGATTTCCTCCCTTTACCATCACCGTGGAGGTCACAATCCTCGTCGGGTTCGTCACCTCCTTGC
>JAHZAR010000043.1:19231-20886 GCA_019423835.1 Clostridiales bacterium | reverse complement strand
GCTTCTGCTTTTAAAGCGCGCCGGAGTATTCGGGCGGATGATGGAAGCGATCGGATAGACAGTCAGTTTAAGTGCAGTACTGAAATCAGAAGCTGAGTCGGAATGCAGCTGGGCAGAGCAGAAATGACGTCAAAAACAGGTCAGAACGGAGCCGAAAAGGCAGAAAAGGAGTCGGAAAGGGATCGGGAATGGATCAGTTAAAAGAGAGAATTTTAGAGGTGTTTTGCAGGACAAGGGAGCAGAGACCGCTGGTGCAGTGCATCACGAATTTTGTCACGGTCAATGACTGTGCCAACGTGATACTGGCGGCGGGAGGCTCGCCGTCCATGGCCCATGATATACGGGAAGCGGCAGAGGCGGTGGAGGGAGCGGCAGCTCTTGTCTGCAATATGGGCGCGATTGAGAACATTGATGCGATGATTCTGGCAGGGAAGCGGGCCAATGCTCTGGGAAAGCCGGTGGTTCTCGATCCGGTGGCAGCCGGCGGCACAAAGCTTCGCAGGAGAGAATCCAGGCGGCTGCTTGAGGAAGTACATTTCTCAATTATACGGGGCAATGCCTCAGAGCTTCGCTATCTGGCCGGCAGGCAGGCTGCGGGAAGCGGGGTGGATGCAGGCGGAGCCGATCGAGTTACGGAGGAGAATCTTCTCAGGGCCGCAGAAGAGTTCAGGGAGCTCTCGAGAAGAACCGGGAGCGTGGCAGCTGTATCCGGAGAAATCGATCTGATCTCTGACGGTAATCAGACAGCTGTTTTCCGGGGCGGATGTCCGGTGATGGCCAGGATTACAGGAAGCGGATGTATGCAGACTGCGCTCCTGGGCGCATTTTCCGGTGCAGGGAGGGAGGACTTCTTTGCAGCTGCATGCGCCGGGGCGGCAGTCATGAACGTCTGCGGCGAGCTGGCAGACGAAAAAAGAAAACGAAACGGCACGGGAAATGCCACGTTTCGCACAGACTTAATTGATGCAGTATTTAATCTGACAGAAGAACAGCTAAAGGAAGGGATGCGGTATGAAATTTTCCAGGAATGAGATCAGGAGAGCGATGCTGCTCTATGCGGTGACGGATCGCTCCTGGCTGAGAGAAGGGGAGAGTCTGTCTGGGGTATGCAGAGAGGTTCTGAAGGGAGGAGCTACCTTTCTGCAGATCCGGGAGAAAGACTTGGAGGAGGTTTCCTTTGAGGAGGAGGCCAGGGAGCTGAAGGAGCTCTGCGCAGAATTCAGGGTTCCGTTTGTGGTGAACGACAGCGTGGAAATTGCTCTGAAAATTCAGGCAGACGGTGTTCATGTGGGGCAGTCAGATATAAAAGGGCGTGATATCCGCGCTATGATAGGCCCTGACCGGATTCTGGGGATTTCAGCCGGAACGCCTGAGGAGGCTGCTGCGGCAGAAAAGGCAGGGGCAGACTACATAGGCGTGGGAGCCGTGTTTGGAACCAGCACAAAGAAGGATGCGAGAAGCCTGTCTGTGGACGCACTCCGGGAAATCCGGAATTCTGTTTCTATTCCCATTGTGGCAATCGGAGGAATTCAGCCGTCCAATCTGATGGAGCTTACGGGAACGGGAGTGGACGGAGTGGCTGTGGTGTCAGCTATTTTTGCCGCAGAGCAGCCGGGAGAGGCCGCAGAGAATCTGAGAAAGCTGGCAGAGGAGAT
>JAHZAR010000043.1:6338-19221 GCA_019423835.1 Clostridiales bacterium | reverse complement strand
GACATGGATAAGCGGTTTGCTGTGTTTGATCTGGACGGAACGCTGGCAGATTCCATGATCTGCTGGGCGGGGCTGGCTGGAGAATTTCTGAAAAAACGGGGGATCCATCCTGTCCCAGAGGGCATAGCCGAGGAGATTCAAACTATGACAATGACGGAGTCTGCGGCTCTGTTTGTCAGGAGGTTTGGGCTGGAGGATGCGCCGGAGCAGGTGGCAGGCGAGATGAATGCCATGATGGAGGAGCATTACAGGAAGGATATTCCGCTGAAGGACGGAGCCGGTGAATATGTCAGATGGCTCTCCAGCCAGGGAGTCAGAATGTGCGTTGCATCGGCGACAGACAGACACCTTGTCAGCGACTGCCTGAAGCGGCTCGGTATTCTGCCGTATTTCGAGTTCCTCATTTCCTGCGAGGAGGCAGGCCGCGGAAAGGACAGCCCCAGGGTCTATGAGGAGGCCGCCCGCCGGTTCGGCGCACAGCCCGGGGAGATCGCCGTCTACGAGGATGCACTGTTTGCCGCCAGGACAGCGAAGCAGGCGGGATTCTACGTGGTCGGCGTCTATGACAGGGGATCGAAGGATTTTAACCAGTTAAAGCAGATGGCGGACGAGGTGGTGCTTAGCTGGAGGGACTGTCTGGGATAGACGGGAGAAACAGGAAGGAAAGAGAGAGGAGAGAATAAGATGAGCGCAAGTATTGCAATTCAGGTTCTGCCCAAGGTGGACAGTGATCAGGAGGTATGCCGGATTGTGGATCAGGTAATTGAATACATAAAAAGCACGGGACTTCACTGTGAAGTAGGCCCCTTTGAAACGACAATCGAGGGGGAGAGTTATGATGAACTGATGGATATTGTCAAGGAATGCCAGCATGTGGCGGTCAGGGCCGGAGCGCCGAAAGTTTCAGCCTATGTAAAGATTGTGTACCGCCCCGATGGGGAGATCCTGACAATGGATCAGAAGATTGGAAAATACAGGGACAAGTAGGAGCGCCGGGAGCCGGGAAAAGGCTGAAAGAAGCGCCGGAAGGCCGAAAACAGGCACAGTGGTGAGCAGAAGAAGCGCAGAGAGCGGGAGGAAAAAGGTGAAAACAGTACTTTCAATAGCGGGGAGCGATTCAAGCGGAGGAGCAGGAATCCAGGCAGACTTAAAGACCATGATTATGAACGGCGTCTATGGCATGAGCGCTGTGACGGCGCTGACGGCCCAGAATACCACAGGGGTGAGGGGGATCCTGGAGAGCAGCCCGGAATTTCTGGGACAGCAGATCGACGCAGTCTTTGAGGATATCCGGCCGGATGCGGTAAAAATAGGGATGGTTCCTTCAAAAGCTCTTGCGCAGATGACAGCAGACAGGCTCCGCTTTTACAGAGCAGAGCGCATTGTGCTGGATCCGGTGATGGTGGCTACCAGCGGTTCACGCCTGATGGAGACGGAGACGGTCGCTGTGCTGGAGACGGAGCTTATGCCGCTGGCACTCGTGGCCACCCCGAATATACCGGAGGCGGAGATTCTGGCCGGCATGAAGATAAGGGAAAAGAGTGAGATGGAGGCTGCAGCCGTAAAAATCTGGGAGAAATTCGGCTGCGCCGTGCTGGTCAAAGGAGGGCACAGCATCAGCGACGCAGATGACTTCCTGTTTGACGGCCGGAAGGGAGAATGGTTCTGTGGAAAGAGGATTGACAATCCCAATACCCATGGAACAGGGTGCACGCTTTCAAGCGCCATTGCCTCCAATCTGGCCAAGGGCTACTCCCTGTCTGAGTCCGTCCGCCGCTCCAAGGAATATCTCTCCCTCGCTCTCGCTGAGATGCTTAATCTGGGAGCGGGAAGCGGCCCGATGGATCATGGCTTTGCGCTTACAGGTACTTTTGCAGAATAGGAGAGGGGCACTGAAATTGAAACTGCGGACCTGAAACGCCGTTTTTCCTTCCTTTTCGACAGACTGCATGATATAATGGGAATATCAGACACGATATCTGCGCAGGCAGGATGAAGGAAAGGGGTGCGTGCTATGAGCAAGGTTATATCAGTCAGCCGGGAATTCGGAAGCGGAGGAAGAGAGCTGGGGGTGAAGCTCGCAGAAGCTCTGGGGATTCCTTTTTATGATAAGGAGCTGATTTCCATGGCAGCCGACGATATGGAGATTGCGGAAGAGGCTTTCCGGCGCTATGACGAGAGGGTGGAGATTCCGGATTATCTGAATCATGAGAGATATGTGGCTCTGGCAGATTTATACCGGGTAAATATTTCAGATCAGCTGTTTGTGGCCCAGTCCAATGTAATCAGACGCCTGGCTGCCCACGGCCCGTGTGTGATTGTGGGACGGTGTGCAGACATGATATTGGAGGACAGCGTCAACCTCTTCCTGCACGCTAGGATGGAGCGGCGGGTGATGCGGGTGATGGCCATTGAAGCGAGCACGGATCCGAAGGAGACCGAACGCCATATCCGAGAAGTAGATGCAAAGAGAAAAGATTATTACCAGTACTATACGGGAAATACCTGGGGCAGAGCCCAGAATTACCATCTGTGCCTTGATACGGGACTGGCCGGGATCGATGGCTGTCTGAAGGCAGTGCTGGCCTATCTGGAAGCATTTTAAGATGCAGCAGGAATGCAAAAAATCATACCAATTAGAACTAGGTTAAAGAGGGGCAGCTTCTGTGATATGACAGAGGCTGCCCTTTCTGGCAGGATACAGTGCGGGAGAAAAAATGGTATTGACTTAGAGTGAACTCCAGGGCATATAATCAGTTTAAAGCCGGAACTTTGCCGGAATGTTTCTGTGCATCCAGAAATAGCTTTTACAATAGCTTCAAAAGATTCAGAAACGGTCACAGAGACATCTCCTGGAGAACGATGGAAACTCCGGCACAGGATTTTGACTGACAGAAGGAGGAGTGTGCGGATATGATCTACAAAAAATTTCAGAACCTGAATCTTTCAGCCCTCGGGATGGGGGCCATGAGGCTGCCGGTGATTGACGGGGACGATTCCCGGATCGATGAGGCTGCCGCAGAGAAGATGGCCGCCTATGCCATGGAGCATGGGGTAAACTACTATGATACGGCATGGGGATACCACAATGGCCAGTCTGAGCTTGTGATGGGACGGATTCTCAAAAAATACCCCAGGGACAGCTTTTATCTGGCCACGAAATTTCCGGGCTATGATCTCTCCAATATGGATAAGGTGGAGGAGATTTTTGAGAAGCAGCTTGAAAAATGCCAGGTAGAATACTTTGATTTCTATCTGTTCCACAATGTCTGTGAGATGAACATTGACGCATATCTGGATCCGAAATACGGAATTTACGAGTACCTGACACGACAGAGGAAAGAGGGCAGAATCCGCCATCTGGGATTTTCCGTTCATGGAAGCCTGGATGTTATGAAGCGCTTCCTCGACGCCTACGGCGACGCCATGGAATTCTGCCAGATCCAGCTGAACTACATAGACTGGGATTTTCAGGATGCCAGGGCCAAGGTGGAACTGTTAGCAGAGAAGAAGATTCCTGTCTGGGTAATGGAACCCCTTCGGGGAGGAAGGCTGGCCTCTCTTCCGGAGGAAAGTGAAAAGCGGCTGAGAGAGCTGCGCCCGGATGAGACCATTCCGGCCTGGGCCTTCCGGTTCCTTCAGACAATCCCGGGAGTAACCGTCGTCCTGTCAGGTATGTCCAATATGGAACAGATGCAGGCAAATATCGAAACCTTCAGGGAGGAGAGGCCTTTAGACGAGAAGGAGAGAAAGGTGCTTGCAGAGATTGCAGACGGGATGGTAAAGAAAACAGCCCTCCCCTGTACGGCCTGCCACTATTGTGTCAGCCACTGTCCTAAAGGGCTTGATATTCCTTCACTGCTGAATTTGTACAATGAGCACAGCTTTACAGAGGGCGGTTTTATCGCTCCCATGGCGCTTTCGGCGATTCCGGAGGATAAAAGGCCTTCTGCCTGTATCGGCTGCAGAAGCTGTGAGGCTGTCTGTCCCCAGCAGATTAAAATTTCTGAGGCCATGAAGGATTTTGTCAGGAAACTGGGCTAGGACTGGGAGAAAGCGTACGGCAGTACAGTAAAAAACCATGCGGAATAACTGATTTGAGAAGGAGACTGAGAGGATGGAATATCGCAGACTGCAGCGGGGAGGAGAAAACATCAGCATTCTGGGGCTTGGAAACAGCTCTCTGGGAGCAGCAGGGCAGAAAGAGGCAGAGGAAACGATTGCTCTCGCCCTGGAAAACGGGATCAACTATTTTGATATGGCGGCGGCAGACGCCTCGCCGTTTTCCGCCTTCGGAAGCGCTGTTTCAGGGTACAGAAATCAGGTGTTTTATCAGATCCATTTCGGAGCGGATTACAGAAGCGGGAAATATGGCTGGACGCTTAAGCTGGAGGATATAAAAAAATCAGTAGACTGGCAGCTTCAGGCCCTTAAAACAGACTATATCGATTTTGGCTTTATCCACTGCATTGACGAGAAGGCAGACTGGGAGAAGGTATTGTCCGGCGGAACGCTGGAGTATATCAGAGAACTGAAAAAAGCGGGAACAGTCCGCCACATCGGCCTTTCATCCCACACGCCTTCGATTGTGGAGCGCTTTCTTGATGAGGGAGATATTGACATGGTCATGTTCAGCATCAATCCCGCCTATGATTACAGGCAGGGAGACTATGCCATCGGAAGCGTGGACGAGAGAATGGCCCTGTACCGCCGCTGTGAGGCCGAGGGAGTGGGGATTTCGGTTATGAAGGCATTTGGAGGCGGACAGCTTTTAAATGCAAAGACTTCTCCGTTTCAAAAAGCATTGACAGAATACCAGTGTATCCAGTATGCTCTCGACAAGCCGGGAGTGGTGACGGTGCTTCCCGGCATCCGGGGGAAGAAGGATCTGGAACGCATTCTGGGATTTTTCAGGGCACCCAGGGAGGAGAAGGACTATTCGGTTCTCGGGACCTTTGCGCCCCAGGATGCAGAGGGCATCTGTGTCTACTGCAACCACTGCCAGCCATGTCCGGCAGGGCTTGACGTGGGTCTGATCAATAAGTACTACGATTTGACAATGGCCGGGGATGTCCTTGCGAAGGATCACTATGAGAATCTGGAAAAGACAGCCTCTGACTGTATTGGCTGCGGCCACTGCGACAGGCGCTGTCCCTTCCATGTAGGCCAGACAGAACGGATGAAAGAGATTGCCGGGTACTTCGGAAAATAGCAGAGAAGAGATCCCTGCGCGGCTCCGGGTCAGACAGATGCGGAAAAATGCAGAGGCAGAAAAGCGGAGAGCGGAAGTCCGGGAGAACTCCGGGGAACATGTATGAAAATGGAAAGAGCAGAAAACATGGCAGGAGGAAAGCAGCTCATGAAAGAAGCTTTGGAAGAGATGACAAGGGAGCAGCTAAGGACAGCTGGTTTCAGCCTCTGGCCGTGGAGGTGCCGGCTGAAGGCGCTTCCAATGAGTGGCTGGAGGCTGTGGAGGATGAGGAGTACATCAGGCTTCCGCAGGAATCCTGATGTGAAACAGAGTGAGAACTGACAGAATTCAGGAGGTACAGGGATGAAAGTATTGATGATCAACGGAAGCCCGAGAAAAAACGGAAATACATCGGCTGCGTTAAAGGAGATGGAGCGCGTATTTTTAAAGGAAGGCATTCAGGTGGAAACCGTACAGATTGGAGCCAGGGACATCAGAGGCTGCATTGCCTGCTGTTCCTGCAGCAAGACGGGGCGATGTGTGTTTGAGGATGAGGTAAACCAGCTGGCTCCGAAGTTTGAGGAGGCCGACGGCCTGGTGATTGCCAGCCCTGTGTACTATGCTTCTGCAAATGCCACGCTGATCGCCTGTCTGGACCGGCTGTTCTACAGCACGCATTTTGACAAGACCATGAAGGTAGGGGCAAGCGTGGCAGTGGCAAGGCGCGGTGGCTGTTCTGCTACCTTTGATGAGCTGAATAAGTATTTTACTATCACGGGAATGCCGGTGGCATCCAGCCAGTATTGGAACAGCGTGCACGGCAGGAATGCCGGGGAGGCACTGGAGGACGAGGAGGGACTTCAGACTATGCGCACTCTGGCGGCCAACATGACATTCCTGATGAAGAGCATTGCTCTTGGAAAGGAGACGTTCGGCCTTCCAGAGAGAGAACCTCAGGTATTTACCAATTTTATACGATAGGGACCCATTGCCCTGGCAGGCCGCCGTTTCGGCGGCCTGTATCTGTATGGGAGGTCTTTGCCTGGCCTTTTTTCAGGAGACGAAGGACTCCGGGCGGTTTTGAACGAAGAGAGAAGGGGACAGGAAGAGCAGGACAGATGTTTGGGCCCTCCGTTACCTGTTTGTGCAAAAAGTACTTGCAGAAGGGGGAATTTTGTCCTATTATATAGTTTGATATCAAACTATATAAAGGAGGAAAATGAATGCTGAATGAAGAACTGCATGTTCTGCTGCTCAGAGCCTTTCACCACTGCAATAAGCGGATTGTTCAGAGAACATCGAGGCTTCCGCTGCTTCCGGGACAGCCTAAGATTCTGGAATATGTAGAAGAAAACAACGGCTGCATCGCAAAGGATATATGCCGGGGCTGCGTGCTCGACAAATCGACGATGACAAGCCTGCTGGCCCGGATGGAACGGGAGGGACTGCTTGTGAAAAGCGGAAGCCCGGCTGACAGAAGGGCATATCATATTTTTTTAACGCCAAAGGGAGAGCAGGCTGCCAGAGAAGTGAAAAGGATTTTTTCTGAAACGGACGAGAAGGCCTTTCAGGGAATTTCTGCCAGTGAAAGGGCAGACTTTCTCTCTACATTGAATAAAATTATAGCAAACCTGGAGGATGAGACCGAATGAAACAGATACTAATGCGTTATTTATACTTTATACTCGGAGTGGCGATCAACTCTTTCGGTGTTGCCTTCATCACAAAAAGCGCTCTGGGAACCTCCCAGATTTCCAGCGTTCCCTATGTCTTAAGCCTCCAGTTCCCATCTGTCAGCTTTGGCATGACAACCTTTCTTGTAAACCTGCTGTTTATTCTGATTCAGGCTGTGCTTTTGAAAAAGAATTTTCAGCCGGTACAGTTTCTCCAGGTAGCAGTCAATGTGCTGTTTAGTGTGCTGATCGATGTGAGCATGACGCTGCTCTCTTTTTTCCAGCCGGAGGCGTTCTGGCTCAGAATCGTAAGCCTTCTGGCAGGATGCGTCATACTGGCTGTCGGAATCAGCATTGAGGTAGCCCCTGACGTGCTGATGGTTCCCGGAGAAGGGGCAGTGCGCGCAATTTCTCAGACTACGGGACTTAAATTTGGCTCTGTGAAGGTCTATTTTGATGTCAGCCTGATTGTAATTGCCTCGGCTCTGTCCTTCCTGTTTTTTGGAAGGCTGAACGGCGTCGGCCTCGGCACCGTGGTCTCGGCCCTTACAGTGGGAAAATTTGTAAATATTGTTAACCTTCATCTCCCTGCAGTCCGGAAAATAAGAGATCTGGCTGCATCTGCTTCTTGTCCATCTGCAAATTTTGTGCCATAATAGAACTGCATGCCCGCCGGAAGCTCTGAGCTGCCTGTTTTTTCAGGCGGCCAGGCAGATGGAGAGGGGTAAATAGAAGTGACAGTACTGAAAAGAGAGGGATAGATAATGAGAAGAGAAGCCTCCCTGGAATTGTGGAAATTTCTGTATAAAGCTGCCGTTCGTCTGATGGAACTTGCTCCCTGGGAGAATTTCTGGGATACGGATCTGGTGGCGATACAGCTGAAGGATAAAAGAGAACCGGTGTTTATGAGTATTACAGGCCGGGGAGTTGCCGGCTGCGGAGTGACGATGTATGAGGGAGAGAGAGGGCTGGAGGACTTTGATCTTCTGGAAGGAACCAGAGGAGAGGAAGGACCCTTCAGTGTTTTTGCGCTCAGGGAACAGCAGTGTGTCTCCTTAAGCTTCGTGGACCGGGAGGATGTGCCGAAGGAACAGCGGGACAGGATAAAGGAGCTGAATCTTTCCTTCCGCGGCAGAGGCAAATGGCCCTGCTTCCTCGCTTTCGAGAAGGCCTATTCGCCGTGGACTCCTGACGAAAGGCAGGTGTCCGTTATGGCCCAGGCCCTGTGGGAGCTGTGCGAGGCGGCAGGTGATGTGAAGTCCGGAAAGGTAAAGATCCGATATGAGAGGGGGGAGCACCTGTGGCGTTCCTATGACAGTGAGACAGGAGAGTGGAGAAACTATTCTGCGCCTGTACCTGACGGAAACAGAAAGTATCCCCTTGCAAGGCTGAGAAGCCAGGATCAGTTAGAGGCTGTGAAGTCCAGACCCAGGAGCATCTATGAACTGTGTATGGATCTGTTCTATATGAATGCGGAGGTGATGGAGGAGGGCTATGACAAGCCCTTTTTCCCCCGCGCCTTTCTGGTTATGGATAAACGAAGCAGGAAAATTGCCAATATGCAGGTTTTAGAGCCCAGGGACAGCGAGGTAAACGCAATCCTTCATTTCCTGCTCACCTATGTGATGAAGAATGGAAGGCCGCGCACCATTTACGCCAGAAATCCCTGGATCTTTGCGGCTCTGACTGATACCTGCAAAAAGTGTGATATCCCTCTTGTGCACAGCGATTTGGAGGAGATGGAAGCGCTGGTGGAACAGCTGACGGACGCTGGGACAGAGGAAGGACAGGAGTAGGAAATGTGCGGAGAAGCCTTTCCTGCTCCCGCTATTTCCCGCTGTCGCCGTAGTTGGACAGATACCGGGCGGAGGGGTCGTTTACACGGCAGCCCTCCCAGCTCTGATTCGGCATCCAGTAGCCCGGGATCATTTCCGCCTGGCCAGGATAGTGACGCTCAAAGATCTCCCGGTATAGGAGAGATTCCTTCGTGAAGGGCGGGCAGAAGGCAAAGGAGGCGGCTTTGGATGAAAATTCGCTGTCGGTATAGCAGCTGTCCGCATACTCCTTCAGATAATCCACCATGGAATGGCCTACCGCGTCAGAGAATGCGGCCTTTTCGCGCATCAGGAGGTCCTCAGGGAGAAGGCCGGAGTCCAGAAATGCCCGGCGCAGCAGATACTTGCCCTTTCCATATACATTTCTCTTTTTTTCAGGGTCAATGCTCATGACGTATTCCGCAAAAGCCAGATCTCCGAAAGGAACGCGGCCCTCCATGGAATTGTCGCTGATACACCGGTCAGCTCTCAACACGTCGTACAGATGCAGCTCCCTCACCCGTTTCTGGCTTTCTGCCTGGAAGGCGGCGCCGTCAGGGGCAAAATCCGTGTATTTATAGCCGAACAGTTCATCAGAGATTTCCCCTGTCATCAGAACACGGATATTCGTTGTCCTGTGAATTTCCCGACAGAGCAGATACATTCCGATGGAAGCACGGATTGTGGTAATGTCATAGGTGCCCAGTATGGAAATTACCGGTTCCAGCGCACGGATCACATCCTCGCGGCTTATGAGTATTTCCGTGTGATCGCTTCCGATGTATTCGGCGGCCTCACGGGCATATTTGAGGTCAATGGCATCCCCGTCCATTCCGATGGCAAAGGTGCGGATGGGATGGCCGAGCAGGCGGGAAGCGATGGCGCACACAAGGGAGGAATCCAGCCCTCCGCTCAGCAGAAATCCCATGGGAGCGTCTGAATCCAGCCTCTTTTTTACGCCGTCTGTGAGAAGGCACCTGATGTTTCGGCAGATGGCATCTAAATCTTCAGAGGGGTCGGACAGATGTTCCTCATCCGGGTGGAAAGGAGAGGGGAAGCGGTGGGAAAAAATGCTGTCCGCTGATGGAGCGGACACATCCCTGTATCTTACGAAAGCGCCGTCCTTGTAGTAGCAGCCAGGGGGAAAGGGCAGAATTCTGCGGCACAGGCCTACGAGGCATCTTGCCTCGCTTGCAAAGCAGACAGCTCCCTCGCTGTCATATCCGTAAAAAAGGGGACGGATGCCGAAGGGATCTCTGGCTGCGAGGAAGGAGCCGGAAGCTTTGTCGAACAGAACAAGCGCAAACTCAGCGTCTAAGAGCCGGAACATGTCGGTTCCGTATTTTTTATACAGCGGCAGAAGAAGTTCGCAGTCGCTGCTGCTCTTAAACTCCCAGCCTTCTTTTATCAGGGCTTCCCGGACAGGGCGGAAACCATACAGTTCGCCGTTGCAGGCGACACAGATGCCTTCATCTGAAAAGGGCTGCATACCTTCGGGGGAGAGCCCCATAATCGCCAGCCGTTTAAAGCCTATCAGGCCATAGCCGGTATCCACAATTCTTGTATCATCAGGGCCTCTCTCTTCCGAGCGGTCAAAGAGGGAGGAAAATTCCTCCCTGTCGGCTCCGGCCCTGCAGCAGCACATAATTGAGCACATATCAAACCTCCTATTTCACACTGAATATGATATCGCTGTACGACGGATAAGGCCATGCATTGGAATCGGTCAGACCTTCCATGCGGTCTACCGTGGAGCGCAGAGCCTCCATGGCAGGCACAATTCTGTCACGGTAGTAAAAGGCCTGTTCACAGAGCTCCGTCTTTTCTTTCGCTTCGCTCAGCCGGTTTTCCAGCTCGTTCACTTCTTCAAAAGCCTGATCAGTGAGAGAGGACAGCTGCACTGTGACTGCGCTCTCATAGCCAGACGGAGCCTGGGAGGGCAGCAGAGCCTTTCTTTTGGCCGCCGCTGCCAGCTCTCCGGAAAAGCGGGATACAGCCGGGAGAATATCCCGGAGAACCATCTCGCTCATGGTCAGCGCTTCGATATTCAGGACCTTTACATAATTCTCAAACATGATTTCACAGCGGGCTTTTGCCTCTGCCTCACTGAACACCCTGTGTGCGGAAAAGAGAGCCAAATTTTTCTCATCTGTAAAATGTGATACAGCGTCCGGGGTAGTTTTCAGGTTCAGGAGTCCGCGCGCCCTGGCCTCTGCGATCCAGCTCTCATCGTAGCCGTTCCCGTTGAAAATAATCCGCTTATGCTCAGAGATGGTATGTTTCAGCAGGGCGTGGAGAGCTGCCTCAAAATCCCCGGCCGGTTCCAGAATATCGGCAAACTGCCTGAGCTCCTCGGCCACAGCTGTGTTCAGCATGATATTGGGGCCGGAGAGGGAGGAGGAGGAGCCTGGCATGCGGAATTCAAACTTATTTCCTGTGAAGGCAAAGGGGGAGGTCCTGTTTCTGTCTGTGGTATCCCTTGGAAATCTGGGGAGCACATGGGCGCCGCGCATAAACTCCCTCTCACCGCATCCGTCATAGGGGCAGTCCCTCTCAATGGAATCCAGCACCTTTTCCAGATCGGAGCCGATGAAAATGGAAACGATGGCAGGAGGGGCTTCGTTAGCGCCCAGGCGGTGATCATTTCCTGCGGAGGCGACGCTCAGACGAAGGAGATCCTGATACTCGTCCACGGCCTTTATTACGGCACAGAGAAAGAGAAGAAACTGGAGATTGCTGCCAGGCGTGTTTCCGGGCTCCAGCAGATTATTTCCAAGGCTGTCGCAGAGAGACCAGTTATCGTGTTTGCCGCTTCCATTGATTCCCTCAAAGGGCTTTTCATGGAGCAGGCATACCATATGGTGGCGTCTGGCAATCTTCTGCATCATCTCCATGGTGAGCTGGTTCTGATCCATGGCTACATTGGCGGTGATAAACACGGGAGCCAGCTCATGCTGTGCAGGGGCCACCTCATTGTGCTCTGTCTTTGCCAGAATTCCCAGCTTCCACAGCTCCTCATTCAGCTCGTCCATAAAAGCCTGTACCCTGGGCTTGACTGCACCGAAGTAGTGATCGTCCAGCTCCTGTCCCTTGGGGGCCATGGTGCCGAACAGGGTTCTGCCGGTCAGGATCAGATCCCTGCGCTTCAGGAATACCTCTTCATCGATAAGAAAATATTCCTGCTCTGCCCCGATGGTGGGGCGCACCCAGGATACGCGGTCATTGCCAAAGAGGCGCAGAATGCGGACAGCCTGCCTGCTCAGAGCTTCCATGCTTCTGAGAAGAGGCGTTTTCTTATCCAGGGCCTCACCGCCGTAGGAACAGAACGCAGTGGGAATGCACAGCACCCGGTCTTTGATAAAGGCGTATGAGGTGGGATCCCAGGCCGTGTACCCTCTTGCCTCAAAGGTAGCTCTCAGTCCGCCGTTAGGGAAAGAGGAGGCGTCCGGCTCGCCCTTTATGAGCTCTTTGCCGGAAAAATCCATGATAATTTTTCCATCGCCGGCGGGAGTGATGAAGCTGTCGTGTTTTTCAGCGGTGATGCCTGTCATGGGCTGAAACCAGTGAGTAAAGTGAGTGGCTCCATGCTCCAGGGCCCAGTCCTTCATGGCGTTGGCAACTGCGTCCGATATCTGGGGATCAAGGCTTCGCCCGTCATGAATAGTGCGAAGAAGCTGGCGGTATACGTCCTTTGGAAGACGCTCTCTCATGGCGCTCTCTCCAAATACCATAGAACCGAAAATGGCGTCAGGTTTTTTCATAATGTCTCCTCCTTCTTTTTCAGATTATGAGCTGTCATGCCCGGACACTCTGCCCGGGCGGGAACTGGGAGAGGAACCGTGCGGTTTCTCTCAAAAAAAGAAACGGCAGAGGGCACTTTGACCATTGGCCGGCGCCCTTGCCGTTTGTTTGGGTGATACTATAGCGCGTTAAGAGAGATTTGTCAACTGCTGTTTGAAAAAAAATGGAGTATATTTATCAGACCCGGGCAGCCGGCGGAATATCAGAAGAACCCGTACAGCGGGAAAAAAACTCTTGACAGCAGAGACATTTTCCTGTATAAATGATTCCAAACTGCAGAAAATACAATTTCAAGAGAGAACAAAGGCGTTCGCTTCAGGGGAAAGTGTTCCCCTGGCGGGCGCCTTTTCCGAAAAATCGGGCTTTTTTGCGGAGGCAGAATATGAGGAGGAAATCTGGGATGA
>JAHZAR010000043.1:1959-6328 GCA_019423835.1 Clostridiales bacterium | reverse complement strand
CTGGACTTGGAAAAGGGATCACGGCGGCTTCTCTCGGACGGCTGCTGAAGGCCAGAGGCTTAAAGGTTGCCGCACAGAAGCTGGATCCCTATATCAACGTGGATCCGGGGACTATGAGCCCTTATCAGCACGGAGAGGTATACGTGACAGAGGACGGCGCGGAGACAGACTTGGATCTGGGGCACTATGAGAGATTTATCGACGAGGATCTGAACCAGTATTCCAACCTGACAACGGGAAAGGTTTACTGGAATGTTCTCAGCAAGGAGCGCCGGGGGGAGTATCTGGGAGAGACGGTGCAGGTGATTCCTCATATAACCAATGAAATTAAGGATTTTATCTACAGGGTTGGCAAAAAGACGAACGCGGATGTGGTGATCACTGAAATAGGGGGAACCACCGGCGACATCGAAAGCCAGCCCTTTTTGGAGGCTATCCGCCAGGTGGGGCTGGAGGTTGGCAGAGAAAACAGCCTTTACATTCATGTGACTCTGGTTCCGTTTCTGAAAGGAAGCGATGAGCATAAGTCAAAACCCACCCAGCACTCTGTCCGGGAGCTTCAGGGGATGGGAATTAAGCCGGATCTGCTTGTACTTCGCTGCGACGAGCCTCTGGAGAAGGAGATCTTCAAAAAGACAGCCCTGTTCTGCAATGTGAAAGAGGATTGTATTTTTGAAAATCTGACGATCCCTGTACTCTATGAGGCTCCCCTGATGCTGGAACGGGAACACTTTTCAGAGATTGTCTGCCGGGAGCTTCAGCTGAGAGCCGGGGAGCCGGATCTTGCCGACTGGGAGGCCATGGTGGAGCGGATCAAGGGAAGGAAAAAGACAGTGACCATAGGCCTGGTGGGCAAATACACAAAACTCCATGACGCCTATCTTTCCGTGGCTGAGGCCCTGCGCCATGCAGGCTATGACTGCGGCTCCAGAATTGATATCCGCTGGATCGACTCGGAAACCGTTGCAGAGGACAATGCTGCCCGGGTGTTGGGCGCCTGTGACGGGATTATTGTGCCGGGAGGCTTCGGGACAAGAGGAATTGACGGAATGGTGGAGGCTGCCAGATACTGCAGGGAGCACAATGTCCCCTACCTGGGAATCTGTCTGGGAATGCAGATTGCCGTGATTGAGTTTGCCAGAAATGTCTGCGGCATGAAGGGGGCGTCATCCAGAGAATTCGATCAGGACTCTCCCTATAAGGTGATTGATTTTCTTCCGGATCAGGATGATTTTACGGACAAAGGGGGAACACTCAGACTGGGAGCCTATCCGTGCAGCATAAAGGCGGGCAGCAGAATGGATGAGTGCTACGGCAGCAGTCTCATTTATGAGCGCCACCGCCACCGCTATGAGTTTAACAACAGCTACAGGGACAGGCTTGAGGCAAATGGCCTCCTGATCAGCGGAACATCCCCGGACGGAAAGCTGGTGGAGACAGTAGAAATACCCGGGCATGATTTCTATGTAGGCGTCCAGTTCCATCCTGAGTTTAAGAGCCGTCCGAACCGCCCTCATCCCCTGTTTAAAGGGCTTGTGGAGAGTGCGCTGAAAAGGAGAGGCGACTTGCTGGGGTAAGGCTCAGCCTGAACAAAGACTTTTGGAAAGGAGAACAGACGAATGAACAGATACCTTGTCCTGGAAAACGGAAAAGTACTGAAGGGTACGGCTTTCGGAGCTGACAGAGAGGTAACGGCAGAGATCGTGTTTACCACGGCCATGACAGGCTATATTGAAACGCTGACAGATAAGAGCTATAAAGGACAGGCGGTTGTCCAGACCTTTCCCCTGATTGGAAATTATGGAATTATCAGGGAGGATCAGGAGAGCGGAACCACAGGCCCCTGTGCCTATCTTGTGAGGGAGTGGTGCAGCCACCCCTCCAATTTCCGGTGCGATACAGATCTGGGCAGCTACCTGAAGGAAAATCAGATTCCTGGCATCTGCGGTATTGACACAAGGGCTCTCACAAAGATGCTCAGGGAGCACGGAACCATGAACGGGTTTATCACAGATGACCCGTCAAGAGCTGATCTGGAACAGATCAGGGCCTTTCGCTGTGAGAACCCGGTTTCCCAGGTGACAATCCATGAGCCGACGCTGTTTCGCGGCAGGGCCAGCCGCAGGCTGGTGGTCATGCTGGATTTTGGAAGGAAGGGCAATATCCTCCGCTCCCTTCTGGAGAGAGACTGTGACGTGTGGGTGCTTCCGGCTTCCACTTCCCCGAAGGAAGTTCTCAAGTACAAGCCGGACGGAATTTTCCTGACAAACGGTCCGGGAGATCCGGCAGAGAACACGGAGATTATTGAAAATCTGAGAGAGCTTTTGAAAAGCGGCATTCCGATGATGGGAATCTGCCTCGGCCATCAGCTTCTGGCTCTGGCACACGGTTTTCAGACGGAGAAGATGAAATACGGCCACAGGGGAGCCAACCAGCCTGTAAAAGACAGAAAGACAGGACGGATTTATATTACCTCCCAGAATCACGGCTATGCAGTGAGGGAGGACAGCATCGATACCTCTGTAGCAGAAACCTCCTTTGTCAATGTCAATGACGGGACCAATGAAGGGCTGCGCTATAAAAATTACCCTGTGTATTCTGTGCAGTTTCACCCGGAGGCGTGCGGGGGGCCGAAGGACACAGATTTTCTGTTTGATGATTTTTTAGGGATGCTGAAACGGTAAAGGCCCCGCCGGGCAGTTCAGATTTGCCGTGGAGCGGTACAAAAAAACAGATAAGGAGGAAACAGAATGCCTTTCAATCATTCAATTAAAAAGGTGCTTGTGATCGGCTCCGGCCCCATTGTCATCGGACAGGCTGCGGAATTCGACTATGCGGGAGCACAGGCCTGCCGTGCCCTCAGGGAGGAGGGGCTGGAAATTGTGCTGGTGAATTCAAATCCGGCTACCATTATGACGGATCACATGATGGCAGACAGAATATACATTGAACCGCTGACCCTTGAAACGGTGAAGAGGATTATTGAGAAGGAAAAGCCGGACAGTATTCTCTCCGGTCTCGGCGGTCAGACGGGGCTTACACTCTGTATGCAGCTGGCCCATGACGGATTCCTGGAGGAGCATGGCGTAAAGCTTTTAGGCTCCTCGCCGGAAACCATCGACCGGGCGGAGGACAGGCAGCTTTTTAAGGATACCATGGAGTCCATCGGACAGCCCTGCGTCCCGTCAAAGGTAGTCAATGAGACAGAGGACGCCCTGGAATTTGCGAAAACCATCGGCTATCCGGTGATTGTCCGCCCGGCTTTCACCCTGGGAGGAACGGGAGGAGGAATCGCAGACAGTGAGGAGGAACTTCGGGAGATTGCAAGAAATGGCCTTTCCCTGTCGCCGATTCACCAGATTCTGGTGGAGAAGGGGATTTCCGGCTGGAAAGAGATTGAATTTGAGGTAATCAGGGACAGGGCAGGAAACTGCATCACCGTCTGCTCAATGGAAAACTTTGATCCGGTAGGAATCCACACAGGCGACAGCATTGTCATCGCCCCGGCGGTGACGCTGGCGGACAGGGAGTACCAGATGCTCCGCTCTGCAGCTCTCAAGATTGTGGACACCCTTCAGGTGGAGGGCGGCTGCAACTGCCAGTTTGCCCTGAATCCAGAGTCCTTCGAGTATGCAGTGATCGAGGTAAACCCGAGAGTGTCCCGCTCCTCGGCCCTGGCATCCAAGGCCACAGGCTATCCAATCGCCAAGGTAGCCACCAAGATTGCGGTGGGTTACACCCTGGATGAGATCAGAAATGCAGTGACAGGAAATACTTACGCCGCCTTTGAGCCGGCTCTGGACTATGTGGCTGTAAAATTCCCCAAGTGGCCCTTTGAGAAATTCGTGTATGCAGAGAGGACACTGGGAACTCAGATGAAGGCTACCGGGGAGGTTATGTCCATCTCTGACAGCTTTGAGTCAGCCATTATGAAGGCAGTGAGAGGGGCAGAGATCTCCACGGAAACCCTGGGCCTTGCGTGGACACGTGCCCTGACGGACGGGGAGCTGAAAGACCGCATCCACGTTCAGGACGACAGCCGTCTTTTTGTGGTCTACGAGGCGCTGAGAAGGGGGATCACAGTGGAGGAAATCCACGGAATTACAAAGATTGATGAGTGGTTCCTCTGGAAGCTCAGAAATATTGCCGATTATGAGAAGGAGATTGAGGGGAGAGAGCTGACAAAGGAGCTGTGCTGCCGCGGCAGGAGACTGGGCTTTACAGACAGAGCGCTGGAGAAGATATCCGGCCATCCTGTGCCTGTACAGTCATCCCCTGTGTACAGGATGGTTGACACCTGCGCCGGTGAATTTGCCGCTCAGACACCTTACTTCTACGGCGTTTACAGCAGCGCGGAGGAAGGAGGGGA
>JAHZAR010000043.1:0-1949 GCA_019423835.1 Clostridiales bacterium | reverse complement strand
CTGCCGTTTATCAGAAATCCCGGGAAAACCGTCGTGGTATTCGGCTCCGGTCCCATCCGCATCGGGCAGGGAATTGAGTTTGACTATGCCAGCGTCCACTGTGTCCAGGTGCTGAAGGAGCTGGGCTATGAGGTAGTGATTGTCAACAATAATCCCGAGACGGTTTCCACAGATTTCGACACGGCAGACCGCCTCTACTTTGAGCCGCTGACGGTGGAAGATGTGAAGAACATCCTTCAGGTGGAGAAGCCCTGCGGAGTAGTAGTTGCCTTCGGCGGCCAGACTGCAATCCGGCTGACCAGGTATCTGGCAGAGAGCGGGGTGCCGATTATCGGAACCTGTGCAGACAGCATCGATATGGCGGAGGACAGGGAACGGTTTGATGAGCTCTTAGACCGTCTGCACATTGCAAAGCCAAAGGGGCACACAGTCATGACAGAAGAAGAGGCCATCCGGGCAGCAGAGAGCGTGGGCTATCCGGTTCTGATGCGCCCGTCCTACGTGCTGGGGGGTCAGAATATGATTATCGCCTTCGACGAGGCGGACATCAGAGAGTATATGAAAATTATCCTGGCCCAGAATATTGAAAATCCGGTGCTCATCGACAAGTATTTGGAAGGCACGGAGATAGAGGTGGACGCCATCTATGACGGAACGGATGTGCTGCTTCCGGGAATTATGGAGCATGTGGAGCGTTCCGGAATCCACTCCGGAGACAGCATCGCCATCTATCCGGCCATGCACCTGACGCCGGAGACAGAGGAGAAAATCGCTGAGACCACGAAAAAGCTCTGTGAAGGTCTCAACGCCGTCGGTATTGTCAATGTCCAGTATATTGTGGCAGACGGGGAGATCTATATTATCGAGGTAAACCCGAGGGCATCCAGGACAGTTCCTTACCTGTCAAAGGTGACGGGAGTGCCGATGGTCGATCTGGCGGTAAAGGCAAGCCTTGGAATGAAGCTTAGGGATCTTGGCTTTGGCACGGGGCTTTACAAAAAATCACGGTACACGGCGGTCAAGGTACCGGTGTTCTCCTTTGAGAAGCTTATTGATGTGGACGTACAGCTGGGGCCGGAGATGAAATCAACCGGTGAGGTTCTGGGCATTGGGCGGGATCTGAAGGAGGCACTCTACAAGGGGCTTTTGGGAGCCGGCTACAAGATGTTCCATGAGGGAGGTGTGTTCTTTACTGTCAGGAGGAGTGATAAGAAAGAGCTTCCTGCGCTGGCAGAGAAGTTTGCCTCCCTGGGCTTCAGGCTCTACGCCACAGAGGGAAATGCCAGAGTGCTCCGGGAGGCCGGATTTGCGGTTAACATGGTTCCGAAGATTGATGAGAACAGCGAGTACAACAGCATGACCATCCTGGAAACAGGGAGAGTGCAGTATATTATCTCTACCTCTGCCAAGGGACGGATTCCGGCCAGAGACAGCGTGAGGATCCGCCGCAGAGCCTGCCTGCTGGGCGTTCCGTGCCTGACCTCCATCGACACGGCAGGCGCGCTGGCAGACAGTCTGATGAGCCGGTACAATGAGGACAATACGGTTCTGGTGGATATTAACCGGATGCAGGAGGAGAGGATGCAGGGAGAGCAGGTACAGTCAGGAAGGAGAGAATATCATGGCGGCAGATATTAACCACAATTATGAAAACTTACAGGAGAGCTACCTGTTTGCAGAGATAGCAAAAAGGGTGAATGCCTACAGTCAGAGCCACCCGGAGGCAAAGCTCATCCGGATGGGGATCGGGGATGTGACGCGTCCTCTTCCGGAAGCAGTTGTGAAGGCCCTTCACAGCGCATCCGATGAGATGGGAAGGGCGGAAACCTTCCGCGGCTACGGTCCCGAGCAGGGATACGACTTTCTGAGGGAGGCTGTGCGAGCATATTACAGGCGGTTCGGTGTGGAGCTGGCGGCAGAGGAGATCTTTATCTCAGACGGGGCCAAGA
>JAHZAR010000042.1:15411-21127 GCA_019423835.1 Clostridiales bacterium | reverse complement strand
GGCTGTTCTGCTCTGCCGCGAGAGGAAACGGCTGACTCATACCTCCTGTTTTTCAACACCGGAGCCGCATTTTCTGGCTCCGGAAAGTCTCAGAAATTCACGGACGGCCATACTCATGTACCTGCCATGCTTGACTCCAAAAAAGATTTGGCGCCTGGCCAGAGGATCACCGATTCTGTAATACACCAGACGTTCCATCTCCGGCATGTATTTTACAATGCTGTCACGAATAAAAACGGCTCCGATTCCCTGAGCGGCTATATTGAAAGATGTCATCACCTGATCAATCTGCATGGATACTTTCGGTGAGAATCCTGCATTCCGGCAGATTTGAAGTCCGCGTCCATTCATATCATTTCCTGGTTTCATCATAATAAATGGAGTATTACAAAAGTTTTTGAGGGGTACCGGCTCCTTTTTCAGAATATTTCCCGCCAGAAGATCGTTTCCTGTCAGACGGTATGGCTGAAATTTTTTGTTTATCTCAAACTCTGCCGGGACGGCCAGAATGATAGACTCCTCTGTGTAGAGCCATGTATCCATTCCCGGTTCTCCTGTCTTCAGAGCTGTTTCTATAATTAAATCCAGACTTTCCTCCTGTATTCCTCTTCTCAGCTCCCGGATATTGCCTTCCAGAAGATCAATAGAAACCGCAGGATGAAGCCGTTTAAATTCTCCGATAAGGCTGGCCAGAACAAAAGAGCAGAAAAAAGAAGAACCTCCAATAGACAGGGTTCCCCCTTTCAGATTCTGTAAATCTTTAAAGTAGTTTTCCGTATTTCTCTGGATCTGGAAAATCTGTTCGATTGAGCGGATATAATACATCCCCTCCTTTGTGACGGTCAAAGGGATGGTACTTCTGTCAAAAATCGGCCTTCCTATCTCCGCCTCAGCCTTTTTTACCATATTGCTCAGTGCCGGCTGGCTGACAAACATTTTGCGAGCCGCTTTTGAAAAGCTCTTTTCCTCGTAAACGGCGTACACATATTTCATCTCATTGATCATACTATCCCTCAATTTCCGTTTTACAAAATTTATCATTTTTCATGCTATAATTAATAATTAATAGTATAGACTGTGAAT
This sequence comes from Clostridiales bacterium, assembly GCA_019423835.1. Taxonomy (GTDB): domain Bacteria; phylum Bacillota; class Clostridia; order Lachnospirales; family Lachnospiraceae; genus Otoolea. The sequence goes on along the minus strand of JAHZAR010000042.1, from coordinate 20,044 downwards.
AGATAATTATCAATATAAAGATATTGTTTCCAGTTGTCGCAGACCGCCGTCTTATTCTCACATTGGCGCACGGCAAAGGCTTTCCTCGAAAGCAGCAAAAACAGAAGGCAAAATGTCTTCTTCACATTTTGCCTTCTGTTTTCTTTTCTGCCTTGTCTACCATCCAGCTGGAAGGAGACCCATCGCTCCGCAAATCGCATAGAGAATTGTACCGCTGTATAGAATAATAATGATACCCTGAATTACCGGATTGGCCATCCAGCCACAGTTCCAGTCAGGCTCAATTTCCCCCTTCTTCCGGGCTCCCCGAAGCATAAAGATAGGAAGAATTGCCATAATTGCTCCTGCAAAGGTTCCTGAAAAATAGATTGCATCTACAAAGCCTACGAATCCGCTGAGAGCTAAAAACAGTGGGATTCCTACAATTACAAGAGTAATTGGAAGCCTGATTTTTATATCTTCATCTGAGTGAAAGCGGAATTTATCTACAATATTGGAGAGGAGTGTCTGGGAAATTGCCCAGTAGGAGGTAAGCATCGCTACCAGGGCAAAAATGTTGGCCGTGTACATCGCCCACAATCCCAGAGAGCGTCCCCAGGCAATCGTAGCCACCTCTGTCAGCTCATCAGCCGGAGTCAGGTACATTACCCCAAGAGGAACGATAATCAACAGAATACAGACAAGCAGCTGGCCGATTGAAATAGCAGGAGCCAGTTTTTTGGGATCATGGGACAGGCCTCTGGCCAAATCAGGTACCAGGTACTGCCCAATATAGCTGAATGCGGCTACATTAAAAATGGGAATCGCATAGGACCAGTTGCTCTCCGCTACCCGGCTGAAGTCCCCGTTCTTCGACAGAAACGAGGCAATCGTGAGTACTACAAGCATAATAATCATCCCGACACTCATCAGCTTATTCCCCACTCCCATTGCCTTTAGACCAAACCATGACACTCCGGCAGCCGGAACCAGGAAGAGTAGGGTTCCTGCCCAGCTAGGTATCCCCAGAAGCTCATTAATGATATCCCCGCTGCCGGAAAAATAAGCAATCATACAGCTCAGGGAATTGATCACTACGGCAATAAAAATCAACAGAGAACCGGCAGGCCCCATATACCTCTCGGCAAGCCCTGGCAGCTGAACCATCGTCCTTGTTCTCAAAGTGGCCTCAGCCACATACATCATTGAAAAAAGAGTGAGAACACCCGTTACAATAAACCAGAATACAAGAACCGGCAGCCCTGCCAAGCGAGCCGAGTAGGCAGTTCCAAGGCACCCGGATCCAATCCCGCAGCCAACTACAGAAAAAATCACCTCTGCAGGCGTCAGCCTGTATATTTTCAGCGCTCCTTCCTGGTACTTTGCAGTTTCCCCTGTTCCATTTGTTCTTCCTGTTTCTTCCATATGTGCTGCCCCCTTCCCTAATAATTTTTCAGCGCCTCCATAGAGAAGGTGTCCTCTTTAAAATCATTAAAATATGGAATTCTGCTTCTCACTCTCAGCACATCCTCCAGATCAATTTCCTGTATCAAAAGCTCCTCATCTGTTTTGGAAGCCTCAGCAATAACCTCTCCATCTGGCCCAACAATTTTAGATGAACCGCAGCAATTATCCTCAACCGGATTGGCCCCTGCCATAAACATTAAATTAAAGAGTGCATTTCCTGCCAAATCCACATCCCACCGCCTGGCTGCAGGAATGCTCCATACTGCTGAACAGAATACAATTTCCGCTCCTTTCAGTGCTTCAATCCTGGATGGCTCTGGAAACTCTACATCATAGCAGATGAGCATTCCAACTTTGCCAAATTTTGTCTGGATCACAGGAAATTCTCTCCCCTCACGGAATTTCAGTTTTTCCTGGCCCCAGGCATTTACTTTCCGCATGTTTCCGATAATTTCTCCCTGGTCATCAATAAAGATGCAGGAATTATACATTTTCCCCGGAATTTCCCCCGCTTCCGCATAACCGGCTATAATATGAATCCCAGCACTTTTTGCCTTTTTCCGAAGTGTCTGAACAAACGGACCATCCTGAGGCTGTGCAAGCCTTTGGAGTTCTTCTGACTCCAGAAAATATCCGCAGTAGGCAAGTTCCGGGAAGCATATAATATCTGCATTCTGAGCCGCTGCCTGATCCGTTAAATCCAATATTTTTTTAAGGTTTTTTTCTGTGTCCCCCTGAAAAACCTTCATCTGCCCCAATGCAATTTTTACAATTCTGCCCTCTCCCATCTTTTTCCTCCTTATCGTGTTATCTCTATTTCCCCCTCTGAATGCAGGCGGCTGCAGTTTTGCCTGTATACCGTTCACCCTCTAGCCGCCTGCCTGTCGTTATGAGCAGCCTTTTATCTGTCCCCCAGACACACTACTTTTCCATTTTCCACAATTACTGTTTCTGTTTCTTTACCTTCATCAAAAATCACAGTGGGATTATACTGCACCATATCAATATGGACAGTGGAGCGGGCTGGCTGTCCGTAATAGAATCCATTTCCCATAGCAATATGACAGGTACCTCTGGCCTTCTTTTCCTCCTCAAAGTCTCCGTTAAACATACAGGCCGGATTCAGTCCGATTCCAATCTCTGCAATATTGTCGCTGTCTTTGACTTCCGAAATCTGCCTGCGAATCTCTTTACAGATTTTAGGATCTCCTCCTACTACCTCTGTAATTCTGCCTCCTTCAATTTTAAGCTCTACAGGTACACGAGGGCATCCATAATAGCAAATCGGCCCGTCCACCACCAGCTTTCCATGAGTTGTTCCAATCACCGGCCCAAGAGATACTTCTCCGTCTGACCAAGCCATGGCATCTCCCGGATTCCTGGCAATTCCGCACTCAATAATCGGTTCCATCTGGTTCATTTCCATGTACAGATCGGTTCCTGCCGGAGTGGTAACATGGGCTGTCTTTTTACCGCGCCAGATTTCCTGCAGCTTTACACCGTCTGCATAAACCTTCTCATAGTCGGCCAGAGCCCCTCCTCTTGTAAAATTGTCAATATTTCTCAGACAGATAGAAACCTCTCTCAGTTTTTTCTGATTAATCAGTTCCTTCAGATGGTTATTATAAATTGCCGCGCCAGAAGCAGTCGTCATACCCACAAATACATCGCAGGCATCCATAGCCGTTTCCAGTGTCTTCGGGAAAATTGTGGCTTTATCCTTACCACGTATTGGCATCATACTGACATTATATTCAGCTCCGCACATCAAAGCTGCGGCAGCCATGGCATTTGCCATTCTCATGTCGGTCTGGGGATCGATGGCAATCAGTACCTCTTCCCCTGGTTTTACAGCCATCAGATTGGACAAAATATAGTGTGCCCTTTCTATACACTCAATCATTCTGTTATCTTCCATTGTCTCTCCTTTTCCTTTCTTTTCTTCTGAATACTGTTCTGTTTTGTCAGGCCTGGCATCTTTTTTCGCTGTCCCTCTCAGATTGAAAACGTCTTTTTTCCTGAGGTCTGATTTAATTATACAATTAACCTAATAGAATGGAAAATTATATGATAATTTGAAATAAGGTATAATTTTTTAGTTATATCTCCTATTTGTTCTTATTTTTCTTTTGAAATAAAACTGCCGAAAGCCGTGGTCTGTACCATAGCTGTATTATAGAAATACGAAAATTGGTACAAAAAAACACAGCCTGGCAAGATCGATGGCTCTCCCTTCCGGACTCTGCCATCCCCGCTCAGCTGTGCCCTTTTCTATTCTTCTGCCGTCCTGAACACGCTCCGTCCATTCTGCGTCGATTCCCCAAGCCTCTGCCTGTTTTCCCAGGCTCCTCTCATCATTTCTGCATACATTTTTCCCTTCCAGTCCTCATAATAAGGAATTTTTTCCCTCTCCCGCCGGATTTCCGCCTTGTCTATTTCAAATAGGAACACCTTGTTTTCTCCGGCGTCGGGAATATCCAGAAGAATCTCCCGCTCCGGCGCCCGGCGCCTTCCGTCTGGTCCATAGAGGGAAGCGTTTCCGCAGCAGAATTCATCGCAGTAATTGGCTCCCGCCGCAAACACCAGGTTCGACAGAGCTGCTGCCGAGAGATCCGTTTTCCACCTCTGCTCTGCCGGCCGGCTCCAGGCCGCCGGGCAGATTAAAAGCTCTGCCCCCTTCATGGAAACAATTCTGGCCGGCTCGGGAAATTCCAGATCGTAGCAGAGAATCACAGCCGTCTTTCCGGCACAGGTGTCCAGTACCGGGAAATCATTTCCCTCTGAAAACCGTTTTTTTTCGCTCTTCCACAGATTGACCTTCCTCACGTTTCCGATCAGCTCCCCGGTGTTCTTCACAGCCACACAGGAATTGTAAATCCTGTCCCCATCCCGTTCCGGGTATCCTGAAATAATGGAGATCCCATACTTCCCAGCTGTCTCTCCGATCCGCAAGGCCTCTGCTTCTGCCGGAACTGCTGCCTGTAAAAGCTCTTCCCGTCTGATAAAATATCCGCAGGAGGACAGCTCCGGCAGGCAGAGAAGCTCCGCTTTCGCCCTGGCCGCCGCTTTTGCCATCTCCTCTGTCACCTGCCTGAACACTCCCCTGTTTCCCTCTGAAAGCCCCATCTGTCCCAGCGCAATTTTTATTTTCCTGCTCTCTTCCATCTGCCGCCGCTCCCCCTTTCTT
>JAHZAR010000042.1:5993-15370 GCA_019423835.1 Clostridiales bacterium | reverse complement strand
ACATATTCTTTAAACAGTTTTGCTTATTTCTTTACACATTTCCCTCAATCTCACACTTGACTTTTCCCGGTTATATTTGTAGTATAGAAACAGGGTTATCAAGCCAAAAATAAAACAGACGGCACACATGAGCCAGAGGAGGTTTTTACAATGAAAACAGTTCGCATTTCTTTAAATTCTATCGATAAAGTTAAATCTTTTGTCAACGATTTAGCAAAATTTGACGTAGATTTTGATCTCGTATCCGGAAGATACGTGATTGATGCAAAGTCAATCATGGGCATTTTCAGTCTGGATCTCTCCAAGCCGATCGACTTAAACATCCACTCTGAGTCCCAGGTTGACGAAATCCTCACCGTTCTGGCTCCTTATATTGTAGAATAAGCGATAGGTTCTGGAATTTCCATATCGTTATCTGTATCTGATTTTTTCAAAAAAGAACGCGTTCCTTTTGTCCGGAAGCGTTCTTTTTCATTTCATTCCATCATTTCAGGTTCTATTATCTGTGTGAATATTATTACTGATTTTGTTCCGCTGTCACTGAGAAAGTGCGAAGGGAACCGCTTTATCACAGAGTATCCCCTTAATTATCCCGGTTCCCTTTTCTTTAGACGAATCTCTCCTCTTTAGCACCAGATTACTTCCGCGGTATCCACAGCCTTCTTCACCATCCCGTCAATCTCCTCTGAGAGCTTTGTCTCGGAGCGGCGGATGACATCCAGGTTCGGCTTTGTCACCGGATGCTTGGCCACAAAGATGGTACAGCAGTCCTCATATGGCTGAATAGAAGTCTCAAATGTTCCGATTTTCTGGGAAATATCCACAATATCCTGTTTGTCAAATCCGATTACCGGACGGAATACAGGGATGGTGCAGACCTCGTTTGTAACTGCCAGAGAGTGAACCGTCTGGGAGGCCACCTGACCGATGCTCTCCCCTGTGATCAGTCCCAGGCACTCATCCTTTTTCGCAATCTCCTCGGCGATCTTCATCATATAGCGGCGCATGATAATCGTCAGCTCCTCATGAGGACACTTGTCGTAAATGTAGAGCTGAATGTCCGTAAAGTTTACTACATGGAGCTTAATAGGGCCGGAATATCGGGCCACGATCTTTGCCAGGTCAATGACCTTCTGCTTTGCTCTCTCGCTGGTGTAGGGCGGCGCATGGAAGTAGACAGCCTCGATGATCACGCCCCTCTTGGCTATCATATAGCCTGCCACCGGGCTGTCGATTCCTCCCGAAAGCAGGAGCATAGCCTTTCCGTTGGTCCCCACAGGCATACCGCCAGGGCCCGGAATCACCAGGGAGTACAGGTTTATCTTGCTTCTGACCTCCACATTTAAGAGTACCTGGGGATTGTGGACATCTACCTTTGTCTCTGGAAAAGCGTCCAGGATCAGGGCTCCAAGCTCCCGGTTCATCTCCTCCGAGCGCACCGGATACTGCTTGTTGGCACGGCGGCAGTTTACCTTGAAGGTAAAGTTCTGCTCCGGATAGACCTCTCTGATATAGGAGAGCACCTGGTTTTTCAGCTCCTCAAAGCCCAGATCCTCCACCCGCATCATCGGACAGATGGCTGCGATTCCAAACACTCTCTGGAGGGCTTCCACAACCTCGTCATAGTCAAATGCGGTCTGAGCCTCCACATAGATGCGCCCTGACTCCTTTGATACCGTAAACTCTCCGTCTAATCCCTTTAAGGAGCGGCGGATGTGTTTCATCAGCGCATCCTCGAACACATATCGGTTTTTTCCCTTTAAGCCAATCTCGGCATACTTAATTAAAAATGAATGAAACATTCTGATTCCTCTCTTTTTGTTTTCTCTGTGCCTCAGGCAAGGCTCCTGCGCCTTTCTACCTGGCTCTGTATCTTCTGAGCACCGGGAGAAGTTCTGCAAGAACCTCCAGACAGTAATCGACCTCCTCCGGCGTGTTGAACAGCCCGAAGCTGAAACGGATCGTGGAATCGAGAAGCTCTTTTTTCACCCCGATTCCCCTGAGGGTTCCGCTGACTCCGGGATGGTTGACGGAGCAGGCAGAGCCGGAGGAAACATAGATCCCCTTCTCCTCCAGCGCGTGGAGCAGCACCTCGCTTCTCACGCCCTCGAAGCTGGCGCTCACGATCTGAGGAGCATTCTCCCGTCCCTCATGGCCGTTTATGGTAACGCCAGGCAGATCTTTTAATCCCTTGATCATGCGCTCTCTGAGGCCATAGAGCCGTTCCATCTTAGCCTCGTGATCCGTGTAGACCTCCTTTACGGCCGCTCCCAATCCGGCACAGCCCGGCACATTCTCCGTTCCGGAACGCATCCCCTTCTGCTGCCCGCCTCCGTAGAGAAGAGGACGGATTTTGGCCTTCTCATCGATATACAAAAATCCCACGCCCTTGGGGCCGTGAATCTTGTGCCCGCTGACCGACAAAAGGTCAATCCCCTGCTTTTTAGGGCGGATCACAAACTTTCCATAGGCCTGGATGGCGTCTACATGGAACAGGGTTCTGGGATTCTTTTCCCTGATCACCCGTGAGATCTCCTCCACCGGCTCCACGGCTCCGATCTCATTGTTGACATACATGACTGATACCAGAATCGTGTCCTCTCTCACCGCGTCCCGCAGCTCATCCAGGGAAATGCAGCCGTAGGAATCCACCGGAAGATAGGTGATCTCAAATCCCTGCTCTCTCAGAAATTCCATGGTGTTGTAGATGGACGCATGCTCCACTGCCGTGGTGATCAGGTGCTTTCCCGCCCTCTGGTTGGCAAGGGCTGTCCCGATCAGAGCCATATTGTTGGACTCCGTACCGCCGGAGGTAAACAGAATCTCTTTTTCCTGAACCTTCAGGGACCTGGCAATTTCTGCCCTGGCTTCCTTTATCAGCCGCTCTGCCTCCACACCCTTCATATGGCGGGCGGCTGCATTCCCGTAATCCTCTGTCATGGCATGAACCACCGCATCCTTCACACAGTCGAATACTTTTGTGGTCGCCGAATTGTCAAAATATGCTTCCATTCTCTGCTCCTTTTCTTCCCCGGTGCAGCGGACACTGCGTCTGCCCTCCACCGTATGTCTCTCTTAAATTCCGCCCTCCAGCTTAAATGCCAGCACAGACAGCATGCACAGTCCTGCCGTCTCTGTCCTCAGAATCCGCTTTCCAAGACTTACCGGCACAACTCCCGCCTGGACAGCCGCCTCGATTTCCGCCTCCTCAAAGCCTCCCTCCGGCCCGATGAATACGGCAATCCTCTGCCCGGCGTCTGCCTGACCTACAAATTTCCTGACAGCCTCCATGCCCGACTCGCACTCATAGGGGATGCAGGCCAGGTCGAAGCCGGAGACAGCCGAGAGCGCTTCCCGAAACTCCATAACCGGGGCGATCCGGGGGATGATCCGTCTCTTAGACTGCTTGGCCGCGCTCTCCGAAATGGCATTCCACCGTCTGAGCTTTGCCTCCTCCTTCTTCTTATCCAGCTTTACCACCGTCCGCCTGGAGGCCACAGGGATAATCTGCCAGACTCCAAGCTCCACTGCCTTCTGAATGATCAGCTCCATCTTATCTCCCTTTGGAAGCCCCTGAAACAGGTAGACTCTGGCGGGAAGCTCTGTTGTCTCCTCTTTTTCCCGGATAATCTCTGCCTCCACCTCATCCGGATCGATCCGGGACAGACGGCAGAGATAATCCCGGTCCTCTCCGTTGCTGATTAATACCTGCTCTCCGGTCTTCATCCGCAGGACATTCCTGATATGGTTGACATCCGGCCCTGTAATCGTGATGTGTTCCGGATGGATCTGGGATCTGTCAACAAAAAAATGATACATGCGCCCTTAAAACCCCTCTTATTTTACTCTCCTTGCAGTCACGCTGACCCACTCTCCCTGGCAGGTTACCTCTAAAACCTCAAAGGAGTCATTGGCCGCAAATGCCTCCCTCACAGCCTGCTCCTTCATGTTGATGATTCCTGATGTGATAAAGATACCGCCCTTTTTGATGTGAACCGGGATCTCCTTCTGAAGCAGGATGATCACATCTGCCAGGATATTGGCCACTGCCACGTCATAGCACTCGTAGCCGGCTTTATCCTGTATCTCCTTATCGTCAATGATGTTTCCCTGGACAACAGTAAATCGTCCCTCTTTAATTCCGTTTGCCTCCAGATTTTCTCCCACCGCCGCAATGGCATTTTCGTCCAGATCGGTTCCGAACACTTCCCTGGCCCCCAGCTTCAAGGCAGCAATTCCAAGGATTCCGCTTCCGGTTCCCACATCCAGGAGTCTGGTCTCGGGAGTCACATATTTCTTCAGCTGGCGGATACACAGCTGGGTTGTCTCATGCATTCCCGTCCCGAAGGCGGTTCCCGGATCGATCTGGATCAGCAGCTTGTCCTCATGCTCCTTTGGAATCTCCTCCCAAGTAGGCTTAATCAGGATGTCATCCACAGTGAAGGGCTTAAAATACTGCTTCCAGTTGTTAATCCAGTCCTTGTCCTCCGTCTCTGACTCCTCAATGGTGCAGGCTCCCAGATTTACAAACAGCTTAAGCTCCTCAAGCCCCTCCCTCACCTGTCTGAGAATACCTTCTGTGTCTGCATCGTCATCCAGATAGAAGCTGACCTTCGCTGTCCCGTCGTCCGGCGGAAGCTCCGGGAGAATGTCGATAAACATTCCCTTCGTCTCCTTCTCCGTCAGAGGCACATTGTCCTCAATCTCGATTCCCTCAATTCCGATCTCATCAAACATGCTGCTGACCAGATCCACCGCCTCTGTGGTGGTGGTCAGCGTAAATTTTTTCCATTTCATCTGCAGTTACCTCCGTTTCTCCTGCTTTCCTCTCCGTCGTCTTTCCGAATCTGTCTTATTCTTACTCTGTCCCATTCTGAGACTGAGCGGTCCGCAAATGGCGGCCGTCCAGCCTCCTTCTTTCCGGCAGCCGCCCGGGCTGTTGCAGAAAGTCCCGCTATCCTACCAGAACCTTGACAAACAGGATCGCCAGCACAATGAGAACCACCGGGCGCACAATTTTTTTCCCATTTGTGAGTACCAGGCCGGATCCGATGTAGTGTCCCAGTATGCAGAACAGGCCGGATACAAATCCAAGGGGAATCAGCACCTTTCCGTTCAGAAGGAAGGTGGCAAAGGCGGCCGCATTGGAGGCCAGATTGATCACCTTCGTCGTCCCCGCAGCCTCCTTCATAGTGTAGCGGGCTGCCCCCGTTAAAATCAGGATCAGGAAGGTCCCCGTGCCTGGCCCGTAGAATCCGTCGTAGGCTCCCACAATCAGTGCCGCCGCCATGCTGACGGCAAACATCTTCCCCCTGGAGAGAGTCCCCGCCCTGGAGTCATCTCCCAGATTCTTATTCCAGAGCACATAGACTGCCACAACCGGCAGGATGACAAGCATCAGCTTTTCGATCACTCCCTCGCTCACCAGGAGCACAAGATGGGAGCCGATGGAAGAGCCAACCAGGGCTGCAGCGGCAAACCAGATGGAGGTTTTAAAATTAATAAACCCATTTTTTGCGAATCTGGCTGTGGAGACGACCGTTCCCATCACAGAGCACATCTTATTGCTTCCCAGAGAAAGGTGTGCCGGGATTCCGGCTATCATAAAGGCTGGGAGTGAGATAAGTCCCCCTCCGCCTGCGATGGAATCCATCAGGCCTGCCAGAAATACGAGGGGACAGACGAGCAGATATTGTGTCAGTGTAAGTTCCATTTTTTTCCTCCCAGTATGGCTGGAATGCAGATCAGGTCAGAGGCTGCACGGGCTCTGCCCTCTGCTCCGGCTCTTATGTTTTATCATTTTCTGTATGCTCTTGAGGTGCCGGTCTCTGTCTGGCCGGCCTTCTGCTTCTGCCGGTTTTTCTTTTGCTTCTTTGGCCCTGTATGCCTGCCTGTCTTCACTGTTTTACATGATAGCACACAAAACAACATTCAGACAACCGCTACACCTTTTCATCTATAAGGAATTTTGCCAGCACCCAGTTGCTCACATCCACGCCTCTGCCTGTCAGGCGCCACCGGCCGTCCGGGGCCTCTTTGCCCTGGGCCTGAACCGGGCCGTCCGGGCTCACGCTCCCGCTGCAGGCGGGATCATGCGTATATTCCATCAGCCCTTCTCGAACGCACTCTGCCAGTACCTTCCCATAAACCTGCCTGATGGGACAGCCAAACCGGCATTCAAATTCCTGTTCTGCCACCCCTTCTGTGAGTCTAAGCCCCAGAAACATAAACTCTTCCATCCTGTCCTTCCAGGTGAGGCATTCTCTTCCCTCTGTATGCCTTCCCGCCCTGAAGTCTTCCCTGGAATATGCCAGGTATTTCTCCATATCCGGAGTATTTGAAAATCGCTCCGCTCCGGAAAGTGTCAGAAGGCCGGCCTCATCCGGGCAGCCTCCCCGGTCTGCTTCCCGGTTTCTTATTATATAGGAAGAAGCTCCCAGTCCAAGTCCCAGATACTCTGTGCCTGTCCAGTATCCTCTGTTGTGGCGGCACTCAAACCCCGGCCTTGCATAGTTGGAAATCTCATAGCGGTGATATCCTGCCTCTCTCAGAATCCGCTCCGCAGCCTCATACATGCCCCGCTCCGTATCCTCATCCGGCAGGGGCGGCAGATCCGCCCGGACCTCCCCCTCTCTTTCCTTCCCCTCTGTTCCGTACTTCTCATAAAACGGGGTTCCTTCTTCAATCATCAGGCTGTAGGCTGAGATGTGTTCCGGCTTTAGGGCCAGAACCTTTCTCAGGGTGTCCTCCCATGCCTCCTCTGTCTGGCCGGGGAGAGCGGACATAAGATCCACATTGATGTTCTCAAATCCTGCCTCTCTGGCTGCATGAAAGCTCTCCAGAAAGTCCTCCGCCGTGTGAATCCTCCCCAGGTATCCGAGCTCCCGATTCTGTGCAGACTGAAGCCCCAGGCTCAGGCGGTTGATACCTGAGCGGCGCCAGCTTCTCAGCTTGTCGGGACTGGCCGTACCAGGGTTGACCTCCATGGTAATTTCTGCTTCCTCCGATAAATGAAAGCTCTCCTTCACTGCATCCATAATCCTTCCAATCTGCGCGGCTTCAAGCACAGAGGGGGTGCCGCCTCCGATAAATACCGTCTCTGCCACATATTCACCGAAAGCGGCACCCGCCTCCTCAATCTCCCTCGCCAGCTGTTCCACATAGAGGTTTCGCTCCTCCTCTCCTGCCGGAAAGGACAGAAAGTCGCAGTAGGCACATTTGCGGATACAGAAGGGGATGTGGATATAGAGCTCCAGAGGGATACGTCTGCTGCCTGTTTCCATCTGTACGGCTCCTTTTTCTTTATTCCGTTTCATTCCGCAATTATTCTTCATCCAGCTTCAGAACACTCATAAATGCCTTCTGCGGGATCTCCACATTTCCGATCTGGCGCATACGCTTCTTTCCCTCTTTCTGCTTCTCGAGCAGCTTTCTCTTTCGGGAAATATCGCCCCCGTAACATTTTGCCAGAACGTCCTTTCGCATGGCCTTCACCGTCTCCCTGGCAATGACCTTGCCGCCGATGGCCGCCTGAATCGGGATCTCAAACAGATGGCGGGGGATCTCCTCCTTTAGTTTCTCGCACATCTTCCTTCCCCTCTCGTAGGCAGAGCCGGCAAACACGATGAAGGAGAGGGCATCCACCTCCTCGCGGTTTACAAGGATGTCCAGCTTTACAAGCTCGGATCTCTCATAGCCCTTCAGCTCGTAGTCGAAGGACGCATAGCCTCTGGAGCGGGACTTCAGGGCATCGAAAAAGTCATAGATAATCTCGTTGAGCGGGAGCTCATACTTCAAAAGCGCCCTTGTTCCCTCAATGTACTCCATGCCCAGGTAATTGCCTCTCCTCTCCTGGCACAGCTGCATGATGGCTCCCACATAGTCGGATGTCACCATAATCTCAGCCGTCACAATGGGCTCCTCCATATATTCAATCTCTGACGGATCCGGAAGGTTGGAGGGGTTCGTCAGCTCAATTATCTCTCCTTTGGTCTTGTGGACGCGGTAGATAACGCCGGGGGCCGTTATCACCAGATCCAGGTTGTACTCCCGCTCCAGCCTTTCCTCGCTAGTATCCAGGTGCAGAAGCCCTAAGAATCCGCACCGGAATCCAAATCCCAGGGCCAGGGAGGTCTCCGGCTCAAAGAACAGGGCCGCGTCATTGAGCTGCAGCTTCTCCAGCGCATCTCTCAGATCCGGATATTTGGCGCTGTCGGCCGGGTACATGCCGCAGTACACCATGGGCGTTACCTTCTTGTAGCCCGGCAGAGGCTCGCTGCAGGGATTATCCCTGTTTGTAATAGTATCTCCCACCCGGGTATCCCGCACATTCTTGATGCTGGCCGTAATATAGCCTACCATTCCGGCAGACAGCTCGCCGCAGGCGATAAACTGTCCGGCGCCGAAGTATCCCACCTCCACAACCTCTGCTGTGGCTCCTGTCGCCATCATCTTAATGGGAGTGCCTTTCTTCACCGTTCCGTTTTTTATACGGCAGAACACGATGACACCCCGGTAGGAGTCGTAGAGGGAGTCAAAAATCAGAGCCTGAAGGGGAGCCTCGGGATCTCCCTTGGGTGCGGGGATCTTTTCCACGATCTGTTCCAGCACCTGATCCACATTCAATCCTGTCTTGGCCGAGATCCTCGGCGCGTCGTGGGCCTCCAGTCCGATCACATCCTCGATCTCCGCCGCCACATGATCCGGATCTGCGCTGGGAAGATCTACCTTATTAATAACGGGGAACACGTCCAGATCGTGATCCAGGGCCAGGTATACGTTGGCCAGGGTCTGGGCCTCGATTCCCTGGGCTGCGTCTACCACCAGAATGGCCCCGTCACAGGCAGCGAGGCTTCGCGATACCTCGTAGTTAAAGTCAACGTGTCCCGGAGTGTCGATAAGATTGAAGATGTACTCCTCCCCATTCTTTGCCTTGTATACCGTGCGCACCGCCTGGGACTTGATGGTGATTCCCCTCTCTCTCTCAAGTTCCATGTTGTCAAGCACCTGGGCCTGCATCTCCCTGCTGGTGAGAAGGCCTGTCATCTCTATAATTCTGTCTGCAAGGGTTGACTTGCCGTGATCGATATGTGCGATAATACAAAAATTTCTGATTTTGCTCTGGTCAACTATTGCCATCTGTTCTCCTCTTTTCTTCGTATTGTCCCGGAAGGGCGGCAAACATCCTCTCCCTCCCTTTTGCCGCACCCGGGCAGCATATAGTAGAATATATCATTTTTTTCTTCTTCCTGCAACAGACTGCCTCTATTTTTTGCCGGCTGTGCTGTCTTTTCGGTCCTGGATTCCGGTCATCCAGCCTTATTGCTGTCCCATCTGTCTTTTCCCCAGCACGGTATCGAGAAGCTCGGCCAGGGGCT
>JAHZAR010000042.1:0-5983 GCA_019423835.1 Clostridiales bacterium | reverse complement strand
CCTCATAGGTATTCGTCTGGGCTCCCACCTCGATGAGGGCGCTTCTCGGGCGGACGTGAAGGTTGTACCGCAGTCCCTTCAGATAAATATTTCTCGTGTAGCCGGGATAAAATGCCTCCGCACAGAGCTTCAGCTGGAAGCTGAAGGCCAGGTTATCTTCCCTGTTGGGATTTTCCAGATAGGAGATAGGGCCGTCCGGTGTCTGGCTGGTTCCATTGAAGAACATCACGGTTGCCGTAGGCTTTCCATTGATCTCCCGAACCAGATGAGTTCCTTCTGCCACCCCGTCCCTGTGAAGGTCAAGAACCACCTGGATGGAGGGATTTTCTTCCAGAATGCTCTCAATCCCTTCCAGCGCATATGTATATGCCTTGCTCCGATCCAGCGTTCCCTCCCTCAGATCATAGACAGAGGTATCGTGGATCACCTGATAGCCCTTCTTTCGGAGAAGCTCTGTCAGATACTCCCCCACCCCTACAATCGTCGCCTCGCTGTTTCCCCTGTGGTAGTCTGCAAACTCCTCCTGGGAATGGCTGTGGTAAATGAGAATCTGAGGCCGGGAGCTGTCCTGCTCCAGAGCAAAGTCCTTGGAGAGAAAGGTTTCTGCATTAATCATATCGCGGCCGGCTGCAGCAGTGGGATGAACCGTATAAAAATTTTTTATCACATAATCATAGTCCGCAAGCTGTTCCAAAAGGTAGGTCTTCCCTGCAATGGGCAGCTCTGACCGTTTCAGAAGGAACTCCCCCGCCGTCGTCCCGAGTCCGGCAAAAACCGGTGTCCCGGAGGCAGTCTGATTCTCTGCTTCCTGGTTCTCCCCGCCATTTTCTGAGAGAAAACCGGAATTTCCACCGAGAACAGAACTTCCGGACAGTTTATCCACAAGCTCTCTGTACTCCTCTTCCGTCTTCTGGTTTTCAAGGCAACGCCTGTAAGCAGGATCGCTCTCCCGCGGCTTATCTTCCCCGGGTCTTTTTATCATGCTGTACCAGGGGACTCCCGCCCTGATCATTCCTGCAAGAAAGGCGTCCGGAGCGGCATCCGTTTCATCCTGTTCTGGAAAGCGGGAGGCTGGAAACAGAAGTTTCGCACAGGCAGAAAACAGGGTTTCCTCCAGACAGGAAAGGCCCCTCTCCTGTCCGGATACAGACGCCCCTGCCCCTGAGAGCGGATCTGTAATTTCCTCGGGAGGCGCTGATTCTGTGGAACAGATGGCTGTACCGCGGACAGACGGTTCACTAGAGGGGGAGGTCTCTTCGCTCCCCGCCCCTGCCGTCTGGGAAAGGCATAAAAAAACGAGCCCGCAGATACAGACAGATACAGCCGCCGGACGGAAAGTCCGCCAGATTCCTCCCCTCTCCATCCTTACAGCCGTCTGTCTCAGTTTTCTTTTCCATCTGCTGCGCTGCCGCTTTGCCCGTACCATTCCCATCCCGCCTTTTGCCGGATTTTGGCCAGCCCGGCCTTCCGGCAGTATTTTCCCTCCTACATTCTATGCAGAGGGGCGGATTATTTTACAGTTCCATGGCAAAGCAATCTATTTTACCGGGAATATCCCGGCCTGGAGGGTACCGTTTCATTCTGTCTGTAGAGTGCAGCGTGAATCCCCTCCGACACAGTAAAGCTCAGACGTCTCACCCGCTCGTCTATATCCTGGGGCGTGACAAACATCGGGCCGAGCTGCGGCTCTAAGAGCTCCCGTATCAGCTCATACTGTTCATCCGGTTCCAGACGCTGCACATAGTCTCCCCATCCCCTTGTCCCCTCACTTTCGGAAAGAGCCTGTATCATGCTCTCAACTGTGTCGTGGACAATGGCGGCAGCCCCCACTACAGTGGGAACTCCGATGGCAATTACAGGAATTCCGAGGCTTTCCCTGGTCAGACTGTGGCGGTGGTTTCCCACGCCTGAGCCCGGATGGATCCCCGTATCTGTCAGCTGGATGGTGGCTGTGAGACGTCTGACGCTCCTGGCAGCCAGCGCATCTACAGCGATCAGAAGATCCGGCTCCGTCTGGCTGACAATTCCCTTTATGATCTCCGCAGTCTCCATCCCGGTCTGGGCCATAACACCCGGAACGATTCCGCTCAGTACAGGCAGTGCGTTCCGGCGGCAGAATCCGGGATCATATTCCACATTCAGATGGCGTGTCATCTGAAGCTGCTCCACTACCCTGGGCCCCAGGGAGTCCGGCGTCACCTGCAGGTTTCCAAGACCTGCAATCAGAATCCTGGGCTCCGCATTGTCCGGACAGCATTTTTGAACCAGGGACAGAAGCTGTTCTCCCAGCTCTGCAGACGCTTCCTGGTGGTACGATTCATCCTCCCTGGCCAGCTCCGGGGCTTCCAGCGTCAGATAAGTTCCAACAGGCTTTCCCATAGCCTTTGCCCCGTTCCCGTCCAGAATAGCCACCTCGGTCAGGTGAATTCTCCGCTTTCCGTGCTGCCACTCTCTCACTCTCACGCCTCTCAGTTTTCCCGATTCCTCCTCACAGCTCTCCTGCTCCTCCACCGCCAGATCGGTTCTCGGCTGGAAACCGGAAATCAGGCTTGCCTTTCTCTGTACTTCTGTCTTCTTTTCTGTATCTGCCATGGTTCTCCTCCTGTTATCTGATCATTTCCGGCAGAGTTTCTGATCCATCTGCCAGCTGGCTTCTCCTGCTGCTTCTCTCTGTTAAATTGTAACCCCGCAGACTGTTTTTTATGTGAGAGAGTATTTCCTGACCGAAAAGACCGCACAGAAAACGGCAGCTCCCGACTGCCGCAAAAAATCGCATTTCCCCTTACTTTTACTATTGACAGATGTGTCTCTTTCCGATAAAATACAATAGTATGTTTACATTAGACTGTCCGTGTCCAGGCTCTGATGCAAACCAGAGAATATTGATATTTACAAAAATCGATGGAGGTGTACAGATTGGCTAACATTAAATCTGCAAAAAAGAGAATCTTAGTAGCTGAGACAAGAGCTGCAAGAAACAAGGCTATCAGATCCAAGGTTAAAACTGTAGTTAAGAAGGTAGAGGCTGCTGTTGCTGCCGGCGATAAGGCTGCTGCACAGGCTGCTTTATTAGTAGCTACAAGCGAGATCGACAAGGCCTGCACAAAGGGAGTTTACCACAAGAACACAGCTTCCCGCAAGGTTTCCAGATTATCCAAGGCTGTAAACGGCATGGCTTAATCGCAGCGGCTGCGAACTTCATACAGCTCATATAGTATAAATATTTGAACTTAACCCATTCAAATAAAAAGAACCGCTGTTCCGTGGGTGTGACGGAACAGCGGTTCTTTTTATCCTTTTACGGCTTCTCCCCTCTGCAAAGCTCCTTGTCTGCTACATGAATTTCTCCACCACATACGCAACTCCGTCGTCATTATTGGAGCGGGTGATAAAATCAGCTGCCTTGCGCACCGGCAGCACTGCATTCTCCATGGCCACTCCCAGCCCTGCGTACTGGATCATGGTGAGATCGTTATAGCCGTCTCCGCAGGCTATCATCTGCTCCCTCGCCATACCGATATGCTCCAGCAGGCGGGCCAGCGACTCTGCCTTGTCAATTCCTCTTGGAAGCACCTCAAGGTAGAAGGGTTCTGAGCGGTAAACGCTGAATCCGCTTCCAAGCGCTGCCTTCACCCGCGGCTCGACCATGGCCAGATAGTCGCCGTCATCCATCAAAAGGAATTTAGGCACCTGAAAGGTGACATAGGACTTCATATCCTCCACCTGGAGAATCTCCATGGAATTGATCCTCTGCTCCAGCAGGCCGTAGGGGCATTCTCTGTTGTTTGTGATAATCGTATCCCCCTCATAGGTGAGAATATCGACTCTCTCATCCTCAGCCAGCTCAATGATCCGGCTGTTTGCCTCTGCCGGAAGCAGACTCTCAAATATGATCTCTCCCGTCCTGCAGTCGGTGATCATCCCTCCATTGTAAGAGAGAATATAGCTTCCGTACCGATCTAGCTCCAGCTCCCTCGCTAACGGCATGACACCGCGGGTGGGGCGGCCGGAAGCCAGCACGATTTTTTTGCCCTTTCTCTGAATTCTGAGAAGAGCTTCCTTTGTCTTCGGCGTGATCACCTTATCCCGGTTTGTCAGGGTTCCATCCAGGTCAAGGACTATAATTTCATACTGACTCAAGTAGGGTATCCTCCATATTCTGATTTGCTTACGTCTGTCCGTGCGCAGAGCATTCCATAGGAACTGCGCCCGTTTGTACCTGCCTATTATACAGAGGTTTGGTTAAAATGGCAATCACCTGTATTTTCTCACAATCATCAGCTCTACCGCCATCCGATCTCCCAGGCGTCCCGTTTTCACGGCCTCCTCTGCCTCCACACAGGCTTCCACACAGCCTGCAATCTGCTCCCTCGTAAAGCTTCTGGCCTGGGGCATCAGCTTTCCGGCCACAAAGGGCGGAACCTTAAGCTTTGAGGCTATGGCTGACCTGTCTGCTCCGCTGTCCACCAGCTCCTTTGCCAGAAACAGCTGGTTAAACTGCCTTGCAATCAGGAACAGAATCCGCATAGGCGGTTCTTTCAGGGTCAGCAGATCCTCATACAGATCCATGGCTGTCCCTGTCTTTCCCTTCACAATAGCATTTACCATCTCAAAAATTTTGTTGGTTACCTGCACTGTGGTGACGGCCTCCACATCCTCCGCTGTCACCACCTCCCGCCCCATCGTGTAGGAGATGAGCTTTTCCAGCTCTGAGCTGATGGTTTCCATGTCGTCTCCTGTTTTCTCCAGGAACAGCTCCATGGTAGCTGCCGTGATCTTCCTCCCGTTCCTCGCCAGAATCCCGGCTGCCCAGCGGGCCAGCTGGGATGCGTCCTGTTTTTTAAGCTCCGCCGCATAGCCCAGCTCCTTCACCTTCTTATAAAGCCTGTTTCTTTTATCCACCGCAGATTCCACAAAAACCATACAGGTGGTATCCGGAATGTCGGCCATCGCCTCTGCCAGCTCATCAGAGGCCGCCTTAAAAAATCCGCTGTCCTCCACCAGAATGAGACGTTTCTCGCTGAAAAAGGGCATGGTATTGGCAAGGCTTATAAGTTCTCTCACATCCAGCCCCTTCCCCTCAAAGTAATTGTAATTCATGGTATCGTCCCCTGCGATGGCTTCCCTGAGCCGCTTCTTATAGCTCTGCTTCAGGAACTCCTCCTCACCAAACAGCAGGTAAAACCGTTTGAACTCTCCCGTTTTGATATCCTGATTTAATGTCTGCATCGATTGCTCCCTGTCTGCCGCATCCGTCCGGACCTGTCTGAATAGCCTGGCAGACCTCCCTGT
This sequence comes from Clostridiales bacterium, assembly GCA_019423835.1. Lineage (GTDB taxonomy): Bacteria > Bacillota > Clostridia > Lachnospirales > Lachnospiraceae > Otoolea. The sequence continues at coordinate 691 of JAHZAR010000042.1, read as the reverse complement.
ATCCGGCGGACCTGTATTTCACAAAGGAACCTGCGCAGGCCTTCCCCGCCTCCCGAGCCATCGTCCCTTTCCGGCGGGAGCAGCCGGCAGATTCCTTATCAATACAGGTATTATACCCTCCCTGCACCAAATCGGCAAGAATGAATGTACGCGCTTTGCATCTATCTGACAAAGCCCTCCACCCGGACCTCCTCCCCATCGGTCCGCACGGTTACCATTCCCCGCTCTGCGGTCGACCAGATGGAGATCCCTCTTTCACGCATTCTCTCTATTACCTCCTGATGGGGATGCCCGTAGGAATTTTCCTTCCCATAGGACAGAACTGCCAGGGCGGGCTTCACCGTATCGAGAAATCGTTCACTGCTGGAAGTAGAGGAGCCGTGATGCCCTGCCTTCAGCACCTGCACCTGCTTTCCTCGCTTCCATTTTTCAGCAATCTCCTCCTCCCCCTCAGCCTCCGCATCTCCCATCAGGAGCATGGAAAATCTGCCGTACTCTGCAAGGAGAACCTCCGAGTGTCCGTTTCGGTCGGCACTCACCGTTTCCTCATAGGGATACAGACAGGTAATCTCCAGTTTTCCTGCCTGAATTTTTTTTCCGGCACAGATATCTTCCGTCCTGGTTCCCCGCCGTTTTGCCGCCTTCTCCAGCTCTTCATAGATTGGAGCTCCCATTCCGGCTGCCGGGAGAA
>JAHZAR010000041.1:20307-22093 GCA_019423835.1 Clostridiales bacterium | reverse complement strand
ATGATTTCTGTTTCTGGCAGACGGAAGACATACCATAACAACATATCAAGTTACGCGAAATTCCTTGATGCATTACACCCCGTTACAGGTGTGTTTCCGAAGCAGTACAGAAAATTTTCAAATACAGGCCTTTCCAACCAACCAACCGGCCTGTATGCGAATAAAAAAGACCGGGCTGAGAAATCAGTGCCGGTCTTTTTTATCCGGCAAGAAGGCACGGCGGAAGAACCCCCCGGACACCTGGAAACAGGAGTGGGAGAGAGGACGGTTTTCCGCCCTGTTTTTTGTGTTGACAAGATTGAAGAAACAGAGTATAAATGTCAATGCAAAAGGGGGAACGAAAGATGAAAATGGAAAATGATCTGGGCCGGGATGATATCCGGCTTCTTGTTATGCGAATTGCGATTCCTTCCATGCTGGCCCAGTTTGTCAGCGTGCTCTACAGCGTAGTGGATCGTATGTATATTGGAAATATTCCGGGGATTGGTGAGACTGCTCTGGCCGGTGTCGGCGTCTGCGGTCCGATTGTGACGCTCATCACGGCATTTGGATCCCTGGTGGGAGTCGGAGGGGCGCCGCTGATGAGCATACGCCTGGGAGAGAAAGACGAGGAGGGAGCCTCACAGATTCTCGCAAACTGTTTTCTGCTGCTGTCGGCGATCTCTCTGGTCATTATGGCGGCGGCCCTGCTTCTGAAAAACAGACTCCTCATGTGGTTTGGTGCCAGTGAGGCTATTTTCCCCTATGCCAATGAGTACATTACCATCTATCTGTTTGGTACGATTTTTGCTCTTCTGTCTGTCGGCATGAACCAGTTTATCATCTGCCAGGGCTTTGCAAAGGTGGCGATGAAGTCTGTGATGATTGGGGCAGTGGTAAATATCGTGCTGGATCCGGTCTTTATCTTCAGCTTGGATATGGGAGTGGGGGGAGGGGCTCTGGCTACCGTTATCTCTCAGATGGCTTCTGCCGGCTTCGTGCTTGCCTTCCTGTTTGGAAAGCGGGTGCCGATCCGCATCACCTTTGGACATTACCAGTGGAGAATTATGAGGAGGGTTATCTTTCTCGGACTTTCCCCCTTTCTCATTGTCGCTTTTGACAATGTGCTGGTTATCGCGATGAACGCCTCTCTCCAGCACTATGGAGGCCGGGAGGGGGATATGCTTTTGACCTGCAATACAATTGTCCAGAGTTTTATGCTCATGGTGACGATGCCTCTGGGCGGAATTACAGGGGGAACCCAGTCGATCCTCGGATACAATTTCGGTGCCCGCAGATCCGACCGCGTTCTGGCAGCCCAGCAGTGGATTGTGACGCTGGCTCTTGTCTTTACAGCTGTTATGTTTGTCATTGCCCAGGCTTTTCCACAGTATTTTGTACGGATTTTTACAAGAGAGCCGGAGTATGTGGATCTGACCGTCTGGGCCATTCGGATCTTTACGCTGGGCATCGTTCCGCTGTCTGTACAGTATGAGATTGTAGACGGATACACGGGAATGGGGATTGCCCCCATTGCCATATCCCTGTCTGCCTTCCGAAAGACCCTGTATTTTCTGGGGGTGTTTGTGATACCGATGATTTTTGGCGTAAGGGCCGTATTTTACACAGAGCCCTTCTCTGACTTTCTGGGAACCGCAGCCAGTATCGCCGTCTATCTGCTGACGATGAAAAAGATCCTGAAGAGAAGAGAAAGCGGAGCTCTGTAGCAGACAATAGAGGGAGAAAAGGTATGAAGGAAAATAAATATGACGACCCTGTATTTTTTGAAAAATACAGTCAGATGGAT
>JAHZAR010000041.1:0-20297 GCA_019423835.1 Clostridiales bacterium | reverse complement strand
TGGATCGCTCAAAAAAAGGGCTGAAAGGAGCAGGAGAGTGGTCTGAGCTCGAAAAGCTTCTTCCTGACTTCGGGGGAAAGAGAGTTCTTGACCTGGGCTGCGGCTATGGATGGCACTGCCGGTATGCAGCAGAGCACGGTGCTTCCTTTGTGCTGGGAACGGATCTGTCTGAAAAGATGCTTGCGAGGGCAAGGGAGATCAACGGCTGCGATAAGATTGAGTACCGTCTGTCGGCCATGGAAGATTTGGAACTTCCTGACGGCTCCTTTGACGTGGTGCAAAGCTCCCTGGCATTTCATTATGTCCGTGATTTTCAGCCGCTGGTCAGGAAGATCAGCCGGTTCCTGAGGCAGGGAGGAGATTTTGTGTTTTCCGTGGAGCACCCTGTATTTACCGCGTACGGAACTCAGGACTGGTATTACGGGGAGAATCAGGAGATCCTCCATTTCCCGGTAGACAATTATTACTATGAGGGGGAGAGGGAGGCAGTATTTCTGGGAGAAAAGGTGATAAAGTATCACAGGACGCTGACTTCCTATCTGAACACTCTTCTGGAGTGCGGATTTGAGCTGACGCATGTCGTAGAGCCTCAGCCGCCGGAGGAGATGATGGGACTTCCCGGAATGAGAGATGAGATGCGGAGACCAATGATGCTTCTTATCGCAGCTGTGAAAACAATGAAATAAAGCAGGGGGCTGCTTTTGGAGGATATAAGCAGTCCGGACTACGGCAGGAGCCCCTGCTCCCGGTAGAAACGCTCGGCACCCGGGTGGAGCGGTATGGGAAGCTCGCTGTACATGAAGCCGTCGTCAGACATGGGCTTCAGGAGAGACTGCTCCTCTCCGAGAGCCTCCCGGCTGGAATAGAGGATAGAGGTCAGCTCATAGACCAGCTCCCCGTCCAGGCTGGCGTCCACACAGATCAGACATTTCACGCCGAAGGAGTCCACATCTTCCGCCTGTCCCTCATAGGTTCCGGCAGGGATTCTGGCCCGGTAATAGAAGCTGTTTTCAGACAGAATCTGGTTCAGTTCGCTGGCTGTGTATTTTAAAAGTCTTGACGGAGCCTGGACAGAAAGATCATACAGCCCTTCGATGGGAGTTCCGGCAAAGCCGTGGACAGCGTCCAGGGTTCCCTTTAAAACCTGTTCTGCTCCGTAGCCAATGCCTCCCCGTGTTTCAATTTCCGTGTTTTCCGGGGTTATGTCAAACAGGTCGAAGACAATGCGGGCAGAGAGATCCGTGTTGGACGCCTCCGGACCTACAGAGACGCGGTTTCCCTTCAGATCATGCACGTAAAACAGGGAGGAGGAGTTCAGGGCCATCCAGTTAGAAATACTGGAGTAGACAGCCCCGATGGCCCGAAGGTCTGTCTGAGGGTCAGCTGAAAATTCGTGAGTTCCATGGAAGGCTGCATAGGCCGCATCACCGCTGACAAGACCCAGATCAATCTGACCGTCGTTTAGCATCCGGATGTTGGTGTAGGAGCCGGTGGAGGCGCATATGTTTACATGGATATGCCGGGAAGTTGTTTCAATGGACTCGGCGATGGCCTCACCGGCCGGGTACATGCTTCCGCCGCTGTCGGCTGTCCCGATAGTGAGAACGGTGATCGCGCCGGCCGGTGACTCCGTACTGCCGGAGAGGGAAGCGGAGCGGCCGGTCAGCGAGCAGGAGCAGAGGAGCGGAACCGCGATAAGGATGCTGATGACAGTGCGGGCAGGTGTAAACATGGGATATATCAGGTGTTTCAATGGCAGTCCTCCCGTTTTTATGGCAGAACGGTTATGAATAACAGACTTTCCCGCTCTGCTGTAAGGTGAAATATTATTCATAACTATAACACAAAATTAACATTCAGAAAAGGGAAAATGGGCTTCAGGAAAAATATTACGGAATTTCCTGTGAAGAAAAAAAGAAAATCAGAAGAAAAGAGAACCAGGGAATCGTGCCGGAATCAGAAGAAGCGCCCGCAGCCGTATACAAGGCTGCGGGCGCTTCCCTTTTAGTGAAGGTATAAGACAGAATATTTGTACAGTCTTTATTTTCCTATGATTCCCCCGAAAACAGAGAGGAAAATCGGATTGTAGATGTCGTCAATGATAACGGCGAAGGATGGATACAGTACCCATGCAACATTATGCCAGCCATAGGCATCCATAACGGCCTTCTCATTTGCAACGGCATTCGGGCCGGAGCCGCAGCCCCATCCGCAGTTTCCGGCAGCCATGACTGCGGCGCCGTAGTCGCGTCCGAACATATTGTAGGAGATAAAGATAGCAAACAGGGCCATCAGTACAGCCTGAACAAGAAGGATAATTCCCATCTGTCCTGCAACAGGGGCAAGGGCCGTGATATCAATCGTCATCAGAACCAGGGCCAGATACAGTTCGAGGAACATGTGCTCGATTGCATCCACCTCAGGAGTGTAGAATTTGATGTTCAGGGCCTCCATCACATTTCTCGCAATAGCGCCGGCAAAAAGGCAGCCGATGAATTTGGGCATCTCGATCATCGGAATGTTGTCGAGGATACAGTAGATCGGCATTCCGAGAGCGGCAACCAGCAGACACATGGCAAACATGGAAATCATGCGGCTGTTGTTTAACGGGGTCACCTCGCCTGTCTTTGCGGATTCCGGCTTGTCATTGGGATCAGCCTTTAATTTATGGCGTGTGATCAGGAAGGCAGCCACAGGACCGCCGATTAAGGAACCCATGATATTTCCGCAGGTTCCGGCTGCCACACCGATGGTGGTGGCGTTGGGAGCCCCCCACTCTTCGAAGATTGCGCCAAAAGCGGATGCAGTTCCCACACCGCCGGACATGGACGCTGAGGAGCACTGAAGGGCTAACAGCGGGTGAAGGCCGATAGCATTTCCCACCAGTACGCCGACAATGTCCTGCAGGGTGATCAAAAGACATGCGGCAACGGCAATCATGATACACAGCTTGCCGCCGGCATGTTTAATCATCTTCAGGCTGAAGCCGAAGCCGACGCACAGGAAGAACAGGTTCTGGCAGAGATCCTGCATAATCTTCGTATCGAAGGAGATGCCGACAATGCCTGCCCCCTTGATGACGGACACGATGACAGAAAAGATAATTCCGGATACAACGGGTGCAGGGATTGCATACTTGCGCAAAAGCGCAGAATGTGCAACGATAGCACGGCCTGCAAAGATTACGATGGCCGCGAAGCCCAGGGTGGTCAGATACTCGAACTTGAACGATGCCGCAGCGCCGTCGGCAGCAGGAGTATATGTACCAAAGTAGCTTAAGATAGCTTCCATAAACAGTTCCCTCCGTTTCTTTATGTTATAAATATGTTAAAATTTTATAAATAGAATATAAAGAAACAGAAAAGGAAAGTCAATTTATGTAATTAATGACAGGCTTTTGTAACTAAAGTACATGGCCGGAGCAGGTATATTTGATGGAAGGGCGGCCGCCGGTCTGGTAATCTACAGAGCTGGCAATCTCCCCCATCTCCAGCATATAGTTCATGTAACGGCGGATGGTAATGCGGGATAAGTGTACCTGCTCGGCAATCTGCTCACTGGAAAAGAGCTCGCCGGGCCTGCTTTCCAGGAAATTACGGATCAGAGACAATGTGGTTTCGCTTAGACCCTTGGCAAGTTCCGGCTGAAAGGAGGAAGAGGACGGCTGCGGATGAGAGAGAAGCCGGTCAATCTCTGCCTGATTCAGCTCAGGAGAGCCGTCCAGACAGCTTCTGGTCTGTGCAAAGCGGGAGAGAGCCTGGCGAAATCTTGCCCGCTCAAAGGGTTTGACCAGATAGTCCAGCACACCGCGGGAAAGAAGCTCCTGGACAATGGAGGAGTCGCCGGCCGATGTCACCATGATAACAGAGGGAGCCTTTCCCATGCTGTGCAGCCGGTCAATAAATTCCTTTCCGGTCATCAGAGACATGTAGTAGTCCAGGATAATCAGATCCACCTCCTCCCTGCTCAGCCATGAAAGTGCATCCTGGCCGGATTTAAAGATCTGCTTTACAGAAAATAAGGGTTCCAGCTCCACATACTGGCGGTTGATGGAAGCTACCATCGGATCGTCCTCCACGATAATTACTGAATACATGTTTCGTTCTCCTTCCGTGTAAAGGTGAGGGTAATCACCGTTCCCTCTCCCTCCTCTGTCTCTATGGTGAGCTCGCCCCTGTGGCGGGCGGCAATATCCTTTATGAGGAACAGGCCGAAGCCCCGGCTGTCTCCCTTTGTGGAAACACCCTTGTCGCAGATATGTCCGGCCAGCTCCCTGCAGATGCCGCGCCCCGTATCCTCGCAGACAATCAGGTTAAAATCCCTCCGGCAGAAAAGCGAGAGTTTGACTTCCTTTATTCCTCTGCCGGAATTGCCCGGGTCTGCCAGCTCCTCCACGGCGTTTTCGAGGAGGTTTCCGATTATGGTGATCATTTCTTCACTTGGAATCAGCAGATCGTGTTCCAGGCAGATACTGTCGGGAGAGAGGGACAGGCGGATTCCAAGCTCCGCCGCATGCATCATCTTGCCGATTATCAGGGCGCAGATGGAGGACACGCGGATGCGCTCAGCAGTTTCCCGGACAGCCTGGCTGGATACAAGGCTGCTGTTCATGATAAAGGTAATGGCCTTCTCTGTCTCTCCTGTCTGCAGGTAGCCTAGGATGACATGGAGCTTATTCATAAACTCATGGTTGAAGGCGCGCAGTGTGTCCAGGGTAGCACGGGTGCCGGACAGCTCGTCCGACATTCTGAGCATCTCAGTCCGGTCGTTCAGCACCATGAGGACTCCCTTCACAGAATCCTTCCTTATAATGGGGATTGTCTTGATAAGCAGGGTACGGCTGTCCACATTTGAGATCAGGCTGGAGACAGGGGAATTTTTGGAGCAGTCTTTCCGGACCTCACCTTTCCGGATTTCCTTGGAGCTGTCCTCCGCTGCCATGATTTTTGGTGCCTGCGGCTTCCTGCGCTCCCAGGCTGTATCTGTCACGTTCCGGGGAGCGGCATCAGACAGAAGACTGGAAAAATCTGTATCTGGAAACAAAGCAGACAGCTGTTTTCCCTCCAGCCTGCCAGGTGTGCATCCGCTGCAGAGCAGATCGGCAGCCACCTGATTGGCAAACAGTATCCTGCCGGATGGATCAGCGGCAATGAGTCCCTCCTCCAGGGAGCCGAGAACGGCATCCTGCCGGATATAGATGTCCAGCAGCTCCTCTGGCTCGTGGCCCATCAGTCTTCCCCGGAGCAGAACCACAACGCCTCTTGACAGAAGCAGGCTTACAAGAAGCATAAAGGCCAGCACCGTCAGATACAGGGTGACGATGCGCTTCTGGCTGTCAGACAGATGGGCAGTGAAGACAGAGGCCATCACATATCCGATGATGGCTCCCGAGTCATCCTGAATGGAGTGAAAGGCGCGGCGCTGGGTGCCAAGGGAACCGTAACCGGTGGTAATATAGGGCGGACTTCCGGCCAGGGCCGCCGCCTCGTCGCCGTCAGTGACCGTTTCACCGGTGGTATTGCGATCGGTGTGGTAAAATCGCAGCCCGTTTCTGTCACAGATGAGCACCACATTCAGGTTGGCCGTATTGCTGCACAGAGAGTCGAGATCCTGCCGGACGGAATCGGAGGGATAGCCCATTTGGAGCATGTCGGCTACCTGAGGCATGGAAGCGATGTAGGAGGCGAGCCCGCTGATAGTGGAGTCCACCTCTTTTCTCTGTCTGGTAATATCATAGTACATGGTGATGCCGAGGGAGAGCAGCAGGAGAACTGCGGAGACGGCAAAAAAGCTGCGGGAGAGAGTCGTCTCCAGTGTGGGCTTTTTTTGCTTCTGACAGGCACTGCCGTGAGTCCCCCCGGCGGATTTTTTTATTCTGCAAAGATTTAAAATACGGAAATTCACATGTTTCACATCCTGTTTTTTCAGAGTGCGGGCATAATTTACCCGTCAGCTAGAGATGATATAAATTATATAGAAAAGAAAGCAGGGGTGCAACACAAAAAGGATGCAGCAGTTCCTTTACACGGATACTGTATAAACGTATGCAAAAGGGAGGTGTAAATTTTATAAAAGATCAAAAAACCCCTTGCTATTTCTGGCAGAATTAGGTACAATACAGAGTAGGTTGATTATTATTTAACAATCCTATTAACCATCATGAAATAAAATTCTTAGGAGGAATGAAATCATGGCAGTAAAAGTTGCAATTAATGGTTTTGGACGTATCGGTCGTCTTGCATTCAGACAGATGTTTGACGCAGAGGGGTATGAGGTAGTTGCTATCAACGATTTAACAGATCCGAAGATGTTAGCTCACTTATTAAAATATGACTCTTCCCAGGGCAGATACGAGGGACATACAGTTGAGGCCGGAGAGGGCTCCATCACAGTAGACGGAAAGAAGATCACAATCTACGCAAAGGCAAACGCTGCAGAGCTTCCATGGGGAGAGCTGGGTGTAGATGTAGTGCTTGAGTGCACAGGTTTCTACACATCCAAGGCAAAGGCACAGGCTCATATCGATGCTGGCGCTAAGAAGGTTGTTATCTCCGCACCGGCTGGAAACGATCTGCCGACTATCGTTTACAACGTAAATCACAAGACATTAACAAAGGATGACACAATCATCTCCGCTGCTTCCTGTACAACAAACTGCCTGGCTCCTATGGCAAAAGCTCTGAATGACTACGCTCCGGTTCAGTCCGGTATCATGTCCACGATCCATGCTTACACAGGCGATCAGATGATCCTTGACGGACCGCACAGAAAGGGCGATTTAAGAAGAGCCAGAGCCGGCGCTGTGAATATCGTTCCAAACTCCACAGGTGCTGCAAAGGCCATCGGTCTTGTAATTCCTGAGTTAAACGGAAAGTTAATCGGATCTGCTCAGCGTGTTCCGGTTCCGACAGGCTCCACAACAATCTTAACAGCAGTTGTTAAGGGCAAAGATATTACAAAAGAGGGTATCAATGCAGCTATGAAGGCGGCAGCTACAGAGTCCTTCGGATATAATGAGGAGGAGATCGTATCTTCTGATATTATCGGCATCCGCTACGGTTCCTTATTCGATGCTACACAGACCATGGTTTCCAAGGTAGATGAGGACACATACCAGGTACAGGTAGTTTCCTGGTACGACAACGAGAACTCCTACACAAGCCAGATGGTTCGCACAATCAAGTACTTCGCTGAGTTAAACTAATCACTGAGCGCAGATAACCTGATAGGATTCACGACAGAGGTGGTCCGGTCCGTCCTGGACCGGGCTGCCTCTTTTCCGTTGGAAAGCTGGCTGAAACAGCTCTCCGGCGGCAGGCCGGAACAGGCCTGACCGAGTGAAATATGAAAAAGAAAGGAGCATATACCCATGCTTAACAAAAAATCAGTGGACGATATTAACGTAAAGGGAAAGAGAGTCCTGGTGCGCTGCGATTTCAATGTACCGTTAAAGGACGGAAAAATCACAGATGAGAACCGCCTTGTGGCAGCTCTGCCTACCATTAAGAAATTAATCGGCGACGGCGGAAAGGTTATTCTCTGCTCCCACCTTGGAAAGCCGAAGGGAGAGCCAAAGCCGGAGCTTTCTCTTGCACCGGTTGCTGTCCGCCTCTCTGAGCTGCTGGGCCAGGAGGTAAAGTTTGCCGCTGATCCGGAGGTTGTGGGGCCAAATGCAAGGGCAGCCGTAGAGGCCATGAAGGACGGCGATGTCATTCTTCTTGAGAATACACGCTACAGAGCAGAGGAGACGAAGAACGGAGAGGCATTCAGCAGGGAACTGGCATCCCTCTGCGACGTATACGTAAACGATGCATTCGGTACGGCTCACCGCGCTCACTGCTCCAACGTAGGTGTGACACAGTACGTTGACACAGCGGTTGTCGGCTACTTAATGCAGAAGGAGATTGATTTCCTGGGAAATGCGGTGGATAATCCGGTCCGTCCTTTCGTTGCCATCCTGGGAGGAGCTAAGGTTGCAGATAAGTTAAATGTGATCTCCAATCTGCTGGAGAAATGCGATACGCTGATCATCGGCGGCGGCATGGCATTTACCTTCTTAAAGGCTGAGGGCAAGGAGATTGGAAGCTCTCTGGTAGATGATACAAAGCTCGACTACTGCCGTGAGATGCTTGCAAAGGCAGAGAAGCTCGGAAAGAAAATCCTTCTTCCTGTAGACGCCGCAGTGGCAGCTTCCTTCCCGAACCCCATCGATGCAGAGATCGAGGTGAAGAACGTATCTGCAGACGCAATTCCGGCAGACATGATGGGACTTGACATCGGAACAGAGTCCGCCAGACTCTTTGCAGATGCTGTAAAGTCCGCCAAGACGGTTGTCTGGAACGGGCCGATGGGTGTATTTGAGAACCCGGTTCTCGCAAAGGGAACTATTGAGGTGGCGAAGGCATTAGCTGAGACAGATGCCACTACCATCATCGGCGGCGGTGACTCTGCTGCGGCTGTAAACCAGTTAGGTTTCGGAGACAAGATGACACACATCTCCACAGGCGGCGGCGCATCCTTAGAGTTCCTTGAGGGCAAGGAGCTTCCGGGCGTAGCAGCTGCAAACGACAGATAGCACTTAAGAGGGTCTTTTTGAGCTTAGTATGAGCCGTTCCCGAGGCCGACGGAATTCCCTTTAAGACAGCCTCGGGAATATTCCCGATATTCAGGAGGAAAGTAAAATGGCAAGAAAGAAAATTATCGCAGGCAACTGGAAGATGAACATGACTCCGTCTGAGGCAGTTGAGCTTGTTAATACATTAAAGCCGCTGGTGGCAAATGAGGAGGTCGACGTAGTATTCTGCGTTCCTGCTATCGATATTATTCCGGCGATGAAGGCCGCTGAGGGAACCAACATCCAGATTGGTGCAGAAAACATGTACTTTGAGGAGAAAGGAGCCTTCACAGGCGAGATTTCCCCGAACATGCTGGTGGACGCAGGCGTTAAGTATGTCATTATCGGACATTCTGAGAGAAGAGAATACTTCGCAGAGACAGATGAAACAGTAAACAGGAAGGTGCTGAAGGCCTTTGAACATGGAATTACCCCGATTATCTGCTGTGGAGAATCTTTAACACAGAGAGAGCAGGGAATCACCATCGACTGGATCCGCCAGCAGATTAAGATTGCCTTCTTAAATGTAACGGCAGATCAGGCCAAAACGGCTGTGATCGCATACGAGCCAATCTGGGCAATCGGAACCGGCAAGGTAGCTACCACAGAGCAGGCTGAGGAGGTCTGCGCAGCGATCCGCAGATGTATCGGAGAGATCTACGACGAAGCAACAGCAGAGGCAATCCGTATCCAGTACGGCGGTTCTGTGTCTGCCGCATCTGCTCCGGAGCTGTTTGCCCAGCCGGACATCGACGGCGGACTGGTGGGAGGCGCTTCCCTGAAGCCGGACTTCGGTCAGATTGTAAACTACAATAAATAATCGGATTTACCGTGAAATACTAAAGAAGAGACTGCAAGCAAAGCGTGCGTGCAGAAGGAGCAAAAGGGCAGGAAACCACGAAGCAGAATATAGCATAGAGGTTTCCTGTCCTTTTATCCTTCGTGAAATTTCTGAAAATTTACTGAAAAACTTAAGAGGTTTTTCATTGATACACCTGGCATAGTGTGGTATACTATTCTCCAAATTCGGCTGCTGCAAAAGAGGAGGATGGAAGATGGACAAACTGAAACGGCTGCTGGTAGTGGTAGATATGCAGAATGATTTTATAGACGGAGCTCTGGGAACAGCAGAGGCTGCTGCGATTGTGCCGGAGGTCAGAAAGAAAATTGAGGAATACCAGGGAGAGGACTGTGAGGTTCTGTTTACCATGGACACTCACTACGAAAATTATCTGGAAACACTTGAGGGAAAGAAGCTCCCTGTCGTTCACTGCCAGAAAGGGACAAAGGGCTGGGAACTCAGCCCGGAGATCAGCGGATTTGAGGGAAGGAGATTTGAGAAGCCTTCTTTTGGAAGCGTTGAGCTGGCCCGATATGTGGGGGCCGGAGAGTATGAGTCTGTAGAACTGGTTGGACTGTGCACAGACATCTGTGTTATCTCAAACGCCATGCTGATCAAGGCTGTGCTGCCGGGAACTCCAGTCTGTGTGGATTCTGCCTGCTGCGCCGGCGTAACCCCTGAGAGTCACAGAAACGCCCTCGAGGCCATGAAGATGTGCCAGATTGACGTAAAATAGCAGAAAATACTGCTGAGAAAGCTGCCGGATTTATAGAGAACCCTTATATTTCCAGACAGCTTTTTTGATCCCGGTTTCTGACCAGACTCCGCCACCATGCTCAGCAGGCAGACGATCCGGCTAGATTACACGCTGCTCAAGCGCGGCGTAAGGCGCAAGATCTTCCATCAGAGCTTTAAATTCCCGGAAGGTCAGAGACTGAGGGCCGTCAGAGAGAGCTTTCTCGGGGCATGGGTGAACTTCAATCATGAGTCCGTCTGCACCGGCAGCAACGGCTGCCTTGGCCATGGGAGCCACATAGGCCCGTACACCCGTGGCATGGCTCGGATCGACGATAACAGGCAGGTGGGTTTTCTGGCGGAGTACAGGTACGGCACTCAGATCCAGGGTGTTTCTGGTAGCGCTCTCAAAGGTGCGGATGCCGCGTTCACAGAGAATGACATTCGGATTGCCCTCTGACATAATGTATTCGGATGCGTTGAGCCATTCATCGATGGTAGCGGCCAGGCCGCGCTTCAGGAGAACGGGAAGTCCTGTCTTTCCGGCTTCTTTCAGAAGTTCAAAGTTCTGCATATTTCTGGCTCCGATCTGGAGCAGATCCACATAGTTCACTGCCTCCGCGATGGCCCGTGCGCTTGTCACCTCGCAGATCACGGACAGACCTGTGGCTTCCCGGGCCTCCTTCATGTACTTTAGTCCCTCTGTCTCAAGTCCCTGAAAGGAGTAGGGAGAGGTGCGGGGCTTAAAGGCACCGCCGCGCAGAATGCGGGCGCCTGCTTTTTTTACTGCGAAGGCTGTTTCAAGAAGCTGGCTGGAGCTCTCCACTGCACAGGGGCCGGCCATTACTGTGAGATTGTTCGGCCCGATCTGGGTATTGGAAAGTGAAACAGCAGTAGGTTCCGGGTGAAATTTTCTGTTTGCCAGCTTGTAGGATTCGGTGACGGCTACCACCTTGTCAACGCCGTCAGCAATCTCCAGGTTGACGCCATTCAGCTTTGTCTTATCTCCCACAACGCCGATAATAGTAACTTCTGTCCCGCGGGAGAGATGGACATCCAGTCCCTGACTTTCGATCTGCCGGGCTATCTGTTTAATATTTTCTTCCGTGGCCGTAGGTTTCATAATTATGATCATGTCTGTACCTCTCTCTGTTCTGATTTGTATCTGGTCGGTTATGGGGCCTATTGTAGAGCAGAAAGAAGATTCTGTCAACGATTTATTAAGCTAAACTTTAAAAGTGCAAAGCAAAAAAAACAAGAAAACTGCAGCAGGCAGAAGGATACTGGATGCCTGGGATATAATGAGAGAAAAGGCAGACAGAGGGAAACGATTGTTTAGGATCAGGAAAGGAGTAAACGATTGAATGGATATTTAGCGCTCATTGGAGCTGTAATTGTAATCTGCGTATTATTAAACCGGTTCGCTCAGAAACTTCCGGTTCCGTCGCTGTTGATTTTTATTGGCCTTGGCATGTGCTTTGGCGTAAATGGAATTCTGGGAATTCCCTTTGACGATTACCAGGTATCGGAGCAGATCTGCTCTGTCTGCCTTCTGTTTGTAATGTTTTATGGCGGCTTCGGCACAAATCTGAAGGCAGCCAGGCCAGTGGCCGCAAAGGCGGTTCTCCTGTCCACGGCCGGGGTAGCGCTGACGGCCGGACTTGTAGGGCTGTTTGTAAGGTTTGCCCTGGGACTTGAATGGCTGGAGAGTTTTCTGATCGGTTCGGTTATTGCGTCTACAGACGCCGCCTCTGTGTTCAACATCCTGAAGACACAGAAGCAGGGTCTGAAGGCTAATACAGCTTCTCTGCTGGAGCTGGAATCTGGTTCCAACGATCCTTTTTCCTATATGCTGACGGTCCTGTTTGTGTCAATGATGAAAGGAGAAACCATCTCCGTTCCTCTGATGCTGGCCGGACAGATTGTGATAGGAGCCCTGTTTGGCCTGGCAATCGGACGTCTGGCTGTATTTCTGCTGATAAAATGCAATTTTTACATGGAACAGGGCAAAACGATTTTTGTATTTGCCGTGGCCATACTTGCATATGCCCTCCCCTCTGCGCTGGGAGGAAATGGCTATCTGAGCGTGTATCTGTGCGGCATTCTCATGGGAAACTATGCTCTGCCTGAAAAGAAAGAGCTGGTTCACTTTTTTGATGCTGTCACCGGGATCGCCCAGATGATGATTTTCTTCCTTCTGGGACTTCTGGTAACTCCGGCTCAGCTGCCCCAGGTTTTTGTGCCGGCCCTTGCGATTATGGCATTCCTCACTTTTGCGGCGAGACCGCTGGCATCGGCCATACTGCTGCTGCCCATGGGCTCGGGACTGAGGCAGATTGGAGTAGTGTCCTGGGCGGGACTGAGGGGAGTGGCCTCCATCGTGTTCGCTATCTATGCCGTTTTAGGAGGAATCACGACTCAGTATAACCTGTTCAACCTGGTATTCTGCATTGTCATCCTGTCTCTTGGGATTCAGGGGACTCTGCTTCCCAGAGTGTCAGAAGCCCTTAACATGATTGACAGAAATCAGGATATCAGAAAAACCTTTAATGATTACCAGGAGGAGAGTGACGTCAGCTTTGTCAAGATGCACATATCGCCTGGCCACAGGATGGTGGGACTGCCCCTGAAGGAGCTTCCGATTATGCCTGATTTTCTGGTGGCCCTGATTCTGAGAAAGGATAAGACCCTGGTGCCGGATGGGGACACAGTGCTTGAGGAAGGAGATCTGCTGATTATGGCAGCAGAGCAGTTCGAAGACAGAGATAACCTGTCTATGAGAGAGATTAACCTGGAGCGGGGAAACCGCTGGATAGGAAAGACACTTCGGGAGATCTCTGCTCCCCGGGGAACTCTGATTGTACTGATCAAGAGGAATGGAGAGACGATTATTCCAGGGGGAGATACAAGACTCAGGGAAGGTGACAGCCTGGCAGTGGCAAGGTTTTAAAGACATCAGCAGAATCCATATGAATTTGATAAAAATTTATCATTACCCCATTGAAACTTGACGGTAAATCATGTAAAATAAAGAGCTGAAAGGCGGAGCTGTTTCAGAGTCCGGAAGAGGCAATGGAGAGATGGAGGCCGCCTGCTGAGAGAATGGAGAGAACTGCTGCCGGCTGTGTCCTGCACATAGACAGAGGCAGGGGCAGCAGAGATATTAAAGGAGAATAGTGATGAGCAAAAAACCAACTGTATTAATGATTCTCGACGGTTACGGATTGAATGAGAGCTGCGAGCACAACGCAGTGTGTGAGGCCAGGACACCTGTGATGGATCAGTTAAAGAGCCAGTGCCCGTTTGTGAAGGGCTATGCCAGCGGTATGGCAGTGGGACTTCCGGATGGACAGATGGGAAATTCAGAGGTTGGCCATCTGAATATGGGAGCCGGCCGCATTGTCTACCAGGAGCTTACAAGAATCACAAAATCCATTCAGGACGGCGACTTTTTCGAGATTCCGGAGTTTCTGCAGGCAGTCGAAAACTGCAAAAAGAACCACTCTGCCCTCCACCTGTTCGGGCTTGTGTCAGACGGAGGCGTTCACAGCCACAATGGGCATATCTACGGACTTTTAGAGCTGGCTAAGAGAAATGGACTTGAAAAGGTATTTGTTCACTGCTTCCTGGACGGCCGCGACACGCCTCCCGCATCCGGAAAAGGCTTTGTGGCAGAGCTGGAGGAGAAGATGAAGGAGCTGGGTGTCGGAAAGGTAGCCTCTGTAATGGGCCGCTACTATGCCATGGACCGTGATAAGAACTGGGACAGAAATAAACTGGCCTACGATGCCATGACAAAGGGCGAGGGAAACAAAGCGGAGAGTGCACAGGAGGCGATCCAGAAGTCCTATGACAATGAGAAGTTTGACGAGTTTGTGATCCCGACCGTGATCACAGAGAACGGCAGGCCGGTGGGACTGATTCAGGACAGGGACTCTGTAATCTTCTATAACTTCCGTCCAGATCGTGCAAGACAGATTACAAGGGCATTCTGCGACGAGGCATTTACAGGCTTTGAGCGGGGAAAACGCCTTAATCTGGTGTTTGTATGCTTTACAGATTACGATGAAACCATTGAGAATAAGCTGGTGGCCTTCAAGAAGGAGGTTATCACAAATACCTTCGGAGAGTTTTTGGCCTCCCACGGGAAGACGCAGGCGAGGATTGCCGAGACAGAGAAATACGCCCATGTTACCTTCTTCTTCAACGGAGGCGTGGAGGAGCCCAATGAGGGAGAGGACAGGATCCTGGTTCCGTCTCCGAAAGAAGTTCCTACCTACGATTTAAAGCCGGAGATGAGCGCGCCGATCGTATGCGAGAAGCTGGTAGAGGCGATCAAGTCCGGAAAGTACGATGTGGTGATTGTAAACTTCGCAAACCCTGATATGGTTGGCCACACAGGCGTGGAGGAAGCTGCCATCCGGGCTATTGAGGCAGTGGATGAGTGCGTCGGAAAGACGGTGGATGCGGTGAAGGAGATGGGAGGCGTTCTGTTCATCTGCGCTGACCACGGAAATGCTGAGGTGATGGTGGATCCGGAAACCGGAAAACCGTGGACTGCCCACACTACAAATCCTGTTCCGTTCATTCTGGTCAATGCGGATGCCTCCTATGGCCTGAGAGAGGGCGGATGCCTGGCGGATATTGCCCCGACTCTGATTGAGCTGATGGGCATGGAACAGCCAAAGGAGATGACAGGAAAGTCTCTTCTGATTAGAAAGTAAACAAGTGAGGGAGCAAAGAAGCTGATGGATTCTGCGGTTACACCGGCGCAGAAGGCCATCAGCTTTTTGCCGTGCAGGGGAAAAGTTTCTCTGTGGTGCTTCCCTTTAACAGAAAAATACGATAGAATAGATCAAACGCAGCCAGAAGGGACAGGATCAGAGGGCCGGGAATCATCGTTTTTGAAAGAAACAGGGCTGCCGACAGGAGGATGAAAGATGAGAACAGCGATTGTGACAGACAGCAACAGCGGAATTACCCAGAGACAGGCGGAACGCCTGGGAATCTATGTGCTGCCCATGCCTTTTATGATTGATGGAAAAACTTATTTTGAGGATATCGATCTGACACAGCAGGAGTTTTATGAAAAACTGAATGCAGGGGCTGATATAAGCACTTCGCAGCCATCCCCGGAAGATGTGACGAAGCTCTGGGATGAGATTTTAAAAACCTGGGATGAGATCGTGCATATCCCAATGTCCAGCGGACTTTCGGGAGCCTGCCAGACAGCGATGGTGCTGGCTGAGGATTATAACGGAAAGGTACACGTGGTTGACAATCACAGGATCTCCGTAACACAGAGGCAGTCCGTGCTGGATGCGCTGGAGCTTGCCGAAGCCGGAACGGATGGGGCAGAGATCAAGAGAAGGCTGGAGGAGGACCAGAGAAATTCTGTCATTTACATTACAGTGGATACTCTGAAATACCTGAAAAAGGGAGGACGGATCACGTCAACGGCTGCGGCTCTGGGAACGCTTCTGAAAATTAAGCCTGTGCTTATTATCCTGGGAAAGAAGCTGGATGCATTTTCCAAGGCAAGGACGATGAAGCAGGCAAAAAGCATCATGATCTCCGCCATTCAGAAGGACTTAAAGGAGAGGCTGGGAGATGAGCTGTGCCAGAATACACACCTGGAAATTGCCCATACGCAGAATGACGAGGCAGCTCTGGCTCTGAGCGGCGAGCTGAAGGAGCTGTTTCCCCAGGCAGATGTCTACGTGGATCACCTGTCCCTCAGTGTCGCCTGCCATATTGGACCAGGGGCGCTTGCTGTTGCAGCGACCGGGAGGCTGGAGAAATAGATGTGGGGAGGCGCTTTTAAGACAGGGAAATGGGCCTGGCCGTTCCACGCAGTCAGCATGCGGATCCCCCTGGCTGTCTGCATTCTGGCTCTCAGCATTCTGCCGCTTATGCTCCAGTCGAGAATGCTGGCAGGAAGTATGCGCCAGAGTCTTGTGGAAGATCAGATGATCAATGCCCAGAACAAATGCCTGATTCTGATCAACAGGATGATCAGTTCTGACTATGTAGGCAGCACAGCTCAAAATCCGATTATTGACACAGAGCTTTCTGTGACAGCGGAGATGTTTAATGGAAGAATTGTTATTATTGACAGGAATTTTAAAATTATTAATGATACCTTTAAGCTGGCGGAGGGAAAGATCAATATATCAGAGGAAGTGTTAAAAGCCTACTCGGGGGAAGTCCAGAGCAGTTACAATAAAAAGAAGGATTATTTTTCACTTGCCTTTCCCATACCCGGGAAGGGGGAAAAGGAGGAGGCGGAGGGCGTTCTGCTGCTGACTGCCTCAACAGAAAACATCGACCTTCTGGAAGCACGGGTGACAGAAAAAATCACCTTTTTTCTGATCGTGGTCCTCTGGGTGGTGGCTGTGCTGGGACTTCTGGCTGCCGGACTCTTGCTGAAGCCTTTTATCCGGCTGAAAAAGGTGATGGGCGCTGTGGCAGAGGGAGATCTGGAGCAGGATATACAGGTGGACACCTACAGGGAGACAAAAGAGATCTCGGAGGCGGTCAGCCAGACTCTCCGAAAGCTGAAGGCAGTGGATCAGTCCAGGCAGGAATTTGTTTCCAATGTGTCCCATGAGCTGAAGACTCCTATCACATCGATCCGCGTGCTGGCCGATTCCCTGATGGGCATGGAGGATGTGCCGGCAGAGCTTTACCGGGAATTTCTCTCTGACATCTCCGACGAGATTGACAGGGAGAGCAAGATTATTGATGATCTTCTGACTCTTGTGAAGGCAGACAAATCAAATGCAGAGCTGAATGTGGAGCAGATCAATATTAACGGGCTTCTGGAGCAGATCCTGAAGCGGCTCAGGCCGATTGCCAAAAAACGGAATATTGAGCTGGTGCTTGAAAGCATCCGTGAGGTTTCGGCTGATGTGGATGAAGTGAAGCTATCTCTGGCGCTCAGCAATCTGGTGGAAAATGCGGTGAAGTACAATCACGAGGAGGGCTGGGTTCACGTGACTCTGGATGCTGATCACAAATTTTTCTATGTGAAGGTTTCTGACAACGGAATCGGCATCTCTCAGGAGGATCAGGAGCACGTGTTCGAGCGGTTCTACCGGGTAGACAAGGCCAGATCCAGGGAGACAGGAGGAACCGGTCTTGGACTTGCCATCACGAAAAGTATTGTCCTCATGCACCAGGGAGCGATTAAGCTGCAGAGCAGAGAGGGAGAGGGAACCACATTTACAGTCCGGATTCCTCTCAACTACATTCCATAGAAAGGAAGGCGTCAGATGAAGAGAGGAAAGATGAGGCGGTTTCTGGCCGCAGCCCTTCTTCTTGCGGCTGTTCTGTCTGTGGGCTGCGGGAAGGAGGAGAAGAAGGAAGAAGGGGAGAGAGAGGAGGGGGTATATCAGATCTATTATCTGGATTCCTCAGGTCTCGGCCTGAATGCCTGCGAATACAGGACAGAAACCAAAGAGCTGGAACAGCGGGTGGGGGAGCTGGCAGGACAGCTTCTGGCAGCGCCGGCTGATTCGGAGTACCAGCCGGTGCTGCCGGACCGGGTTCAGCTTCTGGATATTACGAAAAGCGACAATATCCTGTACCTGAATTTCAGCAAGGATTATGATTCCATGGAGCCGGTCAGAGAGATTCTGTGCCGGGCAGCCTTTACGAAGACTCTGACCCAGGCCGAGGGGATAGAGTTTATCAGCATTAACTGTGCCGGGCAGCCAAGGCTGGACAGCTACGGAAACCCGGTGGGAGTTATGGGGAAGAGCGATTTCATAGAGGGAGTTTCCAATATTAATGCCTATGAGAAGGAGGAGCTGACGCTCTACTTTGCAAATGGAGACGGCACGGCTCTGGTGCCGGAAACCAGGGAAGTGGTCCACAGTGCGACCACCTCCCTGGAACGCCTGATTGTGGAACAGCTTATTGAAGGCCCCATGGATGATGACAAGAATTCTGTGCTCCCGAAGGACACAAAGGTTTTAAATGTGTCTGTGGCAGAGAATATCTGCTATGTTAATTTTGACAGCAGCTTTCTGGCGGGAACGATGAAAACCTCGGAGAAGCTGCCGATCTATGCGATTGTCAACTCGCTTACAGAGCTTCAGACGGTTAACAAGGTTCAGATCATCGTGGATGGCTCTCAGAATGTCATGTTCCGGGACGTGGTTCCCCTGAACGAGCCATTTGAGAGAGATGAGTCGTATATTCAGAGACAGTAAGGAGAGCTGACCGGCGAAAAGAGGAGGAAAAGAACATAAAGAGACCGCTACTTTGGACAGCAGCAGCCATTGTACTTGGAGAGGCATGGGCTTATCTGGCCTTACAGGGAGCGGTAATGGAGATAGCAGGAAAGAGTCTTGGGGCCTGTCTGGCCGCAGCTTTCCTGTACTGCGCCCTTTTCCGGCACGGCAGACCGGCTGCCGGCAAAAGAGGGCGTTTTGCATCAGGGGACAGAGAGAGTCCGGGAAAAGAGGTCACGAGAAGGGCTGTCCTCCTGGCCTCTGCTGTGGCTATCGGTTTTTTGCGGATGGCTGTGGCGTCCGGGGAGGAGGAAATCATAAAGAAGGAGGGAAACTCCGGATTTTTGACCCTGGAAGCCTCAGTTTCGGGAACAGTGGACCGGGTTCAGATAAAAAACGGCAGCTGCTCTGCAGAGCTTGTGAATGCCCTGGCAGCAGTCGGAGGGGAAGAGGAGGGGAGGAGCTGCAGGCTGGGGCGGCTGATCGTCTATCTGCCCGAAGAGCTTTCCTGGAAAGACGGGCTGTCAGAGAAAGGAGAAAGGCAGCTGCTTCCCGGAATGAAGCTTTCCTGTCAGGGCGAGCTGGAGAGCTTTGAACCGGCCAGAAATGAGGGAGAGTTTGATTACCGCCTCTACTATCGCTCAAGAGACATCTGCTGCCGGATGAGCGCAGAGAGGGCAGTGGTGCTGGATGGGAGGTCAGACCCTCTGAAGGCAGGAACGTATCGGTTCAGAGAGAGGGCAAAAGAAGTATTCAGGCGCTTTTGCAGTGAGGAAGATGCAGGGCTTCTGTCTGCTGTTGTGCTGGGAGATAAGACGGGGATGGATGAGGAGATCTCTGACCTTTACCAGAAGAACGGAATTGCCCATCTGCTTGCAGTCAGCGGCCTTCACGTTTCCCTCATCGGGATGGGCTTTTACCGGGCTTTGAGGCGGTGGGGGATGGGCTTTGGATGGGCAGGGCTATGGGCAGGAGTGCTTCTGTTCTGCTATGGGGTGATGACTGGATTTGGCCCTTCCGTGTTCAGGGCCTGCCTGATGCTGGGGTGTTCGTTTCTGGCAGCCTGGATGGGCAGAACCTATGATCTGCTGTCCGCCATGGCTCTGGCAGCAGTGCTCCTTGTGCTGCAGTCGCCCTATGTGATTATGACGGCGGCCTTTCAGCTTTCCTTCGGGGCTGTCTTTGCCATTGGCTGGGCCGGAAGAGAGCTGACCGACAGTTTCCGGTGCAGGAGGGGCTGGACAGGGACGTTTGCTGTCAGTGCTGCCATCCAGCTTGTGACCGGTCCCCTTGTTCTCTGGCATTTCTTCGAATATCCTGTCTATGGGATTTTTTTGAACTTTATTGTGATCCCCCTTATGACCTATGTGGTGGGGGCAGGTCTTGCAGGACTTTGCTTCGGTCTTGCGGCTGAGTTTTTCGCTGTATTTTCCTTTCCAGCGGCTGCTGAGAGGCTGTCTGGCCTGCTGGCAGCGGGGAGCATGGGAACCTGCCATTTTATTCTGGCCTTTTATGAATGGCTGTGCCGGACGGCGGAGAATCTGCCCTTCTATTCACTGATACTTGGAAGGCCGGCGCTTTGGAGGCTGGCTGCCTATTATCTGCTGCTTGCCCTATTGCTCTGGCAGGCGGGCATGAGAGGCAGGCGGGCAGCTGAACAGCTGAGGGAAGAGCAGGAGGACGCAGGAAGGTCTGACAAGGGAAAAAAAGCCGGACCAAAACAGGGAATGGATGAGCGTTGGAGGGCCGGAACAGAGCCCTTGAAGACGACGGCAGCTATTTTGATCCTCATCGGGTTTCTGCTCTGCAGACAGACGGAACTCTGCAGGGTGGATTTTATAGCTGTGGGACAGGGGGAGGGAATCCTGAT
>JAHZAR010000040.1 GCA_019423835.1 Clostridiales bacterium | reverse complement strand
CACTGATGAAATACTTTTAAGGCAACATCAATTTTGGCCTGCGAATACATTTTAAATCAACTCCTTTCGGAGCCCTTAGGGAATCCAACTTTTTGTCCGCACCCCCCCGCCCGCTGAGGAGTTCGAATAGTAGGAGCAGAGCCGCAAAGCCTTATTTTTGAGACCGTTTCAAGTTGGACCTGTTGACAAAATCCCCGAATACTCTATTCCCATGGTTTAATGGCAGCAAAAGAGGGGATGGAGCATAATGGGACGGAAAAGTGGACTCTACCCCTCCGCCCCCATTTTTCCCGCCGCGATTCCCCCTCCCATTAAAATCAAAACCACCCCCGCTCCGGCCATACTCCACTGCAACGGCATCCAGTCTGCCATCAGGCCGAAAAACGCCATGCCTGCAGGATAGCATACGGCATACATTGCGCCCATAAATCCGAATACCCGCCCCTGCATGGAGCCTTCTGTATGTTCCTGTAGGAAAGTGGTGATGGTCGTCTGCACAGCCGTCAGCGCCACTCCGTAGACAGCCATTAAGACAAGGTACAGTACAAACTCTTTTGCGGCGGCCATGCCCACTGCCATTGCACCGAATACTGTCATGGAGACAGCCAGGGTTTTTCTGCGTTTTTGAGAGCCGATCCGGACGCTCATCAGAAATCCGCCTGCCATCATTCCGCCGAAGCCGCACAATTCAGAGACTGTCAGATACCAGTAGGTATCCCCGTAGACTCTGCTTACGAGCAGACCCGAGAGATAGCCTGCCGGGACACATAAGAAAGTGAAGAGCCCGTATATCATAAGGAATCCTCCGATGATTCTCTGTGAGAGGGCATACTGGACGCCGGCCCGGATATCAGAGAATACGGGAGCAGATATCGCCTTTTTCTCCTGTTCCGGCAGCCGTACACAGGCAAACAGTCCGATGCCAAGGACTGCTGTAAAAATATCAATCAGCAGTATGGAACGCAGGGATCCTATGCCAAGCGCTGCGCCTGCCGCAGCAGGAGCGGAAAACTGCACGGCAGACTGCATGGAGGCGTTAATGCCGTTATACCGCATGAGATGCTCTTTTGGGACAAGCTGGGGGATGACTGCATTTACAGAAGGGGATTGGATGCCTGCTCCGATTGAGCGGAGAACCGACAGCGCCAGCAGCATGTGGAGCAGCATGCTGCCCTGAGAAATATGAGGAAGGAGGATGAACATTCCCAGGGTGACAGCCGCTGTTCCCGCATCTGCACAGATAATGAGATGCTTCCGGCTGTACCGGTCTGCCCAGACACCTCCCCAGAAGGAGATGAAAAACTGCGGCAGATAGGAGCATACCGAAAAAGCTGCCACCCAGACTCCGCTTGCTGTGTGGAGCGTCACATACCAGATGACTGCCATCTGGACAATCTGTGAGCCAAGCAGCGTGACACTCTGACTGATAAGGAAAAGAATGGTCTTTTTTCTCCAGCTGTTCTGAGCTTCAGACATTGGCTGTTTCCTCCTGCTCCTTACAGTTTGGCAAAAGAACCAGACGCTGGGTCGGGTAACCGTATTCTGTCAGCAGTTCCTTTTCTGTAAAGCCGAGACGCAGATACTCCTTCCGGTATCCCGTATCTGCCTTATCGCCCTCCCGGTATGTGGTCAGGCTGATTTCCTGTCCCCGAGGCAGCTCCTCGGCAAGCCTGCGAAGAAAAATCTGTTCCATGCCCAGGCCGCGGTACTGGGGATGAATGGCCCAAAACTCGATCCTTCCTGTGTCAGCCGAAAAGGCCATGATGCCGGCCGCCATCCCTGCACTTTCCAGGATAAACGCCTGCCGCCTGGAAATATGGCGGTACAGGTTTTTAAGATATTCCTCTTCCCTCAGGCAGGGGTATCCGTCAACGGAAAGGCGAACCAGCCCCATCCAGTTGTCTATATCCGCTGATGCAGCAAACCGTACATCACCTTTTGTGAAGTCTGTCCTGACTGGCCCCTCAGTCAAACGAAGTTCCAGCTGAAGTGGATAAAATGCTCCGGCTGCCCGGTATTCGCCGGGCGTCGTCTTGTACATAGCCTTAAAGCTGCCTGCAAATGCCTGCTGGCTCTCGTATCCGCTCATAAGGGCGATTTCAATCACCGGTTTTTTGGAAAATGCCAGAAGCCTTGCAGCCTCTGTCAGCTGCCGTCTCCGGACATAATCATGGATGGTCAGTCCGGCTGCCTTTGAAAAGCTCCGGTGAAGATGGTATTTGGAGCAATGCAGGGCTGACGCAACTGTCTGCAGATTCAGCCTGCTGTCCAGATTTTCTTCGATATAGAAGAGTGCCTCAGAGACAACGGATGCTGTCTGTCTGTGCATTTCGTTTCCTCCTTTCTGCTGCAATCACAATTCAGCGATAGCTGTTCTCCCTGACAGCCGGTATGGGAGATGAGCCATCCTGCTGCCAGATGCCAGAGAGGAATTATAACACAGAGATAGAAGAAGGTTTTCATCATTCTTGCTGTCTTTTCTGCAGATCCTCCGGAAAGAAATTTCCTGCCTGTTTTCGGAAGATGTCCAGGGCATGGCTTGTGACGCCGGACAAATCTTCACGCTCACAGGTGGCAAAGTGATAGTTTAAGAATAGCTGAAACATCTCCTCGTCCATGGCATCAATAGCCTCCCGCATAAACAGAGCACAGCCGTCTGATGCGACATAGTGAAGCCTGGTTACAGGGAATATGGACATCAGATCGTCGATATCCTCTTTCCGGACAAGTTCAAATATATCCTTTGGCTCTGACTTGGCCGCGAAGGTTTCCGGATCCAGCAGTCCGTTTTTGATATATTCCGCCACATGGATGTTCTGACGGTGAAATCCCTCATCCAGCAGGCACCCGTCAGAGATCACATACGCGGCAAAAATGATGCCGCCTGTTTTTGTGACGCGAAGTGCCTCCCTTACAGCCTGCCGTTTGTCCTCTGTGCTGTACAGATGGTAAAGAGGGCCCAATAACAGGGTGATGTCATACTGGCCGTCAGGGAACATCGATAAATCTAAGGCATTGCCCCGGGTAATGGATATGGTCTCATCTGGCGTCATATGGCTGCGGAACATTTCTATATTGTGCTCGACTAATTCCACCGCGTCAACCCGGTATCCCCGATGTGCCAGCGCATGGGAATACCGTCCTGTTCCCGCCCCGATTTCAAGAACGCGGTCACCGGATTTGATGTACTTTTCGATATAACGCATCGTCGTGAGGAATTCAACCGTGCCATGCCTGAGCAAAAGCCGGCGTTCCTCATCATAGCGGCTATAAAAATCTGTTAAATACTCAGCCGTTTTGGCTGCTTTCATAAGACACCTCCGTTTGGACTGAAAAACAGCAGCTGTCAGCAGGCCTTACTCTGCATGCTCCTGTTTGATGAATGCGGATAAGAAACGCTGTACCATATCTTCGATTTTATCTCGCTGGAGAGACAGCTTTCCGGATGCGGTCAGGACAGCGATGCCGTGGCTGTAAAGAAACAGGTCCAGGAAAATCCTTTTAGCCGTTTCTAAATCCACTCCAATCATTTCGGAGAAAGTCTCAGCCTTCTGTTCATTGCCAATCTCTGTATAGAAATCATTGGCATCCCTCATATCTAAGTCCATATCTGTCACAAACAGGAGCTTAAACAGAAAGGTTTCTTCCCTGGCAAATGCAATATAAGAAAGCGGGAGAGATAAGCAGAGATTTCCTCCGGCAGTCTGGCCGTACTGCTCTGCATACCGGCTGTAAAAGTTAAAAGCATAATCTAAAAATTCTTTTTTCAGTTCTTCCATATTTTCATAGCAGGTAAAAATAGGGCGTGTTGAGCACTGCAATTCATGGGCGATACTTCTGGCATTTACTGTTTCAAAACCTGTCCTGCGTGTAATGTCTAAAACAGCTTTCAAAATCATATCTCTTGTAATTTTTGGCTTCGGCGGCAAAATACAGTTCCTCCAGTCTTTTTTATGCAATGATTATTAAACATCAAATATTTGACAGCGAATATGGTACAGCAAAGATAATATAACTAATGTAACATAACAAGTGTAACATAACTGATACAATACAACAAATGTAATATAATATATGAAGGAAGTCAAGCGCCAATCTGTGGATACCGGTTTTTTATATGTGAAAAGCGGTGGACGGCTGCTGAAAAAATAAAAAGCCCGTAAGCCGTTAGACTGACAGGCTCCCCCCACAGCAGACAGATTCAGCCATTAAACTGATAAAACTGTCTCGGTAAGAAGGAGCCTGCCAGATCACTCACAGTTCATTGGCTCTGCGCAGTGTTTTACCGGGCCGCTTCTCTCATTTCCTTCCGCTCAAAACGGTTCAGGATGAAGAATGCCAGAACTGCTGCCAGCAGAGAAGTTGCAGGAACATTGAGCCACAGTCCGTTCAGCCCCACAGGCCAAAGAACTGCGATAAACAGCAGAGGGAATACCACTGCCGTGCAGACAGAGATGATCATAGCGGGAATGGGTTTTTCCACTGCGGACATATAGCTCTGAGTGGCAAAGGAAAACCAGCGGATTAAATAGGCTGAACTGAAAAGTTTCAGCGCGGGAACCGCCATGCCGAGCAGCGCCTGGTCGGCGTCCTGGGTGAACAGGCTGGCAATGGGAAGCGGGAAGCAGAAGATAACCACGGCGGAAGCGATGGAAAGGATGGCTCCGGCCGTAAAGCAGCGCTTCTCAATCTCTCTTGCCCGCCAGAGAGCGCCGGCGCCCCAGTTATATCCCACGGCAGGCTGCAGGGAGTCGCACATCCCGTAAAGGAGAGGCTGTACAAAGCCATCGGCAAACATGAGGATACCGTAGACGGAAACAGCCGTCGCGCCGCCCACCCGCAGAAGAATCATATTCATAATGATGGAAGTGATTCTGCCCGCCACGTTATTTAAAAAGTTGGGGCTGCCGCAGGTGACGATGGTTTTTATCATACTTCGGTTCAGTCTGGGGCGGACAAATTTCAGCTGCATTTTTCTGCGAAAAAACGGGTACAGAGCAGCCAAAGCGCACAGGAACATGCTGGCACAGGTGGCCAGGGCCGCAGCCCAGATTCCGAAGCGGAACACAAACAGGAAAACAAATTCAAGTACGGCGCTCAGAACGGACATTACAATATTCAGCGCCATACTGCTGCGGATTCTGCCGCAGATTTTTAAGTAGTTGTCCATGGCAAAGACGATGGTGGTAACGGGGGAGCACAGGCAGTATACACGAAGGTACTGAACGGCCAGCTCTGCCAGCTCTCCCTCAGCGCCCATCAGGCCGATCAATGCGGGAGCGGCCAGAAAGATGGCCAGTCCCAGAAGCAGGCCGGTAACGACAATCATCAGACAGGCGCTGGAAAAAATATTGTTGGCCTCCGCTTCCTTCTTTTCGCCGAGGCGGACAGAAATGGGAACGGCGGATCCCACGCCGATCAGGTCAGCCAGTGAAAAGTTGATAATAACCAGAGGCATGGCCAGGTTCAGGGCAGCAAATGCATTTCCCGACAGAATCCGTCCCACCAGCACACCGTCGATGGTCTGATAGAGGGCCGAAGCCAGCATGCCGATGGAACCGGGAATAGCCGCCGTAAAAAACAGCTTTGTGGGCGGCGTTTTTGAGAATAGTTCCTTATAATTCATAAAATGATAACCTCCAGATTCATAAACCGGCTCTTACCGGAAACATTCAGCCAGAAGAGCGCAGGCACGCTCCATGGATATTTCGGTAGTATTGATGCAGAGATCATAAGACCGCTTGTCTCCCCAGACCTTTCCTGTGTAGAGACCATAATATTCAGAACGGCTTTTATCGATCTTTCGGATATTGGAAAGAATTTCGCGGTCCGTCATCTGTTCGTCAGAGGCTGACCTCTGGCGGCAGCGCTTCAGCTTTGCCTCCGTATCCGCATAGACGAAGACACGGAGGGGGTTCATTTCGTGAAGAATGTCGTCCGCGCAGCGTCCTACAATTACACAGTCAGATTTCTGAGCCATTTCCCGGATAATGGAAGACTGTTCCCGGAAGATGGAAAGGTTTAGGTCCCACGGGGAGTTCTGCATATAGTGAAAGCTCCTTCCGATATGAAGAGGAAAAGAAAACACAGGTTTTTTCTCGGACATTTTCTGTATATATTGTTCTGAAAGCTCCGTTCTCCTGGAAATTTCTGCAATGATTTCCTGATCATAATAGGCGATGCCAAGTGTCTGAGACAGCTTGAGACCCAGTTCCCGTCCGCCGCTTCCAAATTCCCGTCCGATGGTAATAATTCTGTTCATTGAAAATCTCCTTTCTGGCAGGTTTAAGATGACAGCTCAAAAAAAGCTGGACAAGAACAGACATTTCAGTCTGTGCCTTATCCAGCTTATCATTTCTGACGAATGATAGACCCTCCGCGCAAGCCCTTTCATTATATAAGATACATTTGATTTGTCAAGAAATTTTTAGTTAAAATTTGCCGACAGTTCTATATTTTCTGTGTACAGTGAATGATTGTATTATAAATCAGAGGATACGCGTGCTCTCCGGTCAGAGTATTTCTTTCTTGCAGGCTTCCTGGTGGACCGCACATCCTCAGATGAGAATAGCAGAGAAACGCAGGCAGAAATAATAAAATAGGAAGGATACGGAAGGGAGGGGATTAGGGAAAGGCTGTGAAAAGAATGTGAGTCAAAGAAAAATCGAAAAGCTCCTTAAAAGGTATATTGACAGCTCGTATTTTTGATGATATGTTTTATTTGTCGAAAAGAAGGGAGGAAAATGATGGGACGGAAAGGAAGGGCTGCTGCCGCGGCTTTTTTTATTGTTCTGGCGCTTATTTTTCTCCCTATTTGTCTGCATGCAGAGCAGCTGGAACAGAATAGTTGGCTCTACAGCCGGTCAGGGCTCTGGAATCAGGCCGCCCTCCGGAGGCAGGAGGAAGGCACAAGTCAGATGGAACCGGGCTGGAAGCGTGGAGATATAAATGAAAAAGAAAGCAGAGGGGATGCCGGGCGATCCTGGAAGAGCCGGCCGGCTGCATGTTATGGAGGACTTTCAGATGTGAGAATGCCGCCGTGTCTCAGCCTGCTGCTGGGGATTGCCGCAGCATTTGTGCTGGTATTGTATCGGACAGGATGGGCCGCGCTGTGTCTTCCGCCTTCACTGCCCCGCAGAAAGCGTTTTTTGTGCGAGCTTTCGGTTCTGATGGAGGCTGACGGCAAAAAATGACAAGACATGGCTGGCTGCTCTATGATTAAAGTAAGCATGCCATTGTTCTACTAAATAAGAGCAATCACAGATAAAAATACACCAAATCTGTGCTGCACATTTCAGAAAGGAGCTTTTATGGAGGTATCATTTTCATACTTCTGGCAGGATATGGCAGGAAATCCCGTTCTCTGCATTATGGTTCTCTTCACGCTGGGGGTTATTTTTGTAAACGGCTGGACGGATGCACCAAATGCGATTGCCACCTGCGTGACAACGCGCTGCCTCAGTGTACGGGGGGCCATCTTGATGAGCGCTGCGTTTAACTTTTTAGGCGTTTTGATCATGACGCAGATCAACAGCTCTGTTGCGTCGACCATCAGCAATATGGTGGATTTTGGCAATAATACGCATTATGCGATGATTGCTCTGTGTGCCGCGCTGCTGTCGATCGTAGTCTACAGTGTGACGGCGTCCTTTTTTGGAATCCCTACCAGTGAGAGCCACAGCCTGATCGCGGGTCTTTCCGGCGCGGCTATTGCGCTGCAGCATGGAACCGCTGGAATTAACGGAGCGGAGTGGATTAAGGTTATCTATGGACTGGTTCTCAGCCTGGCCCTTGGCTTTTTCACCGGATGGCTGGTATGTAAGATGATTACGATTGTCTGTCAGGAACTGGACAGGAGGAAGGCGAACGGCTTTTTCCGGATTGCCCAGATTATAGGAGCCGCAGCGATGAGCTTTATGCACGGAGCTCAGGACGGACAGAAATTTATCGGCGTTTTGTTTCTGGGAATTGCCTTTTCGAATGGACAGAGCTCTGTGAGCGGCATGGAAATTCCTGTCTGGCTGATGCTTCTGTGCAGTATTGTCATGGGACTTGGAACCAGCGTCGGAGGAGAGAAGATTATCAAGTCAGTGGGAATGGATATGGTTAAGCTGGAACGGTATCAGGGCTTTTCAGCGGACCTGGCCGGGGCCTTGTGCCTTCTCTTTTCCAGCCTGTTCGGTATTCCTGTGTCCACAACCCACACAAAAACCAGTGCAATTATGGGCGTAGGAGCTGTGAAGAGGATTTCAGCTATCAACTTTGGCATTGTAAAAGATATGATGCTGACCTGGATTTTTACGTTTCCGGGCTGTGGCCTGATCAGCTTTGTGATGGCTAAAATTTTTATGTACGTGTTTGGATAGAGCGAGGAAGTGAAGGTTAAATAACAGGAGGTATCAGGATGTCAAAGAAACAGGATTCTTTTTATTTTGATAATTTTATTGCATGCGCCGGGTATTCCGGCAGGGCAGCACGTCTTTTGAAGGAGATTCTCTCTGATTTCAGGCCGGATGAGATATCCGGGCGTCTGGAGGAGATGCATGAGATTGAACACCAGGCAGACGGCCAGAGGCATAAAGTTACCGACAAGCTGGCCAAGGCCTTTATCACCCCCATTGAAAGGGAGGATATAGCTGTCCTGAGCCAGCTGATCGACGAGGTGACAGACAAGGTGGAAGAGGTTTTAATCCGCATTTATATCAATAATGTGCAGACAATCCGCCCCGAGGCGCTGCCGCTGGTGGATGTGGTGAGCCGCTGCTGTGAGGGAGTCCATAGCCTTCTGAGGGAATTTGCCGACTTTAAGCATTCACCGAAGCTGAAGCAGGAAATCATCAATATCAATTCTCTGGAAGAGGAGGCCGATTCTCTCTACATTTCCAGCATGAGAAAGCTCCACACAGAGGAAACGGATGTGCGCCAGATTATTGCCTGGAGAGAAATATACGATTATCTGGAAAAATGTGCAGATACCTGTGAGCATGTAGCTGACACGGTGGGCAGTGTGGTAATGAAGAATTCATAGAAAGGTGCAGCAGGCAGAGAAGCGTGCGAAAGATGCAGTGCTTTCTGTAAAGCTGCTGTTTCTGGACTGGCCGGCAGGCCAGTCCTTTTTGTATCCTGCAAAAAGTTCCGCCGTTTTTGTCCCACAGACAGCGGGAAAACAAAAACAGACGGAACTCTGCATGTCTCTTTTTTATGCCAGTTTCTTTCCGGTCAGCATCTCATAGCTCTGAAGGTATTTATCAATCGTTTTCTGAACGACATCCTCCGGGAGAGTCCAGTTGTTTCCGGGATTTGCCTTGAGCCAGTCGCGGGCAAACTGCTTATCAAAGGAAGGCTGGCTGTGTCCCGGTTCATAACCGTCAGCAGGCCAGAAGCGGGAGCTGTCCGGTGTGAGCATCTCATCGCCCAGAACGATGGTTCCGTTCTCATCGAGACCGAACTCAAACTTGGTATCAGCGATAATGATTCCGCGGCTCAGCGCATAGTCAGCACATTTTTTATAGAGGGCAATCGTGTAGTCGCGCAGCTTGGCGGCGTACTCCTCACCCTTTCCCGGGAAGTATTTCTCCAGATGGGCAATACTCTGCTCATAGGAGATGTTCTCATCGTGATCGCCAATCTCAGCCTTGGTGGAAGGAGTGTAAATCGGCTCCGGCAGCTTGTCGGACTCTTTTAAGCCTTCCGGCAGGCGGATGCCGCAGACCGTGCCGTCCTTCTGATAGCTGGCCCAGCCGCTTCCGGTAATGTATCCGCGCACAATGCACTCGATGGGGAGCATGTTGAGCTTGCGGCACATCATGCTGTTTCCGTCAAACTGGGGCTGCCTGAAAAATTCCGGCATATCCTTCACATCAGCGGAGATCATGTGGTTTGGAAGGATGTCCTTTGTCATATCAAACCAGAACTTGGACATCTGAGTCAGCACAGTTCCTTTTTTTGTCACAACGTTATTCAGGATTACATCGAAACAGCTGATGCGGTCAGTGGCAACCATAATTAAGCTGTCGCCGTTGTCATAAATCTCGCGGACTTTTCCTTCTTTGATCGGTTTCATTTCCCATACCTCACTATCTTTTATTTTATAAGTATCATATATAATAGATAAGCAGACTTTCGGAGAAAAAGCAATACCTTTTTGCGATTTTGTGAATATTTTTTTAGAATGCAGGGAAAAACAGGCGAAAAATGGAGGGGAAGAGAAGAAATCTAATATACTGATATAATCTATACTTATAAATGAAGACCGCACAGACGGACAGGGACAATCCCTGAAATGGATTTTTCAATTCCCTCTTTTGAGGCACAGTGTTTTGCTGCGACAGTTGACCTGTATGCGGATGTCATGGAAGAAGCGAAGCGTCAGGAAATGAAAAAAACTGCGGAGACATAATGGAAAAAGGAAAGCCGCAACTCTGAGATAAATCAGACTGCGGCTGGATTCTGTGCAAAGGTGTGTCAAAAGGTATGCCAATTTGTTCTGCGAAAGACGTGGGGAACGCACAGAGCCCCTATTGACGGAGGGGCAGCTTATTTTTCCTCGCACACCTGGAAAATGTAAAATTTCAGATAATAGGATTCATCTGCCGCCCAGAGAATGGGATGATCGGCAGCCTGTGTCCGGTACTCAACCTGTCTGAGCCGTTTGTGGACATTGCCTGCCGCCTCACGAATGGTCTTGGCGAACAGCTCCGGAGTCATAAAGTGGGAGCAGGAGCAGGTGGCCAGATAACCGCCGTCCCTGACGAGCTTCATGCCCCTCAGATTGATTTCCCGGTAGCCCTTGACTGCATTTTTTACAGAGCTTCTGGATTTGGTGAAGGCCGGGGGATCCAGGATGACTACATCGAATTTCTCGCCTTTTTTTTCAAGCTCCGGAAGCAGCTCGAAAACGTCGGCGCAGACAAAGGAAACGCGGTCGGAGACCTGGTTCAGCCTGGCATTTTCCCTGGCCTGACTGACGCCCAGCTCCGAGGCGTCCACGCCTAAAACCTCTGAAGCTCCCGAGACGGCGGCATTCAGGGCAAAGGAGCCGGTGTGGGTGAAGCAGTCCAGCACCCGCTTCCCTCTGCACAGCTTCTGAATGGCCAGGCGGTTATATTTCTGATCCAGGAAGAAACCTGTTTTCTGTCCGTCCTTCACATCCACCAGATAGCGGACGCCGTTTTCCACGATCTCTACCTTAGTGTCAAACGCCTCTCCGATGAAACCCTTTGTGCGCTCCATTCCCTCCTGGAGGCGTACCTTGGCATCACTTCTCTCATAGACGCCGCGGATGTGGATCCCGTCCTCTGCGAGAATCCGCTTCAGAATGTCCACAATCAGAGGCTTTAACCGGTCAATTCCAAGGGCCAGGGACTCTACCACCAGCACATCTGAAAATTTGTCGATGACAATACCCGGCAGGAAGTCCGCCTCTCCAAAAATAATGCGGCAGCTGGAGGTGTCAACGGTGGCTTTCCGGTATTCCCAGGCATTTCGCACGCGCATTTCCAGAAACGCCTCATCGATAACAGCATCCTTTCTGCGTGACAGCATCCTTACCGTAATTTTTGAGCGTGTGTTGATAAAGCCGTATCCCAGACAGTAACCGTCAAAATCCAGCACGGTGACAATGTCCCCATTTTCAAAGTCACCCTCGATCCGGTCGATTTCATTGTCGTAGATCCAGGCTCCGCCCGCCTTCAGGGAACGGGCCTCTCCCTTTTTAATATGTACAGCTGCATTTGTATCCATGGTTTTCTCCTTTTCTTCTGCCTGTCCGTTTTACTGGAAGCTCCGTTTTGCAGTATCAGAACAATATTTCCCAACTGTCCGGTCACAGAGCGGCAGTTTCAGTTCAGAACAAGTATAGCAGATTCAGCGGCAGCAGAAAACACAATTTCTCTATATTTTTTTCACAGTTCTATCACAAATCCCTGATAAACTATCGCTGTAAGATAAAAAAAGAAGAAAACAGAATCCAGGAAGGAGTGTTTTTTTATGTATAATGAGTGGGAAAAAAATCAGAAAAATATAAATTCGGAAAATGATGTGAATATGACAGAGGGTTCTTATGTTGACAGTACTCACTATGAGAGACGTCAGGAGAACCGCCAGACCGACAGAAGCAGAGAAGCCGTGCAGGAAGGCCAGTCCGGCAGCCAGAGTCAGTCCGGCGCCAGACAGATGTACGGAAGGCTCAGCGGCCAGGACAGCAGCCGCCAGAGCTATGGCTCCTATGAGTATGGCAGTCAGAGAAATTCAGAAAATACTGTTTATGGGGACAGCCAGGGGCATGATCCGGAGCGGCGCAGCAGAAAGAGAGGCAGACTGGCAAAAACAGCAGCCGGGGTAGCTGCGGCAGGAATTCTGTTTGGATGTGTGGCCGGGGGAACCATGGCCGGAGTCAATTACCTGACCGGACGGCTGGGAGGACAGCCGGAGCTTTCAGCAGATGCGGCAACTCAGGAAAGCACGGAAATTCAGACCCAGGCGGCCGAGACCTCAGGGACAGTCGTGCAGGCCAGCACGGGAAATGATGTATCTGCCATTGTGGAGAAGGCTATGCCCTCCGTTGTGGCCATCAACAATAAGACGCTCTACACCACCCAGGACTGGTTCTTCGGAACACAGCAGTATGAGGTTCCAAGTGCAGGTTCCGGAATTATTGTAGGAGAGAGCGATACAGAGCTTCTCATCGCAACCAACAGCCACGTGATCGAGAATGCAGAGGAGATGAATGTCGTATTTATCGACGGCAGCTCTGCTCCGGCAGCACTCAAGGGAACGGATGCCGAGGCGGATCTGGCAGTAATCGCTGTTCAGCTCAAGGACATTCCGGAATCGGCCCTCTCGCAGATCAAGGTGGCAACCCTGGGAGACTCGGACAGCCTGAAGCTGGGCAATGGAGTAGTAGCCATAGGAAATGCTCTGGGCGAGGGCCAGTCTGTTACGGTTGGCTATATCAGTGCACTGAATAAAGAGGTGGATATTGAAGGTGTCACGAAGAAACTGATTCAGGTAGATGCGGCAATCAATCCTGGAAACAGCGGAGGCGCCCTGCTCGACATGAACGGAAATGTGATTGGTATTAATGAGGCCAAATTAGCCAGCACAGAGGTTGAGGGCGTAGGCTATGCAATTCCTATCTCCTACGCAAAGGATATTATCGATGATCTGATGACCAAGACGACGAAGGTGGCAGTGGACGAGGATGAACAGGGATATCTGGGCGTACAGATTCAGAACATCAACAGCCAGATGGCCAAAGCCTACGGAATGCCGGAGGGAATCTACGTCTATAAGATTGTGGAAGGCCAGGCAGCCGATAACTCTGATCTGAGGGAGCGCGATATTATCACGGCAGTCAACGGCGAAACCGTAAAGACGGCAGAGGATCTGCAGAAGATGCTCACCTACTATAAAGGCGGAGATACCGTGACTCTGACGGTACAGTCTCTGGACAATGGCTCCTATGTGGAGAGGCAGGTTCAGGTGACATTAGGATACAGGAAGGACAGTGCCGACAGCGCTCAGACGCAGGGACAGGGAAATTGATGTGCGTGAGCAGAGATGAATAGGAACAGGCGGGAAACAGGAGCTCTTGAAGGAGGGCTCCTGCTTTCGTATTGATTACCATGCTAAAATATAGTATGATGATTTTACGCAGTCCGGAAGGTGCTTCGCAGGCTCTCATGCTTCATTCAGACCGGAGCCGGAGAAGGGCAGGACGGCGCAGTTGCAGGAAAGAGGACAGAGAAGAGGAGAATATGTTGGACGACAGAGAGAAAGAAAAAACAGAGAATGTTTCGATAGAAGAAAATGAGAGGGCAGAGGACAGCCGGACGGCAGCTCCCGCAGAGCCGGACAGGAAGGACGGCTCTGATGATGAGTATGAGAAAATCTGCTATGTGTGCCGCAGGCCGGAGAGCAAGGCCGGTCCCATGATCACGATGCCTGGGGGAATGAATTTCTGCCATGACTGTATGCAGAAGGCCTTTGACACAGTGACTAACAGCGGTCTGGACCTGAGCAGGCTGCAGAATATGCCCTATATGAACTTGAATCTGAGCGATTTTTCAAACCTGCAGAATCTGAATACCGAGATTCCGAAAAAGAATAAGGTGAAGAAAAAGAGCCAGGAGAAGAAGGAGGAAAAACGGGAATTTTCCATTAAGGATATCCCGGCGCCCCATATCATCAAGTCAAAGCTTGACCAGTATGTGGTCGGCCAGGAGCAGGCCAAAAAGGTGATTGCAGTGGCTGTTTACAATCATTACAAGAGAGCCTTCTGCCAGACGGCAGAGGAGGACGGCTCGCAGGATGAGGTTCAGATTGAGAAATCCAATATCCTGATGATCGGACCGACCGGAAGCGGAAAGACTTATCTGGTAAAAACCCTGGCAAAGCTCCTCGACGTGCCGTTAGCCATAGCCGACGCCACGACTCTGACAGAGGCCGGCTATATCGGGGATGACATCGAGAGTGTGATTTCCAAGCTTCTGGCAGCGGCTGACAATGACGTGGAGAGAGCGGAAAAAGGGATTATCTTTATCGACGAGATCGACAAGATTGCGAAGAAGAAAAATACCACAAGCCGCGATGTCAGCGGAGAGTCTGTGCAGCAGGAGCTCTTAAAGCTTCTGGAGGGCAGTCAGGTGGAGGTTCCGGTGGGATCTAACCAGAAGAACGCCCTGACGCCCATGACGACGGTGGACACCAACAACATACTCTTTATCTGCGGCGGAGCCTTCCCGGATTTAGAGAATATTGTGAAGGAAAGGCTCAACAAGTCCAGCACCATGGGCTTTGGCGCTCAGCTTAAAGGCAGATATGACGACGACCCGAATCTGCTTGGCCATGCCACCACGGAGGATCTGAGAAAATTCGGAATGATTCCGGAGTTCCTCGGCAGGCTTCCCATCACCGTGACCCTCCAGGCCCTCACAAAGGACCTGATGGTGCGTATTCTCACAGAGCCGAAGAAAGCCATCTTAAAGCAGTATGACAAGCTCCTGGCCATGGATGAGGTAAGGCTTGTGTTTGAGGAGGACGCCCTCTCCTGGATTGCCGAGGAGGCCATCAGGAAGGAGACAGGGGCGAGGGCTCTTCGGGCCATTATCGAGGAGTTCATGCAGGATATCATGTATGAGATACCCAAGGATCCCAATATCGGCTCCGTGGTGATCACCCGGGCTTATCTGGAGAAGAACGGCGGGCCGATGATTGAGATGAGAGGGTAAGAGGACGGGACTACGGGAGCCTTTTTTGAAACAGCCCGGGCTGTGCTGTCTGAAAAAGAAGGAGGATGGAAAGGATTTCTGTATCCGCCAGCGTCATATAGAGCCGGCAGTGATAAGAGAAGTAACGGAAAAGCAGCATAAGAATCCCATATAAGACGAAGCCGGCCAAAACGGCGAGGACAATCCTTTTCCAGGAAGCGTTGGGGTTCCTCATAATAAGGTATAAGAAGGATAAAATAAAAATACATTTAAAAAACAATTCCACAGCGGCGGCAAGCTTCACTGCTCCGTCAGCAGAGAAATCCGCCCAGTAATCTTCGGAAAACGAGAGGAAGGACGGATCGAGGACATAAACATTATAATTGCATATAAGCTCATATAGAAAGAAGAGCTGAAACAGCAGTATCATTGCGGCAGGATATTTTTTCTGATTTTTGTCATGAAAATCACCTCACAGATAAAAGGAAATCAGGGGGCTGTTACAAAATATAATGGGCATAGCAGGTAATATTAAAGTTATTCTATGCGATTGATTTTGTAACAGTCCCCGTTTGTCATTCAAAAGCAAAATTTTTTAGAAAGCAGTAAAATGAATGCTAGTTGCATTATCTGGAATAACAATGTTGAACCTGTCAGTCCAACCAGTTACAACAGAAGCTTTGGTGCCGTATTCCCTGCTATAAGTATTAATGATTTTGGCGCATCTTCCTGCGCTTTTAATAGAAGTTACAGCCAAACTATCACAAACACCGGAAATAGCTAATACCATTCCTCCGTTAGGAGCGTAGTAGGAGGCTCTGGAACTAAAGCGTCCTGTGCTGCAAGCTGCCTATAAATTTCATCATGGGCAATTTTTATTTCTTTATCAATTTCAGCCTGCATAGCATTTTTCTGAGAGCCTTCCTCCGCAGTTTCTGCCGCCCAAACTGACGATGCGAGAGCTGTACACATCATAACCGCCGCAAGAATGATACTCATAAGTTTGCGTTTAAACTTCATAAAAATACTTCCTTAAATAAATACCAGCCTAAAGAATCAAAGAAAGAATGTTACCCATTGGCTTATACCTCCTGCTCGTATTTATATTTTGCAAAATATAGCGGTTGATAAAAATACAAAAAGTTTATGTATTATTTAATATTAATATAGCCTAGAATCCCCATATCCTCCGATGAAGTATTTTCAATTACAATCTCATAATTTCCATCATGCGATACGGTCACTTTAGAGGAAAGGGCGCCGCAAAAAATCTTGCCTGGCGGACAGAGGTTTATTTTTAGCCTATACGATACGAGGCAGAGTTCCCTTTAGTTTGCAGCGCCCCTCTCAGGAATGAAACGAAAAGTCCCTGAAATTAACATGTATTTATAGTTACTATATCATTGCCGTTTCCAAATTACAAACGGATTTTTCCCGGACAGCCAAAGACTCTACTCCCTCAGCCGCAGAAATGCATTGTAAAGGTTCAGCGTCCCATATCCCCACTCCCGGTTGGGGTAGGTGAATACGGGATTCCGTTCTGCTCCGCGGATCAGGAAGGCCTTGGCGATGGAGGTATTCATATAGGAGGAGGATCCGTCCCGGAAGGCCCAGGACAGAAGATTTGCGGCGGCTCCGGCTACGTGGGCAGCCGCCACCGAGGTTCCAGTCATAGTGGAGGAGGAGAGGGCAGAGAGGCCGGGGCCTTCCACATCTACGCCGGGAGCCGCCAGATCCGGTTTAATCCTCCCCAGTCTGGTATAGCCGCGGCTGGAATGGATGTAGATTCCGCCATTCCGGTGGTTGTAAGCGCCTACGGTGATGGGAAGGGAGGCATTGCCCGGTTCGGTGATGACGGTGTCCGGGTGAGGGCGGAGAAAGAAGGTGTCCTCTGACAGAAAACCGTGGGCGGGAAGCCAGAGGTGGTAGGCACCCTTCAGGTACAAGGAATTGTAGACCCGCAGCCTCCAGATTCCTGGAGTCGGATTGACGAAACGCATGACAATGAGCTGGCTTCCCGTCTCAAATTCTGCTACCTGATAATTCAGATAGATAACCGTGTCTTCCAGGAGGAAGGTGACTCTCTGCTCCATGGGAGAGCTGTTGGGAATCCTGCCGATGAGCTCTCCGGTGGGGGAGAGAAAGCCGACAGAGAAAAGCTCCGGCTCCTGGGTCCACATTTCCATGGTAAAGCCTTCTTCACCGGAGCCTACCCGGATCTCCACATCCTCAAACTCCTCATCTGACTCCACTGTTCCGAAGTAGTGGTGGCTGTAGCCGGTCTCATTTCCGGCGGCGACGACGGTGACGACGCCGGGGAAGGCGCTGACGGTGTCAAGATACCTGGCAAGAGGGGAGGTCCCCTCATGGCTTCCCATATTTGTTCCGAGACTTATGAGAATGGTCAGAGGCAGACGGTGCCGTCTGGCCACCAGAAGAAGGTATTTTATGCCCATCATAATGTCATTTTCCTGGTAGGCCTCAGAGGAGGAGGGGATGAGATAGTAATCTCTGAGATACTGCTTGGCAGGCTTCAGCTTCACTACGGCGAGAAAGGCCTCCGGAGCTGCCCCGGTGAAGGAATCTGAGCTGGTATCATTTCCTGCCGCAATTCCTGCCAGAAAGGTTCCGTGCCCGCTTTCATCCCGGGAGGGGACAATGGAAAAGGGATCTTCTGACGCCAGAGCCCGATCAATGTCCTCTCTGGTATATTCCCTGCCGTAGGGAATATCTTCGAGAATATTACCTGTCATAATTCCAGGTCCTTCCTCTGTCTGATCCCAGAGTCCCAGAATTTTGGTCGAACGGTCAGAACCCAGAAAAACAGGATTTCTGTAGTCAATTCCGGTGTCCACAATGCCGATGAGCGTCCCGCGGCCCCGGAGAGCCAGGGAAGGCTGGGCAAAGGTGGTCAGAATGCCGGAGCTTTCCATGCTGGACGTGTCAAGAAGTGTATAGAGCTTGGGGATGGACGGATAGGAAAAACGGTTCAGCGTCAGCGGCAGTGTTTCCTCAAGGGGCAGATGGTAGACGGCATATTGGCTGCTTATAACTGAAAAACAGCTCTCTTTTGTCCGATCCTGAGAAAATCTGGTGTCAGATGAATGGAAGGTCAGTGCAGTCTGTGTAAAGGAAAAATAGCGTATGATAAAATCAGAGTAATCCTGTGAGAGATCTGGCTGGATGCAGGGCATGGCAGGCTCCGGCAGTTTTTTTTAATATATGCAGGAAAAGAGGGGAATATTAACAGGAGAGGTCCCGGATTCAAAAGGAAAATAGACGCCGGAGGCCGCCGGGACTTTACCGGCCCGGAAAAACATGGTAGGATGGAGACAGATCAGCCGGCCGGAGGCTGCACAGCCTGCCGGCAGGGGTGAAACTGGAAAATCTCGGGAGAGGGAAAGAGAGGAATTGTATGGGGATTTTAGGACTTGCGGCAGCTCTGTTTGGGCTTGACCAGTATCTGAAGCAGAAGATAGAAAACCAGAGTCCGGACAGCTTTCCGAGGATGATGGAAGGCACGGGAGGGATAATCCGGCTTTACAGAAACCACAACAGCGGGTTCTGTTTTGAGTTTCTCAGGAAGAAGCCGGAGCTGGTGCGCATGCTTCCCGTCTGCTTCACCAGTGCAGCGGTAGGGGTTCTCTGCTTTCTCATGACAAAGAAGGGGCACAGGGCAGAGAAGACAGGCTATGCTCTGATTGTTTCAGGCGCACTCAGCAATCTCTATGACAGGCTTAAAAGAGGCTATGTGGTAGATTACTTCAGCTTCCAGCCGGGATTTCTGAAGAAGGTAGTATTCAATATCGGGGATTTGTGCATCGCGGCGGGAGCGGTAATCCTGACACTCAGAAGCCTGATGGGAAAAGAAGACTAACCTCCCCATGAAGGAGGACGCCCTGATATTCCGGCAAGGCGAAAGCCCTGAAAGGACTGCATGCAGACAGATCTTTCAGGGCTTTCGCCTTTATTTCCCGTCATCCAAAGCCGTGGTCCTTTGTCCCCGGGCTTTCGGACAAGACGGGCCGGGAAGGAAAAACGCCTCAAAAGGCGCGTAAGCCGCAGAAAACAAGGATTGACAGAAAAAGGGGATTCGTGTAAAATTACCTGTAAAAACAGTCTGCCCCAGGCAATATGCCCGAGGCGGCAGAAAAGAAAGTAGAGGTTGATTTTTTTGGAGTCGAGCGACGCCATACAATTATTGGTTATTCTTATTTTAGTTGCCCTTTCTGCATTTTTCTCATCGTCAGAGACGGCTCTTACCACTGTCAACAAGATCCGGATGAGGACGCTTGCGGATGCCGGAGATACGCGGGCCGCTATGGTTCTCAAGGTTACGGGAAATCCTGGTAAGATGCTGAGTGCGATTCTGATTGGAAACAATATCGTAAACATGTATGCTTCTTCCCTCACAACCCTTTTGTCCTCCAAGCTGTTCGGCAATGAGGCGGTCGGTGCTGCCACAGGTGTGATTACGTTTCTGATTCTCATTTTCGGCGAGATTACCCCTAAGACATCGGCGACGATTTCCTCCGAGCGAATGTCTCTGCGCTGTGCAGGAGTGATATTTGCCCTGATGACGGTTCTGACCCCTGTGATTTTCGTGATCAATAAGGTATCCATGCTGGTATTGAAGCTGATCGGGGTAGATCCAAACGAAAAGTCTGAGTCCATCACAGAGGATGAACTGCGCACCATTGTGGAGGTGAGCCATGAGGAGGGGGTCATTAAAACGGAAGAAAAGAAGATGATCAACAATGTGTTTGACTTCGGCGATTCCGTGGCCAAGGACGTTATGGTTCCCCGCATCGACATGGCTTTTGTGGATGTAAATGCAACCTACAGTGAGCTGATTGAGATATTCCGGGAGGAGAAGTACACCAGATTCCCGGTCTATGAGGATACGACAGATAATGTCATCGGCATCTTAAATATCAAGGACATTCTGCTGGCAGGGGAGAAGGAGGAATTTTCTGTCCGCGATTACCTGAGGGCGCCGTATTATACTTATGAGTTTAAGAAGGTTTCCGAGCTCATGGTAGAGATGAAGAAGGCGAATGTCAATATCATCATTGTCCTTGATGAGTACGGGGCAACAGCGGGACTTATCACGCTGGAGGATATGCTGGAGGAGATCGTTGGAGAGATCCGCGATGAGTACGATGAGGACGAGGAAAATGAGCTGGTGGAGATTGCACCGAACGAGTACGTGGTGGAGGGCTCTATGAAGCTCGATGATCTGAATGACAGACTGGATCTGAAACTGGAATCAGAAGATTATGACTCCCTGGGAGGCCTTGTCATCGGCCTTCTCGACCACCTTCCGGAGGAGGGAGAGGATGTGGTTTTCGACAATGTCCGTCTGGTGGTAGACCGGGTGGAGAAAAACCGGATCGACCGAATTCACAGGTACATCCTCAACCCGGTTCAGGCCGTGTCCGCCCGCCTCAAGGAAGAGGAGGAGCGGGAAGAAAAGAAAAAGGAAGAGAAAAAAGAACGCTCATAAAAAGCCGGAATCCAGACAGCAGAAAGACAGAATGGGAAGGCCGGAATACAAAAGGACGATCAGAGAAGGGGAAACGCCTGCCAGACAGCAGGCGTTTCCCCTTCTCCGGGTAATGCAGCTGACAACAGATACCAATGTCCTGGATGAAAGCAGGAGAGAGACTCAGCTGATCATCCCTCCCAGGGTTCCGCTGCCGGCGCACATGAGAAACACCGTCACAAGCTCCTTTGTGTCGGAGCCCAGAGCACGGTTCATGGCAAAGGAGACAGCCAGAAGGATCAGAAAGTAGAGGACACCTGAGAGAAGTCCCCAGACAAAACGCCTCTGGCGGACAGCCTTTCCGGCCAGAATGCCGCCGATC
Source organism: Clostridiales bacterium (assembly GCA_019423835.1). GTDB lineage: Bacteria > Bacillota > Clostridia > Lachnospirales > Lachnospiraceae > Otoolea. Next base: position 1,017 of record JAHZAR010000040.1, on the reverse strand, counting down.
AGGCAGGCGATAATGTAGATCACATTGACGCCCAGGCTGATCTGAGTCTCCCCCAGGCGGAACCGGTAGAGCAGAAAGGCCAGAACAGCCAGCAATATGGCGGTAAGCAGGTAGGAAACCAGAAGCGAGCGGAGCATGGCCTGCAGTTTTGATTTTCCCATAAAAACCCCTTCATTTTGATTTGATCTGTTCCATGTATATTCCGGCTCTTCTAAAAGTATGCGGACAGGTAGCTTTGCCGGCTCTTTCCGGCTCCGCTGCCTCTGCGCTTGTGCTTGCGCTGAGAGAAAACATGTGATATAATCTCTACGAAATTATATCGAAATCCATGATAGGAGGGCATACACATGAAGCACGTTAAGACTTTAAGCACAAACACATTAAAGAATACAATGAAAAAGGGCGGCTGCGGCGAATGCCAGACATCCTGCCAGTCCGCATGCAAGACATCCTGTACAGTAGGAAACCAGAGCTGCGAGAACAAGGATCGCTAGTCTGAGGAAACAATGCCTGAATGTCAGGCAGTCATAAGGCAGCTTGATGCCCCTGCAATTTTCACCGGTTGCAGGGGCTCTAGTTTGTCCGTGCGGGGGTGTCCCCCGGGGACAGAAATGTTAAACGATTAGACAAGGAGAAAATCTGTGATTCATCAGTATATTAATAACGGTTACTATATCGTAATGGATGTGAACAGCGGCTCTGTCCATGTGGTTGATCCGCTGCTCTATGATATGATCGCACTTCTTTCTGAGAAGATCGACAACCTGACCGAACCTCAGAAAATTCCGGAGGAGGCAAAGCAGGAGATTTGCAGAAAATTAGAGGGAAAGTACCGGCAGGAGGAGATGGAGGAGGCCTTTTCCGATATTCAGGAGCTGATCGACCAGGAGCAGCTCTTCACTGCCGATATCTATAAGGACTATGTAATTGATTTCAAAAAGAGAAAGACTGTGGTAAAGGCCCTGTGCCTGCACATTGCCCATGACTGCAATCTGGCCTGCCGGTACTGTTTTGCGG